>CAJFVV010000001.1 GCA_904420565.1 Candidatus Pseudoscillospira faecavium
CATCCCCTCCTCCACCGGCGCAGCAAAAGCCGTGGGCAAGGTCATCCCCGAACTGAACGGCAAGCTGACCGGTATGTCCATGCGCGTTCCCACGCTGGATGTCTCCGTAGTGGACCTGACAGTGCAGCTGAAGAATCCCGCCACCTATGATGAGATCTGTGCCGCCATGAAAAAGGCTTCCGAAGGTGAACTGAAGGGCATCCTGGGCTACACCGACGAAGATGTGGTCTCCAGCGACTTCATTGGCGAAACCTGCACCTCTGTATTCGATGCCAAGGCTGGTATTGCTCTGACGGATAAATTCGTCAAACTGGTTGCCTGGTACGACAACGAAGCTGGTTATTCCAACAAGGTCGTGGACCTGATCCAGTATATGTATTCCGTGGATCACAAGGCATAAGAAGTTTTATCGAAAAAAAGCAGTGGGCTGTGCCGCAGGCGCAGCCCACTTTTCATACATTGCCCTTTCTGCTCCGGCAGAATGCAGTTTTGTTCAGCCGGCACAGGAAGCATTTCCCTGCCGCCGCACCGCTCACCAGCTGTAAATCCACCCCTCCTCCGCCCGATGGGATGCGAGATCTGCCGGTCGGAGAAAATATGCATACTGCCCTGCACCCAATGCATCGTCCCAGGTGCAGTCCACAAGATAGGTTGTTCCGTCCACGCGCACCAGATTCCATTGATGCGCTTCCCCCCATGCGCTTCCCGCTACGGTCCAGCAGGGCAGCCCCAGCCGGTCGCACAGCAGCTTATAGGCCGCTGCATAGCCATAGCAAACCGTCGATCCCGTCACCAACGCTCCATAGGCCGTATAGTCCGGTCCCATCTCTGCTCCCGTCACGTCTCCCTGTGCAATGGTGCGCGCCATAGCAGTGTCATACTCTGCTTCCGCCAATACGGCGTCATGGGCCGCCCGGTATAAATCCGTCTCTTCTGTATACCCCTGGGCAAGAATCTCCTCGGCCAGGCTGTCCGCCCGGGCTTCCAAAGCGTTTTGATAGGTGCTGTAGTCCGCTTCGCCCACCGTGGGCTCACAGCGCAGCACCAGCAGCTGCCGTCCAGTATTCTCCGCCGGGGCCAAAACATAGGTGCAGGAAAGCGTGCTGGCACAGCAGGCGTTATCCACCGCAACAGATATTGTCTGTGCCACCTCCTCAGCGTCCCATCCTCCTTCCGGAATGCGCAGCGCCAAGGCAAACACGTCCTCCTGCAGTGTTCCTATCACCGCATGCACCGCCTCTTCCGGCGTTTCAACCTGCGCAATAGCATCAAATCTGAGACTGTCGGCATCATAGGTGAATTCCACCTCCAAGCGCACAATCCCCGGCCCCGCCGCTCTGGTTCCCCATGCGTACTCGGAAACATAATAACTCAGCAGCCCATCCTCATGCAGTGCTTGACGCAGCACTGCATCCACAGTATCTGCGGTGAGGCCTTCATCGCCGTCTTCAAACCAGATGACCGCACGGTCTTTCTCCGCCAGGACCGCCTCCTCCAGAAATGCATATACACTTTCTTCACTGTAAGCCACCGTTTCTTCCGGCACCGCGGTGCAGCCTGCAAGCACCCCTGCACACAGTATAACCAAAATCCATTTGAGCGCTGTCAGGCGCATGCAGACACCTCCTTTTCCGCACAGTGCGGTAAATAGCCCGGGAGCGCATTTCCACGCGATCCCGGGCCAAACGATTTTCACTTTCCTGCCTTTTCCTTGGCTGCACGGATAAAATCGCGGAACAGCGGGTGGGCATGGTTGGGCCGGGATTTCAGTTCCGGATGGAACTGCACCCCCACATACCAGGGATGGTCCGGCACTTCCACAATTTCCACCAATCGGCCGTTGGGCGACAAACCGCTCAGGCGCAAGCCATTTTCCGTCAGCACCTGGCGGAATTCATTGTTGAACTCATAACGGTGGCGGTGCCGTTCGCTGATTTCTTTGCTGCCGTAAATCCCATATACCCGGGAATCCTCTTCCAGTACGCAGGGATAGGCGCCCAGGCGCATCGTACCGCCCTTGGTGGTCACCGCTACCTGCTCAGGCATAATATCAATCACAGGATACTTGGTGTCGGGTGCCAGCTCGCTGGAATGAGCCCCTTCCAACTGACACATATGGCGTGCAAATTCAATCACCGCCATCTGCATGCCCAGGCAAATACCGAAATAGGGCACACGGTTTTCTCTGGCATAGCGGGCCGAGGAAATCATTCCTTCAATGCCGCGGTCACCAAAACCGCCGGGAACAATAATACCGTCCGCACTGCCCAGTATTTCCGCCGCGTTCTGATCCGTCACCCGCTCAGAATCCACCCACTGGATCTCCACACTGATGTCGTTTTCAATGCCGCCGTGGGTCAGTGCCTCAACCACACTCAAATAGGCATCGTGCAGCGCCGTATATTTACCCACCAACGCGATGTGCACTTTACCGCTGACATTTTTGGCCCGCTGCACCATATTTTCCCATTCTGTCAGATCCGGTTCCACTTCCGGCAGCCCCAGACGCTTGCACACAACCTTGGCCAGACCGGCTTTTTCCAGCATCAGCGGCACTTCATAAAGGATCGGCGCCGTCTGGTTGGGAATTGCATTTTCTTTTGGAATATTGCAGAACAGCGCGATCTTGTCAATAATGTCCTGAGGGATCTCCTCGTCACAGCGGCACATAATCACATCAGGCTGAATGCCGATGCTCAAAAGCTCTTTGCAGGAATGCTGGGTAGGCTTGCTCTTGAGTTCTCCGCTGCCGGGAATGGAAACAATCAGAGATACATGGATAAACATCACATCCTGCCGGCCCACCTCCGCCGCTACCTGGCGGATCGCCTCCAGAAACGGCTGGGATTCAATGTCGCCCACAGTGCCGCCAATTTCGGTAATGACCACATCTGTATTTTCGCTGACAGAATACACCCGGTTTTTGATTTCATTGGTAATATGCGGGATAACCTGCACAGTGCGGCCCAAATAGTCGCCGGTGCGCTCCCGGTTTAAAACCGTCCAGTAAATCTGTCCGGAAGACACCGAGGAATTCCGTGTCAGGCTTTCATCCGTAAAACGCTCATAATGCCCCAAATCCAGATCGGTTTCCGCGCCGTCGTCCGTCACGAATACCTCGCCGTGCTGATAGGGGCTCATGGTGCCGGGATCCACGTTCAAATAGGGATCAAATTTCTGGATGGTCACCCGCAGCCCGCGCTGCTTGAGCAGGCGCCCCAGCGACGCAGCGGTAATGCCCTTGCCCAGGCCGGAAACCACGCCGCCGGTGACAAAAATATACTTGACAGACATAATCAGTACTCCCTCCACATATATCACATCATAGTGCAAAACAGCCTTTGGCCATCTTCTCTCTTGGCAAAATATCAGTTCTATTCTATCTTCTGTCTCCGGGCAAGTCAACCGTCAAAGCGCAAAATTTGGCAAAAGAACCGTTTCTCCGCCGGCAGCAGCGCCTTTTCCGTTTTGAAATGCATTTGTAATGGCTTTGTAACGCTTCATTTCCCCGAATATGCTACAATAATCCCAGTTTACTGCACCCTTGCTTGTTCTGCCAAGGTGCATTCTGATGCATTTTGTGATAAATAAGAGGAGTATCAGTGCCATGAAAAAGGAACATGAGGCAACGCTGCCGGATGCTGCGGCAGCCAGGCGCCGCAAAGGTATCATAATCACAGCGATTGCTGCAGCCGCAGTCATTGTAATTTTATTGCTGCCCTGCGTGCTGGCCGCCGCCACCAACACCATTTATCCCCGCACTTCTGTAGCAGGCGTTCAGGTGGGCGGCATGAGCCGCAGCGAAGCGTTGGACGTGCTCTCAGCCCAGCTGCCTGAAGCTCTTTCCAGCCAGACAATTCCCATTGTTGTCCAGCCAGGTGAAGCCGACGCAGAAAACGCCGGCGGTGTTTTCGAGCTGTCTTTGTCCAATCTGGAGCTCACCGCCTCTCCGGCCCAGGCTGCGGATGCCGCCTATGAAAATGGGCGCAGCGGCAACTTCTTCACCAGCGGCCTTGCTTATGCCAAGGGACTGCTGTTCGGGCACGCCATAGCGCCGGAGTTGTCATTCAACCGCAGCACAATCCGCTCAGAAATTGCAAAGATCGCCGCCCAGGCCGATATCCCTGTCACAGAATGTTCCTGGCGGATCGAAGAAAACACCATGGTCGTCACCAAGCCCAAGAGCGGTTATGTCATTGACCAGGATGCATTGCTGCAGGCAGTGGAAGGCGCTCTCAGCCAATACGACCTCGGCGAAATTCAGTGCACGCTCACAGAAAAAGCTCCCGTTTCCGTCACTATGGAGGAAATCTACGGTGATGCACATTGTGAAGCATCCAATGCTTACTATGACAAAACGACCGGTACCGTCAAAGACGGCAATACCGGTGTAGATTTTGACCCTGTCCAGGCGCAGACATTGATGGACGAGGCTGCAGCCGGGGAAACTTTTTCCGTGCCAATTACCGTGACAAAGCCCAAAATCACCAAAGAGGAAATGAGTGCCAATCTGTTCCGGGATAAGCTCGGCAGCTGCACCACATCGGTCAGCGGCACCGCCAACCGCAAGCATAATGTGGCTCTGGCCGCTCAATCCTGCAACGGCGTCGTTCTGAATCCCGGCGAAACATTTTCCTATAATGAAACGCTGGGCCAGCGCACCGCCGCCAACGGCTACCGCACCGCCGGCGCCTATGTGGGCGGCAAAACCGTGCAGGAATACGGCGGCGGCATCTGCCAGATTTCCTCCACCGTATACCTGGCCACGCTGCGTGCCAACCTGGAAATTGTGGCGCGCACCAACCATATGTTTTACCCCGGCTATATTCCTTACGGCATGGACGCCACCGTCAGCTGGGGCGGCCCGGATTTCAAATTCAGAAATAATACTGACTACCCCATTAAACTGGTGGTTACATACTCCGGCGGCCAGGCCACCTGCACCATCTACGGCACCAATGTCACCGGGAACAGCGTAAAGATGGAATATAATATTCTGTCCACAACACCCTATCAGACCGTGGAGCAGGAAGACAGCAGTTTGGCTCCCGGCGAACGGCGCCAGGAGCAAAACGGCTACACCGGCTATAAAGTAGCCACTTACCGCTGCGTATACGACAAGGACGGCAACCTGATCAGCCGGACCCTGGAAGCTAACAGCACCTACAAATCCCGCAACCAAATTATTCTGGTCGGTCCCGAGAAAGCAGAAACGCCGACCACACCAAAACCGACAGAGGAACCCGAGACACCTTCCCAGCCGGCTCAGGAAACGCCTTCCGGCCAGGAGCAGGAGTCTGCTCAGACACCTGCGGAAACGCCGCAGGCGCCAGTCCAAACAGACAATGCCGCACAATGACCATGCCTCTTTTTGCCAGACTGTCAAAAGCCGCAGACAAAAGGTCTGCGGCTTTTGTGCATTTCGCGGAAAAGTGCTTCCCTTCGCTGTAAATGGTGTTTTTTCCCATTTTTCTGTTGAAAAAATTTTACAAACAGATATAATGAATTTATCTATTTGCTAACGTTTTACAATCGACATTTCACAAGAACGAAGAGAGAGGGAGCTTCCTGTTATGCAGTTGATGGAAGAACGGATTTTGAAAGACGGCGTTGTCCGCGCAGGAAATGTGCTGAAAGTCGATGGTTTTTTAAACCACCAGATGGACATCGACCTGTTCAACGAAATGGGGAAGGAATTTTTCCGGCTTTTCGGAGACGAAGACGTTACAAAAATCGTTACCATCGAGGCTTCCGGTATCGGCATCGCCTGTATTGCCGCGCAATACTTTCATGTGCCCGTAGTCTTCGCCAAAAAATCTGAGAGCAAAAATCTTGACGGCGACATTTATACCAGCTCGGTAGCTTCTTTTACTCACAATAAAGTATATGACATTCGTATATCCAAAAAATACTTGAATGAAAACGACCGCATCCTGCTGATTGACGATTTCCTGGCCAAAGGAAACGCACTGCTTGGTCTGCTGGATATCTGCCAGCAGGCCGGTGCCACTGTAGTGGGCGCCGGCATCGCCATTGAAAAAGGGTTTCAGGAGGGCGGTCAATTGCTGCGCAAGCGGGGATTGCGCGTAGAATCTCTCGCCATTGTCGAGGCAATGGATGCTTCCGGTCATATCGAATTCCGCCCCCAGTAAAGAAAGGCTGCCTTCTCAATGAATCTGCCTGCTGCATTATAACGCCCTGTGGGCGTCATAATAGATTTTATTTTTTGGAGGAAGTTCAGACATGAAAAGAATGCTTGCTTTGGTTTGCTCTCTTGCTCTGATGACCATGCTGTTTGCCGGCTGCGGCAACGGCGGCAACAATCAGGGCTCCAGCAGCGAAGAGGGCAATGGCGCCGGCATCCCTGTGGAGGATATCAAGGTCGGCGTCATCCACATCGGCGATCCCGCCACCGGCTCCGGCTACTCATATACCCACGATCAGGGTATTGTCGCCATGCAGGAAAACCTGGGATTGAGCGATGATCAGATTGTCCGCAAAAACAATATTGATGATAACGACAGCACCGCAATTGACAACGCTATCAGAGAATGCGTGGAGGAAGGCTGCAACATCATCTTTGCCACCTCCTGGGGTTATATGGATACCTGCGAGGCTCTGGCAGCTGAATATCCCAATGTATTCTTCTCCCATGGCACCGGCTACAAATCCAACGGCACCAACTTCAACAACTATTTCGGCCGCATTTATCAGGCCCGTTATCTTTCCGGCATCGCTGCCGGCATGAAGACCGAGACCAACAAGATCGGTTATGTCAGCGCCATGGGCATCGAAAACGGCGAGTGCACTTCCGGTATTGATGCTTTCGCTATGGGCGTTGCCTCTGTGAACCCCGATGCGCAGGTTTATGTGAAGGTCACCAATTCCTGGTATGATCCCGAAGGTGAAAGCCAGGCAGCACAGGCCCTGATCGACAGCGGCTGCGATGTGATTGCCCAGCACTGCGATACCAACAACCCCCAGATCGCAGCCCGCGACAGCGGCGTTTGGGGCATCGGCTACAACTCCGACATGACCTCTGAAGTCGGCGACAGTGTCCTGACCAGCGTTATGTGGAACTGGGGTGCCTATTATACCCAGGCCGTACAGAACATCATTGACGGCACTTGGACTCCCGGCGTCCATGTGGAAAATTATTACGGCTCTATGGCCGATGGTCTGCTGGATATCACCGCCCTCTCCTCTGAAGCGGCAGAAGGCACTCAGGAAGCCATCGATATTGCCCGCGCCGCCATTTTGGACGGCTCCTTCGATGTGTTTACCGGCACCTATGTTGATGCCAACGGCAATACCATTGGCTGCAACGGTGTGATGGAGTGCAATGACGGCACTACAATGGAAGTAGACGGCAGCAATTATTCTGCTATCACCGCATATTACAAGAACGTCGTCGTCAGCTGAGACGGCTGACCGGAAAAGAGGGCGGCTGAACCACGGGCCGCCCTCTTTTCGGTCGTTCCGCGCACTGTTTGGCAAAGGAGAAAACCGCGCATTTCCCCTTTGCCAAGCAATGCGCCGCATCGGCCCGCCGCAAAGGCGCCATGCCTATTAAAAAAAGAGATGGGGGAACGCTATGGCTGAAACCGCACAGGCCATCCGCTGTGAAAAAATCACCAAGATATTCGGCAGCGTTGTGGCCAATGATCAGATTGACCTGGACGTCCGCTATGGTGAGATTCTTGCCCTGCTGGGAGAAAACGGCAGCGGCAAAACAACGCTGATGAACATGATTTCCGGCATTTATCACCCGGATGGCGGCACCATCTATGTGGATGGCAAAGCCGCTTCCATCCAAAGTCCGCTGGATGCGCAAAACCTGGGCATCGGCATGATTCACCAGCATTTCAAGCTGGTCAATGTATTTTCCGCCATGGAAAACATCGAGCTGGGCACAGCAGGCAAAAAACTGCCTGCCAAGGTGCTGCGGCAAAAGGTGACGGATCTGTGTGAAAAATACGGTCTGGAAACGGATCCGGACAAACCTGTCCACGCCATGAGCGTCTCAGAAAAGCAAACGGTGGAAATCCTCAAGGTGCTCTACCGCGGCGCTCGGATCCTGATTCTGGATGAGCCTACCGCCGTTCTGACGCCGCAGGAAACAGACAAGCTTTTTTCCATTTTGCGGCAGATGCGCAAAAATGGCTGTGCCGTCATCATCATTACGCATAAACTCAACGAAGTGCTCTCCATTTCCGACCGGGTAACCATCCTGCGCAAGGGAAAAAGTTACGGCACTGTCAACACGCCGGAGGTGGATGTCTCCAAACTGACTGAGCTGATGGTGGGGCACGCCGTCACTCTGGAGATTGACCGTCCCCGGCCTCAGGATCCGGAAGATATTCTGAAACTGGTGGACCTGACCGTTCACCGCAAGGACGGCAGCGTCGCTCTGGACGACATTTCCTTCACAATCCGCTCCGGTGAAATCCTGGGAGTGGCCGGCATAGCCGGAAGCGGGCAGAAAGAACTCTGCGAAGTGATCGCCGGCCTGATTCCGCCCACCCAGGGCGCAATTCTTTATAAAAAAGAAAACCTGGCAGGCAAAACGCCCCGTGAACTGATTGACCTGGGCATTTCCATGAGTTTTGTGCCGGAAGACCGCCTGGGCATGGGGCTGGTCGCCGGCATGGGCATGACGGACAATATGCTTCTGAAAACCTATACCCACAGCAAAGGCCCCTTTGTGGACCGCGCCCCTGCCAGAAAAATGGCAGAATCCCTGATTCAGGAACTGGGCATTGTCACTGCCGGCGTGGAAATGCCTGTGCGCATGATGTCCGGCGGCAATGTGCAGAAAGTGCTGCTGGGCCGCGAAATTGAGTCCAATCCGGATTTGCTCATCACCGCCTATCCCGTCCGTGGGTTGGATATCAACTCCAGCTACCTGGTTTATGACCTGCTCAATGAGCAGAAGAAAAAAGGCGTCGCCGTGGTGTATATCGGTGAGGATCTGGATGTGCTGCTGCAGCTGTGCGACCGGATTGCCGTGCTGTGCCACGGTAAAATCACCGGCGTTGTGGATGCAGCTGCCGTCACCAAGGAACAAATCGGCCTGATGATGACCGGCGAGCGCGCAGAGGAGGTCATGGAATATGGATGCTAAGAAAAAAGAGCCGCTGCTGCGCGTGGTCAAACACGCCGAACTCTCCAGGGGGCAAAGCATCGGCCTGCGCGTTTTGGCCGTATTGCTCGCACTGGTCGTAGGCGGCCTGTTCATCGCCTGCATCGGCTATAACCCCTTTGAAATTTACGGGGCCATTATTTCCGGCTGCTTCCGCTCCCCCATGGCCATCCAGTCCACAGTAAAATTCTGCATTCCCATGTGCATCTCCGCCCTGGGCGTCACTCTGGCCTTCAAAATGAAATTCTGGAATATCGGCGGCGAAGGCCAGCTGATTATGGGCGCCGTATTCGCCTCCTTTTTTGCCCTGTTCTGCAGCGGTATGCCCCATTTTCTGCTGCTGGCCGTCATGTTTATCGCCGGCTTTATCGGCGGCGGTCTCTGGGGCTTGATTCCCGCCGTCTGCCACGAAAAATGGGGCACCAATGAAACGCTGTTCACCCTGATGCTCAATTACATTGCCCTGTATATCGTCGCTTTTCTGCGCGATGGTCCCTGGCGCGACCCTGAGGCCGCCGGCTTCAACAAAATCGCCCGTTTCGACGCCAACGCCATGCTGGATAAGGTATTCGGCGTGCACGCCGGCTGGATCATCATGCTGGTGCTGGTGGTGCTGGTTTCGATTTACCTGAACAAAACCAAGCACGGCTATGAAATCGGCGTGGTCGGCGAAAGCCGCGACACAGCCCGCTATGCCGGCATCAACGTCAAGCGCGTGGTGCTGCGCACCATGTTCCTCTCCGGCGGTATCGCCGGTATCGCCGGCATGGTGCAGGCCACCGGCTCCGACATCACCCTGAGCACCGGCGTGGCCGGCGGCGTGGGCTTCACCGGCATCATCATCGCCTGGCTCGCCCAGCTCAACCCCTATGTTTCGCTGCTCATCTCCGCCGCCTTCAGCATCCTGGTCAAAGGCTCCAGCGTTGTGCAGTCCTCCTATGGGCTGTCCACCGACTGCGCCGAAGTGTTGCAGGGCATCATCCTGTTTTTCATCATGGCCATGGAATTCTTCATCCGTTATAAAATCGTATTCCGGGGCCACAAAGAAAAGCGTCCCGCTCTGAAGGAAACACCGGCTGTGCCGGGAAAGGAGGCTGACAACGCATGATGATTATTATGGCATTTATCGCCGCCGCTGTCAGCGCAGGCACGCCGCTCCTGTTCGGCACTGTAGGCGAGATTCTCTCTGAAAAAGTCGGCCACCTGAACCTCGGCGTGGAGGGCATGATGTCCATCGGCGCCGTGGCGGGCTTTGCCGCCGGCTATGCCACAGGCAATCTGGCTGCCGCCATGCTGGCTGCCTTTGCCGCCGGTATGCTGTCTGCCTTAATTTATGCCGTGCTTACCGTCAGTTTCATGGCCAACCAGAATGTCATCGGCCTGACACTGACCATCTTCGGCATCGGCCTTTCCAACTTCATCGGCGTGTATATGATCGGCCAGACAGAAAGCAGCACCTGGCAGCTGCCTGCAAACCTGATTGCTCAAATGAGAAATGTACAGATTCCGGTTTTGACCGACATCCCGGTTCTGGGACAGCTTCTATTCCACTATGACCCCTTTACCTATGTAGGCATCGCCATCGCCCTGGTATGCGGCTGGTATCTGTTCCGCACAAAAGCGGGCCTGAATACCCAGGCCATTGGCGAAAACCCTGCCGCGGCCGACGCTGCCTCGATTCAGGTCACCAAATGGAAATATATCAATATCCTTCTGGGCGGCGGCATCTGCGGCATCGGCGGCGCTTATTGCTCCATGGTCATCAATGGCGGCGTCTGGATTTCCAACTGTGTCGGCGGTCTGGGCTGGATTGCCGTGGCTCTGGTCATTTTCGCCGCCTGGAAGCCTCAGATGGCCATTTTGGGCAGCTTCCTGTTCGGTGCGCTGCGCATTTTGAAATACTATATGCCAGCCGTCATCCCCATCGCCTTTTTTGATATGCTGCCCTTTGTGATTACCGCCATCGTGCTCCTGGTCGCCTCTATCCGCGGCACCAAAGGCAGCCGCATTCCCGAAAATCTGGGAAACAACTATTTCCGCGAAGAGCGGTAAACTCGTTATACAAAGGGAGGAGCAAGCAGAACTGCTTGCTCCTCCCTTTTTCGCGTTTTTATTCCGCCGCAAAGGCATACCAGCCTTCCTCCGTGCAGGTTTCCACAATCTTCAGCCCCGCCTTTTTCAATCCCTCGGCCACTTCCTCCGCACGGGTGTCAATAATGCCGGAGCACAGAAATATGCCCTTGTCCGCCAAAAGCTCCCGCACAGTGCCCGCCAGGGCCAGAATAACGTCCGCCACAATATTGGCTAAGACAATATCATATCCGCCGCCGATTGCGGCACGCAGCTTCTTGTCACCCAGCAGGTCGCCGGCGCGCACGGTGTAACGCTCTTTTCCAATCCCATTGAGCGCCGCATTTTCATAAGCGACATCCACCGCTTTTTCATCGATATCACAGGCAAAGGCTTCCCTCGCGCCCAGGCGCAGGGCGGCAATGGATAAAATACCGCTGCCGCATCCCAAATCCAGCACCCGCTCGCCCCCGCGAATCCGCTTGTCCAGCTGAGTAAGGCACATGCGGGTCGTGGCATGCCCCCCCGTGCCAAAAGCCAGCCCCGGGTCGAGAATCAGGGGAATTCGGTCCCCCGCTTCAACTTCCAGCCACTGGGGCACAATCAAAAGCCGCTGTCCAATTTCGATAGGCTGGTAATACTGCTTCCAGTTATTTTCCCAATCTGCATCCTCTACACGCTTTATGCTGAGAATCATGGGGCCCAGCGCTGCCTTGCCGTGGGATTGTTTGAGTTCCTCCATAGCCAGGCGCACCTGCGCCACCGTGGCGGCGGCCGTTTCATCCTCCTCCAGATAGAACTTGACGCGGCATTTGCCCGCCTTTTCCCGCAGCAAATCCTCATCCACGTAATCCCAGTATTTTTCGTTGCGTTCCAGGAAGGTCCTGAAATCTTCCTCATCTTCGATTTCAATGCCGTCGATGCCCAGAGCGGACAACATCAGTTCCACCGGCTCCAGGCCTTCGCGGGCCGTATCAATGCAAAGCTGCAGCCATTTCATGCGCCTTCATTCCTCCTCAGATGCTGCACTGTCCTGCTTTTCTGCCTTTTTTCGGCTGTGCCGGCTCTTTTTCTCTTCCGGTGCACCGTTCTCCCTTGCCCGCAGGATGTCCGTCATGCGGCGGCCAGCCAGGGCATAGGCATAGCTGAGCAATGCAAAGTGCATGGCCGTCTGGGCCAGTTCATCCTCCGCCAAATCTTCCGGAAGCTGGTCGGCAGCACTATTGAGGGCGCTGCTCAGCTCCGCGCAGAAGCGGTCATAATTCTCCTGCACGCTGCCTTCGGCCATGCCCTGGCGGGTCAGCAGGGCCACATCCTTCACCGAAAGCACCTGCTTGAGCACACAGATCATGGTCAAATACGCCAAATGGGTGGCATTGTAGCGTTTTCCCTCTGCCCGCGGCGCCACGCCGTCTTTGATGTAATTATTGATCATAGCCGCCGTCAGGGCATCTTCATCGCCGAAATGGATGGTTTGGCGGCCCATCAGCGCCAGCACCTGATCCATATACAGCGGAATATCCGGAAGATTTTCCCAGGATGCCGGACGCTGCTCCTGCAGCCGCTGCTTCAAATCGCGAATTTCTTCCATCGCAACTTCCTCCTCAAAATGCAATCCCGTTTATAATATTTGCATTTTATCATACTTTTTCTCAAAATGCAATTCATAACACAAGATAATACAATGAAGAAAATAACATGCTGTCTGCTGAGGGACGCTGTCGAACATTGGAAAAATTTCTCTTTTTGCCGTGGGTTTTCTTCTTTTCCAGTGTAAAATAGATTAGAGAGATCTTTTTGCAGAGAGGGGAGGGAGCTGCCGTGCAGGAGCAGGAGATCATCCGTCTGATGAAACAGCGCGACGAACACGGTGCAGAAGCCTTTCTTCAGTACTACACCCCTCTGCTGCGTTATATCATCGCTCCTATCCTCCCCAATGAAAAGGATCAGGAGGATTGTTTGTCTGAAATTTCCCTGCGCGTCTGGAACAACATCGGTTCATATGACCCCAGCCGCGGCAGCTGGACCGCCTGGCTCACCGCTTTGGGCCGCAACGCCGCTTTGAACCACGCCAGACAGGCCCGACACACAGCCGGGGAAGAAGCCCTCAGTGACCAGATCCCCGCCCGGGAACTCACGCCGGAAGCCGCCGCATTGCTGAAAGAACAGCAGGAAGCCCTGCAGCGTGCGCTCCAGCGGCTGAGCCCCGGTGAAAAACAGCTGCTGTACCGCAAGTATTACTATCTGCAGTCCACCGCCCAGATCGCCGCCGAGCTGGGCACAACCGAGCGCGCTGTGGAGGGGAAATTGTATCGTCTGAAAAAACGGCTGCGCAAATGGATGGGAGGTGAACACCATGCATGATCCCCGCTGCACGCCCCCTGAAGAGGCCGCTTTGGAGCATCTGCTGCAGGCCAGCCTGCCGGAACTGCCGCCAGCTGAAATTGCGCAGGGTGTTACCCCCTGGCGCCGGGCTATGGACCGAATTCTCTGGGGCCTGGCCCTCACCAGCATTACGCTGCAGTTTTGGAATCTGCAATATCTTTTGCCCACCATTGGGCTGGTGCTGCTGATGCTGGGCTTTCGTGCCCTGCGCCGGGAAAATGGCTGGCTGGCTGGCTGCTTTGTGCTGGCCGCATTCCGCTTGGCCTGCACCTGCTTCCTTTTGGTGATAAACGCCGCTTTGTACCGAGAAGTTTTCTATGCTCTCCCCTGGAATCCGCTTTCTGTCCGCCTCTTTTTTTATGCAGTGCAGCTTCTCCAGCTGTTTTGCTTCTGGCAGGGCCTGCGCGGCCTGCAGCGCCGGGCGGGCCAGCCCATTCGCGCAGGCGGCGCGGCGGCGCTGCTGTTCTGGTATGCGCTGCTGTTCCCTCTGTTTTTGCTGCAATACCAGGGCTGGTTCGGTATCATTGCCCTTCTGGTGCTCTATTATCTGATCCTGCGCAGTATCTACGGTCTTTCGTTCAACATGGAGAAAGCCGGCTATTGTGTGCGCCCTGCATCTGTGAAATTATCCGACCGGATGCTGTGCCTGCTGTTGTGTGTGCTGCTGGCGGCCGGCTTTGCCGGAGCCCATCTTTTCAGCAGCCGCTATGCCATGGACTGGGCCCCCGCCCCGAGCGCCGCTTCTGCGGATCAGGCAGCCTGCGCCCGGCTGGCCGCGCTGGGATTCCCGCAACGCGTCCTGGCCGATCTCACGCCGGAGGATCTGGCTGCGTGCGCCGATGCAGAGCAGGTCTGGGTACACACCAGCGATTGCTCCGCCGAAACAAATGAGCTTGCCGTCCCGGTGCCGCCCAAACATTTACAAATCACAACCGTCGCCGTGCGGCTGCCCGGCGCGGAAGAGCCGCATTACAAAATCTTTCACCACTTTTTCTGGGCCGGCGATCTTCCGTTCTACGGAACGGAATCCCTCCAACTGCAAGCCATGCAGCTTTTGGACGAAGATCGCCTGCAGGAGAACGATGTTGCAGGCCAGGTGCTCTATGACAGCAGCGGCGCCACTTACTGCGCTCCTTATCACGCGATCATTGCTGTGGATACACTCGAGGAATACGACCCCTTCTTTGGGGTATCGGAAATACACTCCAGCAAAATCCGCGCTGCATTTTCTTATCCCGCCCGCAGTGAAAACCAGCGCGGTTATCTCACCTATACAATGGATGCATCCCAATGCAATGAGAACTCGATTCTCTACGACTGGCTCCAGTACATCCACCAGAACGGCTGGGTGCAGTATCCTGTGCGCTCTGCCCTGTCCTACCAAGCGTTCCCCTACGGCAGCGATGGTCCCTTTTCCTGTTTTGAAGATACCATTCAGCTCTTCACGAATACGGCTGCCTCGGATACCGCCTCCTGACCGCAGAAACCGCCCCTGCACCGGAAAATCCCGGTGCAGGGGCGGTTCTTTCCTGCCGCGCTGCCCATCAGCGGCTCACATACTTCCAGAGGGCCCGGGCTGCCAAAGCCAGCAGCCAGCCAATCCCCCACAAAAGGCTCAGATTCAGCAGCGTCCAGCAGAGGGTTATGGTCCTTCCGCCATTTCCCGGCAGCAAAAGCAGTCCCACACCCCAGAGCAAAATCAATCCGGCTGCAAATACAATCAGCCCCCAGGGCCGCTTTTTCTTTTGCGGCTCTTCCAGGCCCAGCAGCTCCCCCGGCGTCACCTCCAGCACCCGGCACAGCTCTGCCAGCCGCTCGGCGGTGGGAAAAGCCTGGCCGCTCTCCCATTTGGCCACGGCCTGGCGGCTTACATCCAGTTTTTCCGCCAGCGTCTCCTGGGAAAAGCCCAGGGCCTTGCGCCGGCGGGCAATCACCGTTCCGGCGGGCAGAGGCTGTTCCACCTGTGCCGCCGATACCTTTTCTTCGCTCATAAGCGCTGTCCCCTTTCGTTCTTGCTGCCCTCAGCATAGCGATTTTTTGCCTCGCCGGCAACCAACTCAGGGGGCAACTTTTGGTTGCGGTGCCTAAATGGACGTCTTTTTTCTCATTTTCCCACACAAAAACGGGAAAAAATCGTTTCCACCAAATCTTCACGGATGGTTTTGCCTGTCAGCTCGCCCAAAGCATCCAGCGCCTCTTCGGCATCCGTCAGCACAGCGTCGGGGGTCAGCCCGCCGCGCAGGGCGCCGAGCGCCGAGCGCACCGCCGTCAGCGCCCGTTCAATGGCTGCGCCTTGGCGGCTGTTGGTAACCACCGTGCCCGCCGCCGTTTCCCCGGCCGGATACAGCGCCGCCACGGCCCGCTCCAGGTCCTCCAGCCCCTGGCCCGTCACATTGGACAGCGCCACCACTGCGGCGGGCGGATGATCCAGATCAGCCAAAACCCGATCCATTGCCGGCAGCGGCCGCCCCGCCGTCAAATCCCGCTTGGACCAAACGAGAATCCAGCGCCCCTGCTTCGCCGCCTGGCGCAGCAGGGCCTGATCCTCCGATGTCACCTCTGCGGCGCTGTCCAGCACGGCCAGCACCAAGGATGCCTGTTCCAGCGCTGAGCGGGAGCGTTCCACACCGATTTTCTCCACGGCATCCTCCGTCTCCCGAATGCCCGCCGTATCGGTCAGGCGCAGCAGCACGCCGCCGCACAGCACCTTTTCTTCCACCGTGTCCCGGGTGGTCCCGGCCACATCGGTCACAATCGCCCGGTCAAATCCCAGCAAGGCATTGAGCAGGGAAGATTTTCCCACATTGGGCCGCCCCACAATCACCGTGGGCACCCCCCGTTTCAAAATGCGGCCCCGCTCTGTGGTGTCCACCAGCGCCTGCAATGTCTTCTCCCCGGTCTCCAAGGCTGCTTCCAGCTCCGTGCGCTGCAGGGGCGCAATGTCCTCGTCCGGGTAATCCACCACGGCATAAAACCGGGCGGCAACATCCATCAGCATATCGTAGACGGCGCCCACAGCCCGCGCCAGTGCGCCGTTTACCTGCATCGCAGCATTGCGGGCCTCCTCCGCCGTCTCCGCATCGATCAAATCAATCACCGCCTCAGCGGCAGTCAAATCCATTCGGCCATTGAGAAACGCGCGCTTGGTGAATTCCCCCGGCTTTGCCTGCCGTGCCCCTGCGGCAAGCAGTGCGCGCAACCCCTCTTCCAACACCACCGGAGAACCATGGCACTGCAATTCCACGACATCTTCGCCTGTGTAACTGTGGGGCGCCGGAAATACCACGGCCAGGCAGTCGTCAATCACCGCCCCCGTGCAGTCCAATAAGCTGCACCGCACCAGCGTGCGCGCCGGCGCCTCGGCCAGTTTTGCGCCGCCGGGCCGCCGCACCACCGCCTCTGCCGCAGCTACAGCGCCGTCCCCGCTGACGCGGAGCACACCAACAGCTGCCGCCACGCCCCGCGCTGTGGAAATTGCCGCAATGGGTTCCATATGCATTGCCTCCTTGTCGTTTGATTCACGCCGGCGCACATTCCTTTCCGTGCGTCAGTCTCCGCCTGATAAAAACAGCCAGAGCCTTCCTCCCTGCGGAATACCCTGGCTGTTATGCTGTTGTTCATTCCGGCTTTTTCGCCCGGCTGAACAAATCCAAAATCTTGTCGTGGTCCTCGCATGCTTCCCGGAACGCATAGATAAACTCTCCCAGAGCAGATGTATTCTTGCAATAAACGCTGAACAGATCTTCCTGAGAATCGAATTGCAGCTTGCCGCGCAATCCGCTCTTTTCTTCCTGGATAAAAACCCGAGCCAGGCTGTTCCAGTCGTAACCGCTTCCGGTAAATCCCTCATCGGCGCGGCTTGCAAACACATCCTGCAGATAGTTTCCCGTCTCCAGGCCCACAGAAGCGCCGGTCTCCTGATCCACCCAGAAGAAAGGCGCAATCTCATCATTGATGTCCGCCTCTTCCTCCAGGTTTTCGTCTTCCTCATCTGCATCCCGGTTCTGCTCGGCAAGGCGGCGCTCTATTTCCGCACGCAGGGCATCGCACAGCATCCGGTTCCAAATATCGGTTTTTTCACTGCGCTGGTTGAGCAGTGCACGCAGCTGCGCATCCTGCATATGCCGGCCCAGGCTGTCCAGATACTGTTCATATGCCTTCTTGTCATAGCGTTTCCCTGTGGCGGGATCTTCAAAAAATTCCTTGTCCGAATCCAGCGGCAGCTCAAAGCGCGCAATGGCATTGCTGGCATTGCGTTTCACGCCGGTGATCACAGCCACAAAAATCACAAGGATCAGCGCTGCGCCAATGATCCAAATCATGTCATTTCCTCCCTGTCAGCAGGAGCGGGACGCCGTATCTGTGTCCCGCCCCTGCAAAATTCTTTTCTGTATCTGTTACTGAATCGGTTCCCCGGCAGCCTTCTTCGCTTCAATTTCCTTCATTGCATCCTTGTGAGAAAGGTTCACGCGGCCCTTTTCATCGATGTCGGTCACCTTGACCCACATCATATCGCCAATCTTGCACACGTCCTCCACCTTTTCCACGCGGTGGTTGGCCAGCTTGGAGATATGCACCAGACCGTCCTTGCCGGGCGCCAGCTCCACGAAGGCGCCGAACTGCATCAGGCGCACCACGCGGCCATAGTACAGGCTGCCCACTTCCGGCACAAACACAATCGTGTCAATCGCTTTCTTGGCTGCATCGCAGCTTTCCGGATTGGGTGCGGAAATGAAAATGGAGCCGTCGTCCTCGATATCGATTTTCGCGCCGGTGTCGGCCACGATTTTCTGAATCACCTTGCCGCCGGAACCGATGACCTCGCGGATCTTGTCGGGGTCAATGTGCATGGTCAGCATCTTCGGCGCATATTTGGACACTTCCTTGCGCGGCTCGGCAATCACAGGCAGCATAATCTGGTCGAGAATCTCGCAGCGGGCATCATAAGTGATGTCCAGCGCCTCTTTGATAATCTCCATGGTCAGGCCGTCGTTTTTCAAATCCATCTGAATAGCGGTGATGCCCTTCTTGGTGCCGCCCACCTTGAAGTCCATTTCGCCGTGGAAATCCTCCACGCCCTGGATATCGATAAAGGTGGTGAAAGAGCCGTCATCATCCTGAATCAAACCGCAGGAAATACCCGCCACCGGAGCCTTGATGGGCACGCCGGCATCCATCAGCGCCAGCGTGGAGCCGCAGATAGAACCCTGGGACGTGGAGCCGTTGGAGCTCAGCACCTCGGAAACCACGCGGATGGCATAGGGGAACTCCTCCACCGAGGGAAGCACAGGCAGCAGCGCGCGCTCTGCCAGGGCGCCGTGGCCGATTTCGCGGCGGCCGGGGCTGCGGGCGGGCTTTGCCTCGCCCACGCTGTAGCCGGGGAAGTTATAATGGTGCATGTAGCGCTTGGACTCCTCTTCCCAGATCGTGTCCAGCTTCTGGGCCGCGGACAGGGTATCCAGCGTGCAGGCGCTGAGCACCTGGGTCTGGCCGCGGGTAAACAGGCCCGAGCCGTGGACGCGGGGCAGCACGCCCACTTCAGCCGCCAGCGGACGGATCTCGTTCTTGGCGCGGCCGTCCACGCGGTGGCCCTCCAGCAGCCATGCCTTGACGATTTTCTTCTGGAATTTATAGGTAATCTCGTCGAGATACTTGTCCATCTCGGGATATTCTTCTTCAAACAGCTCGTGCCAGTGATCCATCAGCACGTTCCAGCGCGCCTCGCGGACATTCTTGTCGTCGGTATCCATGGCGGCCTTGGCTTCGTCCATGGTGGCTTCGACAATCTTGTCAAACAGCTCCTGGTTGAAATCGGCATGGGGATATTCAAACTTGGGCTTGCCCACTTCGGCCACCATCCGGTTGATCAGGTCAATCTGCTTCTGGTTCTCCTCATGGGCCAGTTTGATGGCCGCAAACATGGTGTCGTTATCCACTTCATTGGCGCCGGCCTCAATCATAACCACCTTTTTGCCCGTGGACACCACCGTGACATCCAGGTCGCTGACTTTACGCTGCTCGCTGTTGGGGTTGAGCACCAGTTCGCCGTCCACCAGGCCCACCTTCAGCGCGCCCACCGGGCCGTTCCAGGGGATGTCGGAAATCGCCAGGGCAGCGCTGGTGCCGATCAGGGCTGCAATCTCGGGGGAGCAGTCGTGGTCGACGCTCATCACCGTGGCCATGATGGACACGTCGTTGCGGAAATCGCCGGGAAACAGCGGGCGGATAGGGCGATCAATGACGCGGGCAGTCAAAACGCCCTTCTCGCCGGGGCGGCCTTCACGGCGCAGGAAGCTGCCGGGAATGCGGCCCACGGAATACATCTTCTCCTCAAAATCCACGCTCAGGGGGAAGAAATCAATGCCGTCCCGGGGCTTGGCCGAGGCCGTGGCGCACACCAGCACCACCGTGTCGCCGTAGCGCACCAGAACAGAGGCGTTGGCCAGCTCGGCCAGCTTGCCCACCTCCAGTGTCAGGGGGCGGCCAGCCAAATCCATGCTGTAGGTTTTGTAATTGGGAAATTCTCTGTGTTTGATAATGGTTGACATCTCTCTTGCTCCTTCTTTCTTTGTAGTCCCGGGAGCTCCATAGGCCGGTTTTAGCGCTTGCTTTTGCCGCCGCGCGCGGCGGCAAAAGCAAAGGCTAAAAAGGCGGTAAAAGCTCCCTTTGCTAAAACTTCACTGTGCGGAAATCATCCAGGCAAATCCACAGGGAAAGCGTATGCGAAAAAGCGCGGGGAAGGACGCCCCTTCCCCGCGCGTGTTTGCTTACTTGCGGATACCCAGCTTTGCGATCAGGGCACGATAGCGCTCGATGTCGGTTCTCATCAGATAGTCCAGCATCTTGCGGCGCTTACCGACCATTTTCAGAAGACCTCTGTTGGAGTGCTTGTCCTGGGGGTTCTTCTTCATGTGCTCGGTCAGCTGCTGAATGCGGGCCGTCAGGATGGCAATCTGAACCTCGGGCGAACCGGTGTCCTTCTCATGGGTGCGGTTTGCTTCAATAACCGCAGTTTTTTCTTCTTTCAGCATCATGGCTTTTGTTCCACCTTTCTTATAATTTCCCAAGCTCTGAGTTTCGGGCCGGTGAACGCTCCGCAAAACTAAGGGCCGGGCACTGTTCGCACCAACGCACGAACATGGATACTATACCATAGAATAAAATCCTTGTAAAGGCTCAAAATGATGCGAATTGTGCATCTATCTGCCCGTGATTTGGAAAAAATCACGAAAATGCGCCGTCACCCGTCAATTTGAATCACCTGTACCGGGCATTGGGCAGCCGCCTCTTTGGCAGCCTCTTCATTGTGCGGCGCCACATCGCCGCAGATCACCTCGGCTACGCCGCCATTAAGCTGAAAAACTTCCGGCGCAGTCTGTTCGCACATGCCGCAGCCGATGCATCCGCTTTGATCCACATTTGCTTTCATGCTGTACCCCTCCTTATTTCTTTCGGTATGCAGAGTTTTGCCAAATTGCGCCTATTTTATACACAGCTGTGCTGGAAAAGCATGTCGAATTCTGCTATAATGATAAAAAGCCATGCCGCCATAACCGGCATGCAAAGAATTTCCAAAAAAGCAGGTGTCTCTCTTGGCAGCAAATCACTCTCCCCAGCGGCGCGGCGGAAAGCGCGCCCAGCCCGCTCTGCAAATCAACCGGCGTTCCCTCCTAATCGCTGTCGGCGCTCTCTGCCTGGTGCTGATTATCATTGTTTTTTCTCTGCATGGCAGCAGAACCCGCACCCTGCCCGAGCAGGTGCAGGCGCAGATGCCCTCCTGGGTCACCCAGGAATTGCTGACGCCCAATGAATACTCCCGCCCGCAAATCGAAGTGGAGCAGGTCAACGCCGTTGTCATCCACTATGTAGGCAATCCCGGCACCTCTGCCGAGGCCAACCGCAGTTATTTTGAAGGGCTCGCCGCCAGCGGCGAAACCCATGCCAGCTCCAATTTTATTGTCGGGCTGGAAGGTGAAATCCTTCAGTGCGTCCCCGTCAACGAAGTGGCCTATTGCTCCAGCGACCGCAATTATGACACGGTGTCCATCGAGGTCTGCCACCCCGATGAAACCGGGCAGTTCACCGAGGCGTCCATGGCTTCAGCCGTGAAACTGACCGCCTGGCTGTGCCAGGCCTTCGGCCTGGATCCCCAGACCGATGTGATCCGCCATTATGATGTCACAGGAAAGGAATGCCCGCTCTATTATGTCCGCAACGGCGATGCCTGGGAAACTTTTAAAAGCGATGTCGCTGCTGCAATGACTGCAGAAGAATCATAATACGGTATTTCCGCTCATTTGATCCGGGCGCCGGAATACGCGGCGCCCGGATTTTTATCTGAGCACTGGTAAAACAGAAAACATTTCTCACCCGTTGCACAAAACTGTGCGGCAAATCCATCGCCCTGCACCCATGTGTAGGGTAAATTTTTTTGCTTTTGTTTTCATAAAAGGCCGGCCCCGGACGGCAGAAATCGTCCAGGGCCGGCAAACATCGACTACAAATCAGAATATTATGCTTTAATGATACAAAAAATTATCAACCAATCCAGCGGAACACCGCCAATCAAATCAAAGGCAATGACCTCCGGCCGCGTGTTATCACCAGCAGCGGCACATAGACTGAACATTTTTTCAAATCCTTCATCAAGCCTCCTCCCCAGTAATTGACACACAAAAGCTTACACTGCGGCCAAGCGGTATGAGATTGCCTGCAGCGCAACAAAGGATTCTGAATTTTATTGTTCCAGCCATACCATCAGAGCAGCGATATCAGCTGGGGAAACACCGGAAATACGGCTTGCCTGGCCCAGGTTCAGGGGGCGAATTTCGTTGAGCTTTTGCCGCGCCTCCAGCCGCAGTCCGAGAATCTTCTCATAATCAATATCCTGCGGCAGCCGGCGCTGCTCCATGCGGGTGAATTCTGCTACCTGGCGGTTTTGGCGTTCGATATAGCCGGCATATTTGACGGAGACTTCCACTTCTTCCTCAATGGCAGGGGACAGTGCAGCCGGCGGCGGAGACAGGCGCTTGATATCTTCATAATGCAGTTCCGGGCGGCGCAGCAATGCAATCAGGGGAACGCCTGCATTCAAAGGGGCGCTGCCGCGGCTGCACAAAAGCGCGTTCGCAGCTTCTGTGGGGGCGATGCCGCTGTGTTCCAGCCGATGGATTTCCGTGCGGACGGATTCGTATTTTTCCTGCACGGCGGCGTACTGCGCATCGGATACCAGGCCAAGGCGGTGGCCGATGGCGCTGAGTCTCTGATCGGCATTATCCTGACGCAGAAGCAGACGGTATTCACTGCGGGAGGTCATCATGCGGTAGGGTTCATTGGTGCCTTTGGTCACCAGATCATCAATCAGCGTGCCGATATAGGACTCTGCCCGGGAGAGAATCATAGGTTCACGGCCCTGGAGCTTTAATGCAGCATTGACGCCCGCCGCAAAGCCCTGGGCCGCAGCTTCCTCATAGCCGGAGGATCCGTTGAACTGCCCTGCGCCGTAGAGCCCCGGCACTCTTTTTGTCTCTAAAGTGGGCAGCAATTCCAACGGGTCTACGCAGTCGTATTCAATGGCGTAGGCCGGCCGGGTCATCTCTGCGTGCTCCAGACCGGCGATTGTGTGCAGCAGTTCCAGCTGCACATCCTCAGGCAGAGAGGAAGAGAGCCCCTGGATGTAAAGCTCTTCTGTCTCCAGCCCCATGGGCTCAATAAAGAGCTGATGGCGTTTTTTGTCGGCAAAACGCACAACTTTTGTTTCGATGGAAGGGCAATAGCGGGGGCCTACGCTCTCGATTGCTCCGTTGTACAGAGGGGAGCGATCCAGGTTGGAGAGAATGATTTGGTGGGTTTTTTCGTTGGTGTACGTCAGGTAGCAGACCGCCTGGTTTTCCGGCGGCACAGTGGTTTGAAATGAGAAGGGGATCGAGTGCTCATCGCCGGTTTGCAGCTCCATTTTTGAAAAATCCACGCTGCGGCGGTGGATGCGCGGCGGCGTGCCCGTTTTAAACCGCCGAAGAGAAAGCCCCAGTGCTTCCAGACGGGCGGAAAGCGCAGTGGCGGCATGCATCCCGTCCGGTCCGCTTGCCAGAGAGGTCTCCCCCACAATGGTGCGGCCATTGAGGTATGTGCCAGAGGCAATGATAACGGCCCTGACGGCATAAACAGCACCGTTTCGGGTAACCACAGCGCAGACGGCGCCATTTTCTCCGGTGCGGATGTCCACAATTTCCGCCTGGCAGACATTCAGATGCTCCTGGCATTCCAGTGTGTGTTTCATAACTTCCTGATAACGCCGCCGGTCGGCCTGGGCCCGCAGGGAATGAACCGCCGGTCCCTTGCCCCGGTTGAGCAGCCGATATTGAATGCAGGCGCGGTCTGCTGCCCGGGCCATCTCACCGCCCAGGGCATCCAGTTCCCGCACCAGGTGGCCCTTCCCGGTGCCGCCGATGGCGGGATTGCAGGGCATATTGCCCACGGCGTCCAGATTGATGGTGAAGCAGATTGTACTGCAGCCCATGCGGGCGGCAGCCAGAGCGGCTTCAATGCCGGCGTGGCCGGCACCGATTACAGCGATATCAAAAGTTCCGGCAGAAAATTCGTGCATAGTCGATTCCTCTCTTTATTTTCGGGAAAGCAGCAGACGAACTGCAGTGAAAAAAGAAAGGAGGGGCGGCCCCTCCTTTTAAGCGGTGCGCAATGTGACGATGGGCAGATCCGGGCGGTTGAACAGGCGGAAAGCATGGATGGGGACCGTGTTGCTGCCAAGCCCCCGTGAGACACAGCAGAACACGCCGTTCCCAATCTCATAAATGCCGCCGTCGTATTTCGGAAAGAGCGTGCGGTTTGTGCTGATCAGACCGCGGTCGATGATGGGAATGCGGAAAATACCGCCGTGGCCATGGCCGCAGAACACAACATCATAACCCCAGGAGGCATATTCCTCCACGGTGTCCCGGTGAGACAGCAGCAGAGTAAAATCGGCATTGATTTCGCCGCGCAGTTCCGGACCGGTTTTCTGGTCGGCAGGGCCGTTGGGATCGTCCACTCCGGCAATGGCCAGGGTAGCGTCACCGCGGTTCCACAGTTCATATTCATCGCTGAGCACCTGGACATTGTGCTCACGCAGAAGTGTTTTTAATTCAGGGACCTTGCGGACGGCCCACTCGTGGTTGCCAGTGACATAGTAAGTAGGCGCAATAGCGGTCAGTCCGTCCATCAGCACGCCCAGCCGTTCATATTGGGATTCCTGGTCAATCAGGTCGCCGGTGATGAAGATAACATCCGGCTGGGCATTGGCTACCTGTTCAATCAATAAGCTGTTGTTCTCGCCAAATTCCTTTCCATGCAGATCAGACAAATGGGCAATCCGCAGCCCGTCAAATTCTGCGGGCAGGTTTTCAGCATAAATGGTTTCTTCATGTACGGCGATGGTATTGTTGTCCCAGTATAAATACAGTCCGCCGACAATGAAAAGGAGAATCAGCACAAAGAACGGGGCTGCGCAGCCCCGCTTTTGCCTGTGATATCGTTTTGCCATATGGATATAGCGCTCCTGTTATCAATTGTAATAATACTCTTTGGGCCGTTCGTCAAAGAACAGGATGCCGACGCCGGACAGCCCCAGATAGGAAGTCAGCACACTGCCCACCGGTTGAAGTACCAGCTTGATCTGCGGCAGATGTTCCTTCAGGTAGGCAATGGTCTGGTGGGTTGTCTCCTGTTCATAGGTGTAGCAGATGGCTACCAGCTGCTCGGGAAAAGCCTTGAGTTTTTCCAGAGTTTTATCGCAAATGGCTTTTACCATGCGCTTCTGCCCGCGGGCGGTGCCAAAAGATTTCAGATAACCTTCCTTGTCAATATGAATTAAAGGGCGGATATCCAGCGCGGTGCTGGCAGCACCCACCAGCTTGTTGATGCGCCCGCCCAGCACCAGCCACTTCATGTCCTTCAAAGCAATCATGTGGACGATATGCTCGCGCAGATATTCTCCATGCTTCATCAGCTTTTCAAAGGGGGCACCGTCCTTGGCCATATGGGCAAGCTGCAGTACAATCAGTCCCATGCCTGCGGCACCGGCCTTGGAATTGAGCACGCCCATGTGCACATTGGGATATTTTTCCTTCAGTTCGGCGACCATCATCTGCGCCAGATTGCAGCAGCCGGACAAAACCGAGGAAAAGGCCACATAGATAAAATCCTGCCCGGCCGCAGCGCATTTTTCAAAGGTATTGGCCATAATATCCGCAGGCACCTGGGTGGATTTTGGAACAACGCCCTCCAGCATGGCACGGCACACGTCCATATAGTCAATCTCGACCTTGTCCAGATATTCTTGATCGCCCAAACGCACGCGCAGCGGCATCGTATCGATGTCGTAGGGCGCAAGGTAAGCCGGATCCAGGTCGCAGATACTGTCTGTGATGATTTTTACCATAAAAGCACGCACCTTTGTCGGGTTTTTTTCTGATGTTTTTTTATTATAGCATATTTGAAAACGGATACAAAAGGATTCTTAAAAAATTTTCAAGAAAAGGGGGAAAACTGGTTTCCTTTCTGTAAAATCCGCGAAAAATTGTTGTTTTGTACATATTTCGCTCTTATTTATTGTGAAAATTGACACACAAAAAGCAGCGTCGCCCGGGAAAAGTTCAGCCAGTTTGCCGCTATGCAAAAAGGGAAAAGCAGGGTATACTATAATCGTACCTTGAAAAAAAGGAGGGATATACAAGATGGATTACAAGTTCATCGGTCTTGACGTAGACGATATGATCTTCGGCAAAGACGACAGAGAAATCAGCCAGCGGTAAACCGCCGTGCCTTGCTTGGATCCACACGTAAGTGTGGTTTTTTTGTACCTGTTTGGGTCCTCTCAGCCAGAAAAACAGCTGCGTCGAGCAAAGCTCCGCAGCTTTGATGATACAAAGTTTCCCAGCGCAAAGCACGAAAGCGGCGCGGGCGGTCTGCTTTTGCGGGCCGCCCGCTTTCTGTTCTCACCGATCCCCCTGCTTCTGCAGCCGGCGGTACTCTTCCTCCAGGGCGCTGCAGTTGGAAGGCTGGCCGCCATCGGTGCCGTTTTGGACGGCACGCTCATAATACCAGATTTTGTAGTTGATTTTATCCAGATGCCGGCGGTATTCGGCGATCTGCTCCTCCACCCGCGCCTTTTGTGCCACAAACCAGTCCCGGCGCTGTTCCAGCGTGGCGTCGCCTTCCATGCACCAGTCGATATAGCGCTTGATTTCCCGAATAGGCACGCCGGTGCTCTTCAGGCATTCGATGATGGACAGCCAGTTGAAATCCTCGTCCTTGAACACGCGCTGGCCGCCTTCGGTGCGGTCCACAAAGGGCAGCAGGCCCTCTTTTTCGTAATAGCGCAGTGCGGAAACGGACAGCCCCGCCTTTTCTGCTGCCTGGCCAATGGTGTAAACTGCCATAGCCCCCCATCTCCCATCTCAAGAAATTTGAAGAAAATATCAACTTTCCCCTTGACCTAAAGCGAACTTTAGATTGTATAATCAGTGTAACGAATTACCGGCGCAAATGCAAGGATGAGAAAGGGGTTTTTTGTATGCACAATTTTACTTACTGGTCTCCCACGGAAGTGGTATTCGGCAAGGACACGGAGCAGCAGGTGGCGCATTATGTGAAAAAATACGGCGGCAGCAAGGTGCTGCTGGTCTATGGCGGCGGCAGCGTGAAGCAGAGCGGCCTGCTGGACCAGGTGATCGGTCTGCTGGAAGAGGCCGGCCTTGCCTATGCGGAATTTGGCGGTGTGCAGCCCAATCCCACAGTGGAATATGCCCGCGAAGGTGTGGCCAAGGCCATTGAATTCGGCGCAGATTTCATCCTGGCCGTGGGCGGCGGCAGCGCCATTGACACGGCCAAGGGCATTGCCCACGGCGCGGCGAATCCCGATGTGGATATCTGGAAGTTCTGGAGCCGGGAGGTTGAAGTGGAAAAATCTCTGCCTGTGGGCGTGATTTTGACCATTGCCGCTGCCGGCAGCGAAACCAGCGCCTCTTCTGTTCTGACCAACCGGGAAACCGGCAGCAAGCGGGGGCTGGACAATGTTGCCTTCAACTATCCCAAATTTGCCATTATGAATCCGGAGCTGACCTTCACGCTGCCGGTGTATCAGATTGCCTGCGGCGTGACGGATATCATGATGCACACCCTGGACCGCTATTTTAACCCCCTGGACAATAAACTGACCGATGCCATCGCCGAGGCTCTGCTGCGCACGGTGATTGCCAACGGCGCTGTGGCCGTGAAGGAACCTAACAATTATGAAGCGATGAGCGAAGTTATGTGGTGCGGCAGCGTGTCCCACAACGGGCTGACAGGCCTGGGCGGCATCGGCGATTTTGCGCCCCACCAGTTGGGCCACGAGCTGTCTGCCATGTTCGACATTGCCCACGGCGCATCCTTGAGTGTGGTCTGGGGCGACTGGGCGGACTATGTCTGCCATGCCAAGCTCTCCCGCTTTGTCCGCTACGCCAGAAATGTCTGGAACATCACCGAGGGCAGCGAGGAAGAAATTGCCCAGGCCGGCATCCGGGCCACGGTGGACTATTTCAAGTCCATCGGTGTGCCCACCTGCTTCAGCGAAGCCGCCGAGATCGGTGTGCAGAGCGAGGAGGTGCTTGCCGATCTGACGGAGCGCTGTACATTCCAGGGCACCCGTACCATCGGCAGCTTCCAGGAGCTGGACGGCGAAGATATTCTCAACATCTATCGCCGCGTAAACCGCTGAGTATTCTCCCCTTCCGGCGCCCGTCGCGCATAATGCGCGGCGGGCGCTTTTTTGTAACCGTTTATTAACTATTTAGTTTATATTTGTTCTTGATTTCCGATTGCGTCAATGGTATATTCATGTTAAACAAATAGTTAATGGAGGGAGATCGGTATGAAACAGCATGTTTCACTTTCAGACAGCGAGTGGATCATCATGCAGGAAATCTGGAAGCGGGAAACATCGACTTTCCGGGAGATCTGCGACGGCGTGGCTGCCCAGAACTGGAGCAAACCCGCAGTGGCGGCCTTCCTCAAGCGCATGGAGGCCAAGGGCGCGATTGCCAGCGAGGAAGCAAAACCTGTGAAGCGCTATCGGGCGCTGATTCGCCGGGAGACGGCAGTGCGGCAGGAGACGAAGGACATTCTGGGCCGGGTCTACGGCGGCGATGTGGCGCTGCTGGCCCAATCTCTGGTGCGTTCCGAAGCGCTGAACGACAAAGAGATGGATGAATTGATTGCGCTTTTACAGAAAGGGAGGGAGAAATCATGACGCAGCTGCTGCAAATGTCTCTGCAGGGGACGGTGCTGATTGCGGCGGTTCTGGTGCTGCGCGCACTGTTTGCCAGGCGCATGGCGCCCACCGTGCTTTATGCCCTGTGGCTGATTCCCGCAGCCCGACTGCTGATCCCCGGCAGTGTAGAGAGTGTTTTTTCTTTGCAGAACCTGATCTCCCCCGCGGCGGAGGAGCAGGCTGTGGCGGTTATCCGGCAGGGCGCGCTGCCCATGCCGCTGCCGATGCAGTCCACGGAGGTGGTCACAGCGGGGGGAGAGGTGCAGTCTGTCTCCACTGCGGGCACGCTGTTTCTGGATGTGGGTGCGCTCTTGGTGATACTCTGGCTGGCAGGGGCTGCAGCGGTGCTGTTGGCGGCTGTCTGGAAAAATGCTGCGTTTTTCCGGCGGGTACGCAAGGGCGCCGTGCCTGTAGCGGCGGACTGTCCCCTGCCGGTCTATCTCAGCGAGCATTTGTCCTCGCCGTGCCTGTGCGGATTTTTCTCTCCGGTGATTTTCGTCTGCGATCAAACCTTGCAGAGCCAGGCTCATTTGGACATGGCCCTGCGCCACGAGCTGAGCCATTACCGCGCCCGCGACCGTTTCTGGGCGCTGCTGCGCCTGGCCTGCTGCGCGGTGCACTGGTTTAATCCCATGGTGTGGGTTGCGGCCCGGTGCAGCGTGCAGGACTGCGAGCGCGCCTGCGACCATCGGGTGCTCAAAAATGCGGATCAGGATGAGCGCGAGGCCTACGGCGCACTGCTGCTGTCTTATATCCGCCGGGGCGTGGAGCGCAACAGCGTGTTTTGCACCTTTTCGCCCATGGGCGGCGGGAAGCGTGCGCTGCGCGAACGCATTGCCCTGATCGGCCGGCGGCCGGTGACGAAAAAAATCGCCGTGGCGGCGCTGGCGGTCTGCGTGGCGCTCACCTGCCTGGTGGCCTGCACCAGCCGCACCGGCGGCGAGGCCTACCAGCAGTTTGCGGCCTTTGCTGCGGCGGACAACCGGGAGATCCTTGTCTCAGAAGGGCAGCTGGACTCCGGCAGAACATTGGCCAATTATCTGGAGAGCAGGGATTGGACGGCGGTGGAACTGCCTGAAACCCAGCCGGACCAACTGGAAGAGCAGCTGCTCATCCGTGTGCAGGATACGCAGAGCGACAGACTCGGCACGCTGAGCGTATTCAGGGCGGTGGAAAACGGTGCCTACTATGCCCGCATTGATATGACCGCCGCCGACGGCACAGTCACGGCCGACATCTGGTATGAATTATCCGAAGAAGAAATGCGCTGGCTGTGGGCCCTTGCCCAGATTTCCAACAGCGAAATCACGCTCCGCGCTGCCATTCCCGATGGCGGGGAGATGGCCATGGTCTGCGCCGGCCCGGCCATGGGCAGCGAATGGCACTATTTCTTCTATTCTGAAAACGGCACGGACTACGTCCCCGTGGAGGGCAATCTGGACGACCAGTATGCACGGGTGGCGGAAAGCATGCTGTTTGTCAGCCGGGATGTGGGCTTTGTCTCCTTCCGTTTTGAAGAGATCAACGGCCTGCATGCACCGAACCTCTACCGCACCGCCGACGGCGGGCGGACCTGGGCGCGGGTGGAGCTTCCCATGGGAGACATCACCACCGGCAGCGGTTACAGCGGCATGCATGTGACGGACATGACCTTTGAAGATGCTTCCAACGGCTCGGTCACTATGGGGATGCATTACAACGGCACGGAGGGCTCCCTGTCCTGCGTTTTCACCACCACCGACGGCGGCGAGACCTGGAGTGCCGTTTCCACGCAGCCGATGCAGAGCGGCGTAACGGTTTCCCTTTATGTGAGCAACGACAGCGCCGACGGTCTGCTGCGCACCACGGCGGAACTGCCTGCGCTGACGGCTGAAAATGTGACGGCGGCGCTGGTCAGCGCCGCCGTGCTCCCGGAGCAGACCACAGTGCGTGCCTTTTCCGCGGATGGCGATCATTTGTCGCTGGATCTTTCCCAGGAGTTTGCCGCCGGCGTGCGTCGGTCGGGCACGGCGGGCGAAACCATGATTCTGAGCAGCCTGACCAACACCTTCCTGGAAGCCTTCGGCGCCAGCAGCCTGACGCTGACGGTGGAGGGCGCGCCGCTGGAAACGGGCCGCAACGTCTACGACGCGCCCCTGACCTGGTATGACAATGTGATGACCCAGGATGGTGGTGCTGCGGAAACTAACGCGCGCTTGGCCACAAATGAACTCCGATTGAACAGCGGAAATACCTATTCGCTGCACCTGATCGGCAGTGACCCGTCCCCCACAGCGAACTGGGTCAGCAGCGATTCCAGCATTGTTTCCGTGGATGATGTGGGTATTGTGACGGCGCATCGTCGCGGTAGCGCGACCATTACAGCCCAATGGAACGGCAGCCGGCAGGATAGCTGTACCGTGCAGGTACTGGATCCTATGGCGGATGCAGTGGACGAGACGGCCCGGAGTTTTTCCTATGATGCCGTGCGTCGGGAGATGACTTTCACCACTGCTTCCTATTTCGATGCCCCAGAAAATCTTTCCATTCATATCTCCGGTCGCCAGGAGATGGATGCCGGGCAATTTATGAGCCGCCATTTTCTGGAAAATACTGCTTTTGTAGGCGGACAGACTTATACATTCCAAATTGGCAGCAGCGCTTATGAAGAGCTGAGTGCAACGATATCTTACGAAGAAGGTGCGCGCACTTATGAACATACCGTAGATCTGCTGGCATTGCTATAAATGGAAAAACTGCTTCGACTCCCATAGAGCCGAAGCAGTTTTTTGCTTTTATTCCACCACACTGCCGCCGGTTTCGGCCTGGGCGTTTTTGTCCTTGTTTTCCGGGCGCTGGACCTCGCTGTTTTCGGTCCATTTATCGATATAATGCACCTCCATGTTCTCGCCGAATTCACCGGTGTAATAGAGAATGACCTCATCTCCCTCCTTCCAGTCCAGCAAAATGTTGGTGTCCACGGTGAGGGAAAGCACCCGGTCGCCTGCGCTGACGGTCAGGTTGTCGCCGTTGACGGAGACCACGCTCGCGTAGACCGTATTGCAGTCATCCTTGCTGACGCCGCCCTCCTGGGTGCTGCCGGCGCTGTTCCCGCCGCCCTCCTGCGGGCTGCCGCAGGCCGCCAGAAAGAGCAGCAGCACAGCTGCCGCCAAAAGTCCCATCTGTTTTTTCATCGAAATCAACCGTCCTTTTTTTGAAAATTTTGACGCCTTTAGTTTCGCCGGAAATTGGGAAAATGATACATCGGCGCGGTGGAAAAAACTGAAAAAAGACGGTTCACAAACGGGGCAAATGGGTGTATGCTATGGGTACAAGCTTGATTGAAGGAAAGGGGCTTTTTTCCATGAAATTTTTTATTGATACCGCCAATGTGGAGGAAATCCGCAAGGCAAACGACATGGGCGTCATCTGCGGCGTCACCACCAACCCGTCCCTGATTGCCAAGGAAGGCCGCGACTATGTGGAAACCCTCAGGGAGATTGCCACCATTGTGGACGGCCCGATCTCCGGCGAAGTGAAGGCCACCACCGAGGATGCGGAAACCATGGTCAAAGAGGGCCGCGAAATCTATGCCATCGACCCCGCCCACATGGTGGTGAAAATCCCCATGACTGCCGAGGGCCTCAAGGCCATCAAGGCGCTGTCCGCCGAGGGCATCCCCACCAACTGCACGCTGATTTTCTCTGCCAACCAGGCGCTGCTGGCTGCCCGGGCCGGCGCAACCTATGTGAGCCCCTTCCTGGGCCGGCTGGATGATATCAATGAATCCGGCGCCAGCCTGATTGCCGATATCGTGGCCATTTTCAACAACTATCCCGACATCAAAACCCAGATTATCTGCGCCAGTGTGCGCAACACCGTCCATGTGACCGAGTGCGCCCTGGCCGGCGGCGATATTGCCACCGTGCCCTATAAGGTCATCGAGCAGATGGTCAACCATCCCCTGACCACCCAGGGCATTGAAAAATTCAAGGCCGACTATATCAAAGTGTTCGGCGACAAATAAGCCTGCTGTTTTTCCAAAGCCCGCCCGCAGAGTTTCTGCAGGCGGGTTTTTCTTGCAAAAATCATTGTGAAAAAGCACAATAAAAACGATTTCGATTTGTGCAATCAAACAAAATGCGTGGATTTTTGAAAAAAATTGTCCAAAATCCGGATTTTTTACGTTGTTACTATATGAAAAGAACTTTTTGCGTATCTCATGATATAATAGCCTCAAAATGGATGGCTGGGGGGAAGCGTCATGCTTGCCATATGTTTGGCGATGGTGGAACCGGAGGAACACGATGCATTTACCAACTTTTTCTATCGGTATCATAAATTGGTGTTATTCAAAGCGCTGGAGATTACACAAAACAGAGAAACTGCAGAGGATGTGGCTCAGGAAATGTTTTTATATGCGGCAAAGAATTTCGAAAAATTCAAGACAGGGACAGAGCGGGAAATCCGGTATTATCTCATGATCTGCACTCAGTCGCGCGCTATTGATGCGCTGCGAAAAGGCCAGACCGCACCGGAAGCGGCAGACGAGGAAACTGCGGCCCATGCAGCGGTGGATGATGCTGAGCGCATCGTGCTGCGGCAGGACACGCTGACGCGCCTTCTGCGCTATATTGATGAGCTGGATGAACGCTATCGCGCTCCGCTGAAACTGTGGATGGACGGAGTTCCCTATTCCGAAATTGCACAGATGCTGAACATTACAAAGGACAACACCTATAAACGCACGCAGCGGGGCTATGCTCTGCTGCGGGAAAGGATGGTGCAGGAAGATGCGATGTGAAGCCGAAAGCGTATCGCTGTATGCGTTGATTCAATGGGGATTGAAGGAACACACGGAGCGGCAGCTTGCCGCCCTGCCTTCCCAGCAGGAGATTGACGCTGTGCTGGGGGATACTTCCAGCTTTTGTCAGCGGGTGCTGGATGGTGTGCAGCGGCTGCTGCGTACACGGCAGCGCGGTAAACGCCGCCTTTTGCGCACTGTGCGGAAAACTCTGGTGGCCGCGGCGATTCTGGTGTCGCTTCTGTTCTGTGTTCTCATGGCGAATGCTTCGGTTCGCACTGCGGTGGTCAATACCATTATTGAATGGACAGGACGTGACATAGGGATCCGGTTTGAAGTAGAAGGCGAACCGCTGGCTGCACTGCCCGATGGCTATGGGCCGCATTATATCCCGGAAGGGTTGATTTATCAGGATGATATTTCCTGGGGAGTTCGTGATCAAGTGTTATATTCCTATGTGTCGGAGGACGGCACTTCTGTTTTGGATATTCAAATCACGGTTGCTCAAAATGGCAGTGCCTATTGGATTGATAATGAACATCTTGCGTATGAAAAGATCACATTCAATGGTGTGACTGCGTATTACGGTCACGGAACGTCTGTGGGCGGCGATGAAATCAGCACCCTGCTCTGGGTCAAGGATGGAATCGAGCATGATATTTATACAAACGTCAGTATGTCGGAAGTGTTTGAAATTGCGGAAAATATTTATTAAGAAAAAAGCAAGCGTGCGAAGCAGCGGTCGCACGCTTGCTTTTTGCACAAAAATAAAAGATATAAATGTACATTCCGATGAAAATTACGAGAATCCCTATAATTTTCATCAAAAACAAAGAGCTGTTTTCAAAAATGATGCATACTCGTGTTAAATAAAATAAATATTCATGGTGAACGGACTGAAAGGCAGAGGGGGAAGCGGCATGAGCGCATTGGAAATCTTAGAAGTGCATCCCTTCGAGGGATGCGGCAAAATTAAGCTGGGGATGACCATTGAGGAAGTGGAAGCGGTAGCCCACCGCCCGCCCGGCGAGCTGCGAAGTCTGGAGCACGTATATCCTCACATGAACGCTTGTGACGAATGGTACGACAATATGCGCTATTATGTGGCCTATATCAATGGCCGTGTAGCTGAGCTCGTGGTGAATGGCCGGGATGAGGTGGCCCCGATGTTGTATGGCGTTGCAGTGCTTCAGGAGAAGGCAGTTGATGTGATTGCCAAACTGCGGCAGCATGCACCCTGTATCTATGACAGGCCGGATATTGACCTAAGCTATAGTTATTATTTTGAGGATATCGGCATTTCTCTATGGCGGGAGGGTGTCTATCATCCCAAAATGATGGAGGATGCAGAGTATCGGCAGAATTTTGAAACCATGTGTCCGGAAAATCAGGCGGAGGAACTGTCGTATCAGTATTTCCAGACGATTAGTTTGGAATCGCGGGAACTGCAGGCCCTAAAAAAGCAGCTGGGTCTGCCAAACCTTTAATGCTATAGCGCCGCCGCAGCCTGTACTGCGGCGGCGCTCCCCTTTCATTCCGACCATTTGCTTTTTCCACAAATTTCCCAAGGTATGCTTATGCATTCCGATGAAAATTGGTAAAACTAAAAAAATTTTATAAAATTTTGTCTCTTTTGCCCGTTTTATGTGTTTATACTATAGATAGAAACACCCCGCGCGCAGAGCAGGCGGGGGCAGCGCTGGCGGCCAAAACTGCCACTCCCCCAACCGCAGGAAGGGCGATGGAAGCGACCATATGTCCCGGCAGAAAAGAAGTGAAAAACCATAGACAAAAATAAGAAAGAAGAGAGGAGGATTTTGAATGATAGGGCCTTTTATCCTGCTTGCCATTGTTGCGCAATATGCAGTTTGCAGAAAGATACCGAAATACCGCTATATTTCTCCGCTGATTTGTTTGGCGGCGTGTATGCTGATCCTGTTTTTCGCTGTGCAGCTTGACCCGTGGAGCGGCGACAGGTATATTGTGACGGCTATGGGGGATGACTTGGGAGCCGTAGAAGTCACATTTGACACATGGCAGGAAGCGGAAGACTTTGCAGATGAGAGCGGCGGCAGTATCGGATCGATCAGCAGAATAACGCATTGGGGAAATATTTTGCTTTTAACTGCACTTCCGGCAATTGGAATGCTGCTTTTTACGCTCATCAGGGATTCGCTGCGTTTCTTCAGGAAGGTCATATCCAAATAAGAATGCGATATGCAGGATAATTCTATCTTTCGCAGGACGATCTGCGCGCTCTGACGGAGCGGAGCAAAACGCGCCCCGGCAGAAATCCGGCAGAGATATTGACGCAAATAGCCGCGCCCCGGAGGATGAGGCGCGGCGCATAGTGGAATGGTCTGCTGCCCTGCCGGCGTTGGCGACACCATAACATAAAGCGGCAGGAGGTGCATCAATGATGAAAGGCGCTGCCTGTATCAAAAAAGGTATTCTGTTGTCGTTTCTATTATTGGCATCTGTGTTAACCGGCTGTGTTCAACTATCGGATGCTGAACAGGATGCGCAGGAGAACGCTTATCTGGCACAGCGATTATTTGTCGCGGACTTCGATTGCAATTATGACCTGCTGTATCAGCTTACGGAAGACGTTTTGGCATCGGGCAGTGATTTATCCGGCGCCCAGGGGGAAATCTGTCTGCTCAATGATACTTCTGCAAAATTGTTTTTCTCATATCATTCGTGCGAAATACAAAATGATTTCCTGCCGGAAAACCTGCAGGAAGCCCTCGATGCGTATTACGAAGCGTTTTGGCAATACATAGAAGCGCTGGCGCAGTATACTGCGACGCATGAATACATGTCGCCGGAGATGACCCGGGCGCTGCAGCAGATGGTAGAAAACCTGCCACAGCAGACACCCTATTTGATCAAATATGAGCTGTTCGACCTGGATGACGCGGAAACGGAGCAAGTGGTCTCCTGGTTGTATGAGTGCACTGACGATTTGCTGCTCGTTGTGCAGCAGGCAGAGGCAGAAAGTGCGTGACAGAGGGGTTCAAAAGCGCACCGGCCTGTTTCGGTGGGACTTGATACGATTGAGAAGATGCTGACCGTGAAAACCTGAGCGCAAAGCGAGGTGTCATCGTTTGGAAGAAAGGGGGCGGAGCATATGAAAAAAGCAGGAATCCTCATTTTGGCCTTGATCTGTGCGGGCCTTATCGTGAATGGAATCATTTATAAAAGTCCATATAACATGCTCCGCAACATTTCAGAAGATCAAATCGTGGTCGCACAGGTTTTTGTGCGGGAACAGGGCAGACAAGCCGATGTCACGCTTTCGCAAGACGACCAGGATGCAGTATGCCAGCTTTTATCGAATATAAAGAGGTCTGATGTAAAACGTATTTGGGCCGGCAGTGCAAGCGCAGCGGCATCTGAAAGAGGAATTTACCTGAGATTGCAGGATGGCTCTGAAATCCTTCTGAAGAGCACCGATATAGCAGGGCAATATGAAATTTCCTTTGACTGGAACACCAGCCGAAACTACAAAGGCCGGTATGGCGTGATGCTTCCAGATGCCCAAATTTTGATAGAACGGCACATAGCAGAAGGAAATATGACATGAAACGTACATTGTCAGAAAAACCGGCATTTCATAGAACATAGAAGCGTCCTGAAAGACAACCCTGGCAGAGATGTCCCTCCTGTTTTTCCGGCGCAGCGAACGCCGTGATATTGCGTCTTGAGCCAATCGTCTGAAACGAATGTGGGGGGAGAAAATCAGATGAAAAACACCCGGAATATTTGCATTGTATGGGCGCTCATCGCTGCAGTTTTTGTGATGGGCTGCTGCATCGGCCTGTTGGTTGGGCGGCATGCCAAAGAGCAGGCTGCACTTCAAGCGGATGAAATCTGCCGCAACGCCGCGCAGAAAGCCCACGACGCTTTTCAGGCTTATTGGAATACCGGCGACCCGGCGCAGTACGACCGCGGTACAGACTGTCTGGCAGTGTTTGTAGAAACCTATCCGCGGACAACCAGGGAGGGAACAAACTACAACGCTGTGCTCCCCGCCGTACATGGGGCGCGCAGCCGCCTGTGCTCTTTAGATGGCAGCTTGACAGAGAAAGAAATGGACTTTGTGCTGGGCGGCCTTGCCCTGCTGGCAGAGGATCATGGCAGCATCACCGGCGCCGTGTATCTGGAGCTGTTCAGCCGGGGGCAGGGGCTTTGGTATGAAACGACATAAGCAAAAGAGCGGACTTTCGTCCGCTCTTTTTTCTGTTTTCCCGGTTGTTTCTCTGCAAAGCAGCGGGAAGCCGCGGCTTTCCGTGCTTTCGCTGCGGAAAGCGCTATCCAACGTTCGGCGCGTCCAGCAATTTTGCCGTGACGGCGATGGTGTCGCCGGCCTGCTTGCCGATTTTGGCGCGGATATCTTTGCGGATGCCGATGATATAACAGATGGAACCATCTGCATTCTTCACGCCCATATTGACGATGCTGCCCCGGTAGGGCGCGCCGTCAAAGGTGATGTCTGCCCTGGCGCGGCCTCTGCCGCATTCCCTGCGGAGGTCATGAGGAAAGCGCACATAAGCCCCGCCTCTCGCCGCCGTTTCAATAACGGCTTGAAAGGCGTATGTGCGCCCGGTATCCGGCGGCGCGGTCTGCGCGTCTGGCGCGGTGCGCAGAATTTTTTCCATGGGCCTGCCTTTAGCCAATTCGTCTATCAGTTTGTCCAGCGCGCGGATATCCCGCAGGAGGGGCTCTTCAATGGTTTCCACCCGCACGCCGCAGACGGTGCCCTGAATCAGCGCCCGGTTGGGGTGCATGGCGGGCGCCTGGCGGAAAAAGTCGCCATAGGTGATGGCGGAAGCCGCGGCGCCGGCGATGGCTTCTGCCGAATAGCCGGTCAGCCAGCTGATCACGCGGTTTACCTCGTCGGTGCTCCGGCCTTTTTTCACCGCCTTATTGACCAGCAGCGGATAAATTTTTGCAAAGGGCATTGCGTAAATTTTTTCAGTTTCCATGCATATTCCTCCCGGGGACGCCCGCGCAGCACGCAAAGGGCAATTCCAGATTTTTTACAGCACCCGCTGGCCGTTGATGACCAGGCCGAAGCGCAGCCCCAGCTTTTCCGCGGCGCGGCGGCACAGCAGCATGCGCTCCATGAAAATTTCAAAATAGTCCATCACGGAGGAGATCTCCGTGTCCAGATCGATTTCCAGAAGAATTTCTTTTTTATCCTCGGTGATATAGGTGCGGGAGGTTTGGGCGGCGTAGTTCACCCGGTCGTGGATGTCGAAGGTGGCAAAATCCTGGTTGCGCACCCGGCTGCGGCGCACATCGGTTTTGTCCGCCAGGATGATGGCCGCCGCCACGGCGTTCACAGGGAAAGCGGTGCCCTCGTCGTGGTTGCCGATGGCGGTGATAATGGTGGCGATGTCCTCGGCGTCGGCGCCCATGTTATCCAGGATGCGGAATGCCATCACCGCGCCGGACTGGGCGTGGTCAATGCGGTTGACCACATTGCCGATATCGTGGATGTAGCCGGCGATTTGGGCCAGCTCCGCCTCCCGCGCGCTGTAGCCCAGAGTGAGCAGGATGTCCTTCGCCAGCTCGCTCACTTTGGTCACATGGGCGAAGGAGTGCTCCGTATAGCCCAACGCGCGCATGGTTTCGTCCGCTTTTTGGATATAGGTGCGGATCTGCGCGCTGTTTTTAATATCTCCAATGGTAATCATATGCCTTTACTCCTTTGCGCTCATGCAAGTTTTTGTCCCAGCCACTGCCCCAGCAGCACCCCCAACAGGCACAGAACTACGCTCAGTGCGATATACGCCGCGCCCAGCGCCGTTTTCCCGGTGGAAAACAGGGAGACAGCTTCCAGGGAAAAACTGGAAAATGTGGTGAAGCCGCCGCACACGCCGACTTTCAGAAAAAGAACTGCCCCGCTGTTTTCAAGACCTTTCTGCGCCGCAATCTGCGCGATCATGCCGATCAGCACCGCGCCGATCAGGTTGACCAGCAGCGTGGCTGCGGGGAAAGAGGATTTTGGAAGAAAGGGAACGAAACCCATGAGATAGCGCCCCACGGCGCCCAGCGCGCCGCCCAGGGCGACATAAATGCACTGCATCGCCATAGCGTTATTCCCCGCAGATGAAACCGCCCCCCAGGACGGTGTCGCCGTCGTACAGCACGGCACTCTGCCCGGCAGTCACGGCCCGCTGGGGCGTGTCGAACACGACCTCCGCCCGCCCGTCCGGCAGGGGCGAAACCACTGCTGCCGCCTCCGTTTGGGAATAGCGGGTTTTTGCAGTGCAGCGCACCGGGCCCGTCAGGGCTTCCAGAGCGATCCAGTTGGGCTGCGCAAGGATGAGCCGGCTGGTGTAGAGGGCTTCCTCCGGCCCCAGAACCACAGTATTATCTTCCGCATTTTTCCGCAGGACATACAGCGGGTAGGGGCTGCCGCCCACGCCCAGGCCCTTGCGCTGGCCCGTGGTGTAGCAGGGCAGGCCCTTGTGGCGGCCCAGCACCCGGCCGTGCTCGTCCACAAAATTTCCCTCGGTCAGGGTGACGCCGTGGCGCTGCAGGAAGGCTGTGTAATCCCCGTCTGGGATGAAGCAGATGTCCTGGCTGTCTTTTTTGCGTGCGGTGACCAGGCCCGCTTCTTCCGCCAGGGCGCGGATGGCGTCCTTGCTTTCAAAATCGCCCAGAGGCATCAGTGTCCGGCGCAGCTGCGCCTGGGTCAGGCGGTAGAGCACATAGCTCTGGTCCTTGGCCAGGTTGCATCCCTTTTTCAAAAGCCAGCGGCGGCGCGTTTCATCGTATTCCACCCGGGCATAGTGGCCCGTGGCGATAAAAGCGCAGCCCAGGGCATCGGCCTCAGCCAGCATCTTTTCAAATTTCACACGGCGGTTGCACTGAATGCAGGGGTTGGGTGTGCGCCCGGCTTCATAGGAACGGACGAAGTCATCCACCACGGCGCGGGCAAACGCCTCCCGGTGGGAGCGGGCAAAAAAGGGGATGCCCAGCTTGTCGGCCACGGCCCGGGCATCCTCAATGCTGCCGGAGGCCGCGCCGTCGCACAGATCCAGCGTCATGCCCAGCGCTTCATACCCCGCGCGCTGCAGCAGCAGGGCGCAGGCGCTGCTGTCCACGCCGCCGCTCATGCCAACCAATACCCGTCGATTTTCCATGACAACACCTCGTCTTTGTTCAGGTGAAAAAAATTATAACATATCCGTGGGAAATGTGGTATAATCAATATTACAAACATCCTTTCCCTGGAGGTGCGCATTTATGAGTAAAAAAATCATCACCATCGGCCGGACTTACGGCAGCGGCGGCCGGCTGATCGGCCGCGAAGTGGCCAGCAAGCTGGGCTATGCTTTTTATGATAAGGAGCTGATCGAGCTGGCGGCCAAGGAATGCGGTTTTTCGCCCGATTTCATCCGGGCCAATGAGCAGCGGGCCACCTTTGGCTTTTTTGCCAACCTGGCGTCCCAGGGTTTTTCCTATTCCAAAGATACGCTTCCTCCTGCAGATATGCTGTTTGTCGCCCAGTGCAAAGTGATTCAGGACGTGGCCAGCAAAGAGGACTGCGTGATTGTGGGCCGCTGTGCGGACTATGTCCTGCGGGATTTGGATACCTGCCTGCATGTGTTCATCCGCTCCACCCAGGAGGATGCGGTGCACCGCGTGACAACATATTACGGCGTGCCGAAGGACAAGGCCGCCGATGAAATCAAGCGTCTCAACCGCCAGCGCGGCGCCCACTGCAAGCGCTATACCGACCGCACCTGGGGCGCGGCGGAGAATTACGATCTGACGCTCAACACCGCCCGCTTCGGTATCGAGGGCTGCGCCTCCCTGATCTGTGAAGCTGCCCAGCGCGCCTTCAACCCCACCACCGGCGACGGAGTATATTGAGCGCAGACGGAATCTGCATCAGATATCTGTACCTTATGAGGTTGAAAATGAACTGCTTGAAAAAAGTTGCACCCGAGGGTGCAACTTTTTTTGTGTTTTGCTCGGCTATGCAAGCAGAGGTTACAGAAAACTGGATTGCAACAGTCCAGGGCCGGAAGCCGCATACAATGCAGCTTCCGGCCCTGGATCCATACGATAAAATTCTCTTCAAGGTTACAGATAAGTCACCATCTGCTCCATTGGAATACTGGCAGTGTGCAATTTTGCAGGATGCGCATCCTCGGTAGGATAGCCCAGCGTAATTAAGCCAATAATATGAATGTTTTCCGGCAGCGGGAATTCTTCTGCCAGCTTCTGGGGATCATAAAATCCAATCCAGCATGTCCCCAGGCCCAGCTGCTGCGCCTCCAGCATCATCTGCGTAGCTGCAATGGTTGCATCCACTTCTCCATAGTCTTTTCCGTCGAACTCGCGTTTCCAGCTGACCGTATCATCATATCCCACCATGAGAACACAAGGTTCACCAAAATGGCAGGAAGTGCAGCGATTGACTTTCTCCATCTGCACCGGACCGCTGAGCACATAAATCCGCTGAGGCTGCAAATTATGCGCAGTCGGTGCGCACAATGCCGCTTCCAGCACTTTCTGAACTTTTTCTGCCTCAACGGGCTGCCCTGTATATTTGCGCAGAGAATAGCGCGCTTTTGCCAAATCCAAAAAATCCATGATTTTCAACTCCTTTATTCCTTGCAGAACAGATCATTTTCCAAGTGGGTTCATTATAAAGCCGGCAAAAGCAGAAGTCAATTCTCAGTAATACAAAAGCCCCCGCTCAGGGGATTGTATTTTTTGCCTCTTTCGTATAAAATAGCAACGGGGAAAAGCGCGTTTGAGCGGAAAGCAACCCATAAACAAAAGGAGTCCATATGCTGCTTGTATCTCTCACAGCCCTGGGCATCGGCGGCGCTACAGCAATCGGTGCAATCCTGGGCTTTCTCTTAAAACGAATCCCCCACCAGTGGGTCGATGGATTGATAGGTTTTGCTGCCGGTGTGATGCTGGCTGCAGCCATCACCGGATTAATTTTGCCCGCTGTCGATCTTCTGCATCCAACACAACTCTGGATTGTCGCTGCCGGTATGTTTTCAGGCGCCTTGTTCCTCAATTTGATGGACATGGTGGTCCCTCATTTACACCACCTTACCGGTATCGACCCGGAACAACACCGCAACAACGAACACCTCAACAAAGTTTTACTCTTTGTGATGGCCATTGCCATTCACAATTTGCCGGAGGGGCTGGCTGCCGGTGTGGCTTTCGGCGGAGAGGACCTGGGCAACGCTCTGTCCGTAGCCGCAGGTATCGCACTGCAGAATGTACCCGAGGGCATGATTATTATTTCGCCCATGCTGCTGGCTGGCATCAATGGCCGCCGCACGTTTGTCATTGCCCTGTTAACCGGCTTTGTGGAAGTCGCAGGCACTTTTCTCGGTTATTTTGCTGCGATGGCAACCGCTGCGATTCTGCCGCTGGCGCTGTCCTTTGCCGGAGGAACCATGCTGTATATCGTCAGCGATGAAATGATTCCGGAAACACACAGCCATGGTTATGAAAAACTGGCAACCTTTTCCATGATGGCCGGTTTTTTCCTGATGATTTTGATGAACGCTTTTCTTTCATAATGCTATAAACCTGTTTCTAAAACTTTTATCTGCGCAATTTTACTTTCAAGGGAGGAACTTTTCCCATGGCATACTGCCGTTTTTGCGGGGCCGCTTTGCCAGAAGAGGCCCGTTTTTGTCATCTCTGCGGCAAAGAAGTCGACAACACCCCCCATTGCCCCAGCTGCGGCGCCGCGCTGCCTGAAGGCAGCCGCTTTTGCAGTTTCTGCGGGACTGCTTTACCGGGTACTCCGATCCGCACAGGAAACCACGCCGGCCGACCGCCGGAAATCCGCATGGGCGCCGGCCGCACCATTAAAATTCCGGCACCTGAGCCTATGCCCCAACCCATGCAAGTGCCCGTTCCCACGCCCAGCAGCGCCCCCATTTCCGGTATTTCCGTGCCCGCCGTTGTCAACACACATTCTTTCAGCGGTGCGGTGCAGCGCTTTTACGGAGAAAACGGCGCACATTATACCTTTCAGGGCACAGGGATGTACGGATTTCTGGAACCATTTTCCATGAATTATACCGATGGTCAAGGCCCGATCACAAAAAACGGCGGAAAATGGTTTTACCACGCTTCCGCTACCGCTCCGGGCGAGGAAATCAGCGCATTGGATGGTACGCAGATTCTCACAGCTGCACCGGAGGGTATGTACGTCTACATAGCCCCCATGATTTATTTTGTCTCGCCCGATGGCACCATGCGTCCTTTTATGGAGGCAGCCGAGACATTGACAGATATGGTGTGCTACCAGAATTGGCTGTTCGTCACTTATCTCGGTCCCTTTGAAGAAATCGACCAGGAAAAAGGCGGAACATTATATTGCGACCGCTCCTATGTGGTGGCATACGACCGGGCCAGCTGCGATGCCGCAGCCATTTTTGAACGCTGTGCCGGCGTTTACTATATCGATCGGGAAATCATCATCCTCTGCGATCTGCTGGACAGCGGGGAAATCAGCCGCAATGTCTACAAGCTGCCGATCCACGGCTGGACTGAGGCAGGATTTCGCACTTTGGCCAACTATGTGGGCCGCATCCGCGGCAGCATGCCCTTTTCACGGCTTCTCTTTGACCGCTGCGGCGGAAAAGGCAATTGGAAAAGTCCTTCAGAATGCACCGCAAATCTGCGCTGCTGCGACTGGGAGAAAAAGCTTCTGGGCTTCCAGAAAAATGACGCTGTTCTCTGGCGGGATTTTCATGGCGCATCTGCCCGGTCAAATCGCATTTTATAAATCATCAAGATCAGGCCTCCCTTTGCGATGCAAAGGGAGGCCTGATCTGCATTATGCGCGAATTTCCACCCGGCTCCCGCCGGTATGCTCCTTGGTTACCACAATCTGACGGTCAATCCGTTCTTTCAGTTCTGCCACATGGGAAATAATTCCTACCAATCGGTGGCTTTCCGTCAGCTCCTGCAGTGCCCGCACCGCCTGTTCCAGGGAATCTTCATCCAGGGAACCGAAGCCTTCGTCCACAAACAGCGTATCCAGCTGCACACCGCCGGAGCGCGACTGAATTTCATCGGCCATCCCCAGGGCCATAGCCAATGCCGCCTTGAATGATTCTCCGCCGGAGAGGGTTTTCACGCTGCGTTCGCTGCCGTTGTAATGGTCGATGACATCCAACTCCAGTCCGCTCTGGCTGCGTTGGTTTTCCGCTTCGCGCCGGCGTTTCAGTTCATATTGCCCGCCGGTCATGGCCATCAGGCGCACATTGGTGCGGCGGATGATTCGGTCAAAATAGGTCATCTGCACATAAATCTCCAGCATGACCTTATCTTTTCCGCCAAGTGCGCCGTTTGCGGTGGCCGAGAGCGTGCGGATCCATTTCCATTCCTGCTCCAGCTGAAGCAGGTTTTTGCTCTGCTGTTCCAGCGTTTTCTGCTGCTGTGTATTGACATGCATGCGCGCTGCCAATATTTCTTTCTGTGTCCGGTTTTCCTCCTGCTGTTTTTGCAGCTGTGCGTGCTTCGCAGCCAAAACAGCTGCATCCTCCCCGGCCGCAGTGCGCAGTTGGTCACACAGCGTCCGGATCTGGGCCCGGCGTTCTTCCAGCTGCTGGCGATATTGCTCATATACGGTCTCCGCCCGTTCGCATCCCTCTTCAATGGTGCGCTTTTCCCGCCGCAGCACTTCAAGCTGCTCCAATGCCTCGGCCCGATGGGCAAAGCGCAGCGATTTCTGGACGGTTTCCCGCTCCCGGCGCAAACTTTCCAAAGTTACGCGCATCTGCGCATCTTTGCGCTGCAAAGTTTCCACCTGCGCACGCAGATTTTCTGTCTGTTCGCGCAGTTGGGGCAGCTCCGCCTCCAGGGCACGCCGCTGATGAACGCGCTCCGCCCAAGCCGCCGTCTCCCCCTGTTCTGTTTTCACACGGGCCTGGGCCTGCTCCAGTGCATCTGCCGCCGTCAGGTTTTCTCCGCTCAGCAGCGCTTGCCGTCTCTGCTTTTCCTGCTCTGCCAGTGCGGCGGCACGCTCCGCCAACCGCCCGGCAGTCAGGCTGGCCTGGGCCGCTGCTTCTTCTTCCCGCGCAGCCGCCGTCTTTACCTGCTCCAGCGCTTCCTGCGAAGGGACATTCTCCGGCAGCCGCGCCGGGGCAGGGTGTTCCCGCGCGCCGCACACCGGACACGGCTCCCCATTCCGGAGCCGGGCGGCCAGAATACCAGCCTGGGCATCTAAAAAAAGGCGCTCCTGCTGCATGGCCTCCACACGCAGCTTTTCCGCCCGGCAGCGCCTGGACAGGTAATCCGCCTGAGCCTCTTCCGCTGATACCTGCGCCCTCTGCACTTCTTGGGCAAGCACGGAGAGTTCCTTTAACTCTTCTACACGGCGCTGCTCTTCTTTCAAAACAGCCTGGGCATGTATCCAGGCCGCTTCTGCTCCTTCCAGCGCCTGACGCTGCGTTTCAGCATTCTCCAGTTTTCGGCGCAGCGCATCTATCTGCGCACAGCAGCTGTGCGCTTCGCACGCTTGCTGCGCAAGCGCCTGTTCCAGTTCCGCTTCCCGCTTTTCCATCTCATCCAAATGCTGATATTCCGGAAGCGTATTCTCCATCTGGTCAATCTGCACCGCCAGGTTTTCTGTTTCACCGCGCCGCGCCTGCCAGGCAGCGTGCTCCGTCTCACTTTCCCGCAGCAGCGGTTCCAGGCGCGCAGCTTCCCGCCGCGCCTGATCCAGCGCCGTCCGGGCGCGCTCCTCCGCTTCTGCCCGGCCCATGCGGCGATTGAGTTCCGTCATCTGTGCGTTCAGCGCCATTTGTTCCCGCTCCAGTGCCGCAGCATGCTCCCGATCTTCTCCTTGAATCTGCTCCGCTAATTCCAAAAGCGCACCCAGATCGGCATATTGCTCCAGCGACTGCGCATGTTCCAGCGTTTCCCTGCAAGGACTCTCCTGTGCGCACCGCAGGGCCGCCACCGACTGCCGGATTCCCATGTACAGCTTATCATAGGTTTCTGCACGCTGCCGGTTCTCGGCTTTCAGCCGCTCCTGCAAAAGCAGGAATTTCTGCGTATCAAACAATTCACGAAAAATCCTGCTGCGCTCCTCTGTCTTTGCGTGCAGCAGCTTCAAAAAGGCGCCCTGGGCAATCATTGCCACCTGGGTAAACTGATTCCGGTCCAGCCCGATGAGCTCCACCACCGCCCGGGTCACCTCCCGGCTTTTTGTCACCGGGGGACGGCCGTCCGGCAGGGTCAGCACAGCGTCGGCCCGCTCGACTGTCATGCCCTCGCCGCGGCCCTTGGGCCGCTCATATTCCGGATTGCGCCGAATCGTATACAGCTTCCCGCGGTAGAGAAATTCCATCTCCACATAAGTGGGCGTCTTTGCATCGGCATATTTGCTGCGCAGCATATCGCTTTCCCGCATCCCGCCGCTGGCCTCTCCGTACAGGGCAAAGGTGATGGCATCGAACAGGGTGGTTTTGCCCGCACCGGTGTCGCCGGTGATGAGATACAGTCCGTGCTCCCCCAGCTGTGTCATATCCAGCTCCGTCTTTCCGGCATAAGGGCCAAAGGCCGAGAGAATTAATTTTGTCGGCTTCACAGCTGCTCCCCCCAAATCTCTTCAATCATATGCCGCGCAAAAGCGCGCTGCTCTTCGCTCAGGGGCGCATTGTTCTGAAGCACATAAAATTCCTCCAAAAGAGCCAGCGGCGTCTTTTCTTCCATCGCCTCCGCAAGCTGCAGCTCCTGCGACTGTCTGGTGCGGCGGTTATCATAGCTCAAATGCATCAAATTGGGATAGATGGTGCGCAATTTGGCCGCCGCATCCGGCACGTCTTCTTCATCGGTCAGGATAATATGCAGATAGTCCTCCACGGCTGTTTCCGCATAAAATTCCCGCCGCGTCAGCTCCAGATAACTGCCCCGCAGTTCCCGCAAATCATGCAGCGGCTCCAGGGGCACTGCGGCGCGCTCCACACGGCCTTTCTCCCCCAGTTCCACCAGGGTGACGGACTTTTTTTGTCCCGCTTCAGAAAAGGAGTATTTCAAAGGCGTACCGCAGTAGCGCAGATTGGCGCCGATATTCTGCGGGCCGTGGAGATGCCCCAGCGCCACATAGTCAAAGGGCGCATAGACCTCCGCATCCACATTGTCCAGCCCGCCCACGCTGACCTCTTCCGATTCGCACCGCACCGCGCCGGTGACAAACTGATGCGACAGCAGCACATGGCGCGCAGCGCCGTCCAGCTCCATGTGGCCGATGGCGCAGCGCAAGGCGTCATTTTCCGTTTCGATGGTTTCTTCCGGAAACACGCGGCGCACCATTGCCGGCTTGAGAAACGGCAGCAAATGAATCTGCACGGGCCCAAAAGCATCCCGCAGCTCCACGCGGCGCACTGTGCCGTCGTACACCGGGGCGACATAGATTCCCCGCCCATCCAGCAGCTGCGCCCCAAAAGCCAGCCGCTCAGCGGAATCGTGGTTGCCGCTGATGATGCACACCGGCTTTCCCTGCCGGGCAAGCTCTGTGAGAAATGCATCAAACAGGGAAACCGCTTCCGCCGGCGGCACGCCTTTATCGTAAATGTCCCCGGCGATCAGCACCGCATCCACCTGCTGCTGCGCCGCTATCTGCAGAATTTGTCGCAAAATATGCGCCTGATCCTCCAGCATGGAAACGGTGTGCACCCGTTTGCCCAGGTGCAGATCGGACAAATGCATCAGTTTCATAACCGGCCCCTTTCATGCCTCTTGTTTTGTGCCATTATAGCGCATTCACCGCGAAAAAGACAAGGGCGCTCCACCCTTTACAGGGAAAAGGGCCGCTGATATAATAAGGAGAAACACTGCATGGAAGAGGTGCGCACGCATGTATGACGAGCTGACCCAGGTGGACATCGACAAAATGAAAGAGGAGATTGCCTACCGCAAAACCGTACTCCGCCCCAAGCTGATCGAGGATGTGCAGACTGCCCGGGGCTTTGGCGATCTGAGTGAAAATTTTGAATACAAATGTGCCAAACGGGATAAAAACCGCAACGACAGCCGCATCCGCTATTTGGAGCGCATGATCGCCACCGCCAGGGTAATTGACAGCACCGGCAGCAGCGGCGACGGCATCGGCCTTTTCGACAAAGTGACCATGTTCAACGAAAAGCTGCAAAAGGAGCAGACCATTCAGCTGGTCACCACCCTGCGCCAGAATCCCCTCAAGGGGCTGATCAGTAAAGAATCCCCCGTGGGCAAGGCGCTGCTGGGCCACAAAGCGGGCGAGCGGGTGGAGATCACCGTCAGCCCGGAGATGAAATACACTGTGGAAATCCGCACCGTGGAAAAAGGCGAGGAC
>CAJFVV010000002.1 GCA_904420565.1 Candidatus Pseudoscillospira faecavium
GGACTCCACTTCCACATGGGGACGAGGAATGACATGGACGGAGATCAGCTCGCCCACACGCTGAGCGGCAGCAGCACCGGCATCGGTAGCAGCCTTAACTGCGCCGACATCGCCGCGGACCATAACGGTAACAAGACCGCCGCCAACATGAACCTTACCGATCAGGTAAACGTTTGCTGCTTTGACCATAGCATCGGCTGCTTCAATGGAACCGATCAGGCCCTTGGTCTCGATCATACCCAAAGCTTCGTTCTTAATCATTGTAATTTCCTCCTAAAATAAATTTACTGGAAAATTTACTTAACAATAGTAATTGTGGATTTAGAAGTAAGGCCCATTGCATTGGCTTCCTCTGTATCGATATGGCATTCCAGTGCGGAAGAATCATTCGCACGAATCGCCACATTCGTCATTACACCGCCACGAGGACCTTCAACCTTAATATCTACAATGTCGCCATTCTTAACGCCCAGGCGATCAGCGTCTGCCAGGGTCATATGAATATGGCGCTGAGCAACGATCAGGCCCTGCTTCGTCTGCACAGAACCTTTCGGCCCAATCAAAGTAACGCCAGGCGTACCAGCCAGGTCACCGGACATGCGAAGCTCGCCTGCCACACCCAGCTTGTACTTATCGCCAACAATCACTTCGATCTGCGTTTCCTTACGGACAGGCCCCAGAATACGTACCTTTTCAATGGCACCCTTGGGCCCCGCAATGGTAACAGTCTCCTTGCAGGCATACTGGCCAGGCTGAGACAGATCCTTCATCTTTGTCAGCTCATAACCAGCGCCAAACAACGTCTCCAAATCTGCCTGAGACAGATGAATATGACGGTTAGAGATACCAACAGGAATCTCATTGCCATCCGGTCCATTCTGCAGCGCATTGATCAGGAGGCCCAAGATTTCCTTATATCTATCATTCATGTCATCACGACCCCGATTTCATAGCGTTGACCAGCTCGTTGACCAGATCCAACAGCTGTTTGCCGTCGATACCGTCCTGAGCGGGCACGCCCTGGTTACCAGTGGTGCAATTGCAACCAACACCATACTGCAGAGGCTGTGCGCCTGCAGCATTGCTGCCACGGCAGCAACCAAAATCAGGATGGAAAGTCGGATCATTCTGAGCCAGAGTGGATACATCCTTCAAACCATAAACAACTCTCTTGATGTTGACCAAGTTCATGGGGGAAACGTTGTCGGAAGTAGCACTGCCGCCCCAAGTGCCGCAGCCCAGTGTAAATGCGGGCATCAACGCCGTGCTGGCACCGGTGCCGCCCTGCGTACCGCCGGTGTTCACGACAATACGGGAAGCGGGCTTTCTGGAGAACTCACGCACGATCTGAGGATCATTGGTGTGAATGTTCATCGTATGGCCGATACCGTTCTGCAGCAGCTTAATGCTCAGCTCGCAAGCTTCATGCCAATCGCGCACAGTATAGAAAGCCAAAACAGAAGTCAGCTTCTCATAGGACAGAGGATAGCCATCACCCACACCCTGCTGCTCACCGATCAGCACGCGAGTGCCTTCGGGAATATTGATGCCAGCAGCGGTAGCAATCACCTGGGGGCTACGGCCAACGAACTTGGCGCTCATGCTGTGGCCGCCGTTCTTGAACAGCAGAGAGCAAACCTTAGCGGTCTCTTCTGCAGTCATGAAATAGCCGCCCTGCTTCTTGAACTCAGCAATAACAGCATCACGGTTGCACTCTTCGCAGATAACGGACTGCTCAGATGCGCAAACGGTACCATAATCGAAGGTCTTGGAAGCCAGGATATCCTTAACAGACTGATGTACATCAGCAGTGCGCTCAATGTAGGAAGGAGAGTTACCAGCACCGACACCCAGAGCAGGCTTACCAGCACTGTATGCCGCCTTCACCATACCGGGGCCGCCGGTAGCAATGATCAGCATAGTCTCTTTGCACTTCATCAATTCATCCGTTGCACCCATGGAAGGCTTGGAAACGCAGGAAATTACATTCTCCGGAGCGCCTGCAGCAACAGCTGCTTCACACATCAGAGTTGCAGCCTTCAGTGTGCACTGCAAAGCAGAGGGATGGGGAGAAAATACGATGGCATTGTGTGCCTTCAATGCAATCATGGATTTGTAAATAACCGTGGAGGTCGGGTTTGTGGAAGGCACGATACCGCAGATCAGGCCCACAGGATCTGCCACTTCCATCATCTTCTTAACCGGATCTTCATGGATGATGCCATGGCACTTCATATCCTTGATGTAATTATACACAATGGTAGAAGCCAGATGATTCTTAAAGGTCTTATCCTCAACCTTACCAAAACCAGTCTCCTCAACAGCCATCTTTGCCAACATTACAGCGTTTTCCTCTGCAACACGAACCATATTCTGCAGAATTTTGTCGATCTGTTCATCCGTGTAATCAGCAATCTTATCCGCTGCAATTTTACCCAAACGTGCAAGGTTACGTGCTTCCTGTACGGATTGCAGATCATAATCAAAGTTCTCCATACCGGTTCCTCCTTTCAATGAATCGTGAATTTATTGCTTATATCTTATTCTTTTCATAATATGCGCGGAATTCCGAAATCAAAATTCCCTTGTCAGCCTTAGAGATTGTACGTCCGGCAATGCCAAACGTTTTGTACTCCCGAGCCAAACGGCGAAGCTTGACAACTGCCATTGCTTTGAGTTTCTCGATTGCCGCATCAAGCCCCAGTTCCTGAACCCAGCCATCCACTGCAGTCTTATTCAGCTCTGCCTGTGCAGTTTTCTCTTTCGCCGGTGCCGCTTCCTTTACAGGAGCTGCTTTCTTTACCGGCGCTGTTTCCTTCACAGGCGCAACCTTTTTTACCGGAGGATGAGCCGGCGCTCTGGTAACGGTCCGCTCAACTACACGCTTTTCTTCGATCTTCTCAATTTCGTCATTGGCTTTTTCGGCTTCTGCAGGGCTTGTATCCTCTACCGCGGATTCCGCGTTAGAGCCGGGGCCACCATCATCTGGACCATCCGGAGTATCGTCCTTCACCAGTGGATGAACATTGACAATCAGCCCATCCAGCGTGGAATGCGGACGCGGGATCACATGCACGGAAATCAGTTCACCAACACGCTGTGCCGCTGCGGCGCCTGCATCCACGGATGCTTTCACCGCGCCCACATCTCCAACAACAGCTACTGTTACCAATCCACCGCCAACATGTGTCTTTTCCAGAAGCGTTACCTCTGCAGCCTTGAGCATCGTATCTGCGCTCTCAATAGCCGCAATCAACCCCTTGGTTTCGATCAGCCCAAGTGCCTGCATCGTTTACCCCTCCTTAGTTCTCCATCAAATCTGCCCAGTTGGACGGATAAGTGTTGTAGAACACCTTGCAGCAGTGATCCTTGGATCCCATCACAACGGATGCGCCGTTGGGGATGAAGATGCAGTCACCAGCGTGAGCCGTATAGCTCTTGCCGTTGATTGTAACTACGAAGGTTCCTTCGATAACGTAGTCGTTCTCATCATAGTTCTGAGTCCACTCATAAGTATCATGATCGATGACCAGCAGACCGGAACTGATGTTGGAGTCGTTCTTGTCGATCAATTCCTGGTATTTAACCTTCGGATTGCCTTCAAAGAACTCATCCATTCTGACTGTGTTGCCGCGAACCACTTTCAGGCCGGTAGCATCCTTCTCGCAGACATAAGGTGCATCCACTGCAGGAGCAACTGCAGAGAACATATCGCCCAGCATGCCTTTGTCTGCCAGCTTCTTCAGCACCTCATAAATCATATCGCTGCTGATTTCAGCCGGAGCCTCTGCTGCAGGTGCAGCAGGTGCTGCCACAGGAGCCGCTGCCGGAGCAACCGGTGCAGCAGGTGCAGGTGCAACACACGCTGCGGGCGTCTCGCAGCAAGCCTTCGGCTCCTCACCATAAGAAATCTCAATGCCAGCTGCTCTTGCTGCATCCTTTGCAGAAGGAGTGACCAAAGTCCCCTCCGCAATGTAACACACCTTCTTGCCTTCGTTCACCAGTGCCTGAATGTCTTTTTCGCAAACCAACTTTTTCATTTCAATTTCACCTCCTCTAAATTTTGCTGTTAGTCAAAACGCCCACACATGCTGCTACCTCACAGCACAGAAGGCACGAGTCTGTCGGAAGGAGACGGAATCACTTCAGCGTCGACCATCAGGCCCTTTGCTTCAGCGATAGCACGGCCGGCTTCCACACCAGTTTCGACAGCTGCCACATCACCAGTGAAGGTGAAGAAGGACTTGCCGCCCAAGCCGGTACCCAACCGGATTTCAATGGCTTCCAGTTCTGCAGCTTTCAAAATCTGGTCGGCTGCAATAATCATCGTTGCTACAGAGAACGTTTCAAAGATACCCAGTGCAGTAACCTGCTCAGGCATCGTCGCACCTGTAATAGCGGGGAAAATACCATGATGTACATTCGGGATCACGATAGAATCCACAAAATATTCGCCGGCAAACTGTTCACCGATATGAATAGAATCCTGTACAGCTGCCACATCGCCTTCCACCAGCGCAATGTATTTGCCGGGGCAAATTGTCTGTGCGGTCACGATTTCGACTTCGGAGATCTTGACCATTTGATCGGCCGCGTAAATACCGCGGGCGATACTAGAAAATTCAACCATTCCAATTGCAATAGCCATATCAACCCATCCTTATCACAATAAAGTCGTTTCCACATTCAGTAACGGTACCGGAGATGCTTGCATGAATTGTTGCACCCAACGCACCTTCCGGAATCTGTCCGATCATCTGACCAGCTTCCACATGATCACCGGCGGAAACTACCGGAACTGCAGGAGCGCCGACATGCTGTCTTGTGGAGATGCGAACCTCGTTCGGATGCAATGTTTCTTCCGTCCAGGGAGCCGGGCGGTCAAAATCATGCAGGCCCAAACGTGCAACCAGACGCTTGCTGGGAACCAAACGATATTTACGGGATTCACGTGCATGGAACTCCGTTTCCGTAGGCTGATAACGCACTTTCGCCTCTGCCAGGTTCTGTTTGAAAATTGCATTGGTAATACGCGGATGCAGATTAGCAGGGCAGGAGAAATATTCGCACAAATTGCACTGGCAGCAAAGGGAAGCAATCTTCTGTGCTTCCACGTCATGAGGCGCATAGCTCAATGTGCGCATCATCTTATGCGGCTGCATATTATGCCCCAGCAAATACCGCGGGCACAGATCCGTACACATACGGCACTGCTCACAAGCCGAGCGGTTCACGCGCCGCGCCTGATCAAAGGTGCAGGACTTCTTCTTAATCAGAGGATGATTCTTCGGCAGGATAATAAAACCTTTGTCCTTTTTGGTGATAAATCCGTTCAGATCTTCCAGCAGGGGCCCCATCATCGGGCCGCCGGCAATCACGCCATAATCACTGAAATCCTCAATACCGCTCATCTTCAAGACATCAATGGTAGGTGTACCAACAGGAACCTTGACCGTCTTTCTCTCCGGGATATCGCCCGCAAGCGTGATGTACTTTTCTGTCACAGCCTTGCCATTCTGTGCATTGTAAACATTCAGGCAAGTCTCCGAGTTGATAACAACACATCCCACATTGATGGGAATGCCAGCTTCGGGAACCACGCGGCCGGTCAGCTGGTATACCAAAACCTGCTCGTCACCCGCCGGATAAATATCCGGCAAAATGCCGACGGAGACATAATCTCCCACACCCAATGTTTTGATATGTTCCTCCAAAATCTCAATGACATCCTGATGCTTACCCTTAATGCCAATGATTGCCTTCGCAGCCCCCACCAACTCACCGGCAGCCTTGAATCCCTTGATAATTTCATCGGGATACATGGCCATCAGCTGCTGATCCACGCGAAGCAGCGGTTCACACTCCGCACCGTTCATGAGGATGTATTCCGCCTTGCAGTTCAGCTTTGCGTAGGTAGGAAATCCTGCGCCGCCGGCGCCGACGACACCGGCTTCTTTTACCTGCTCAAGAAGACTCATATTGAACACCTCCTGTTAATCACCAAATTCACAGTCTTCATCAATAATACCAATCACTGCAGCGTCTACCGGAATGGTATCGTCGCCAACCATTCTTCTCGCAGAAGAACCGGTCGTTACAATGACACGATCTCCAATACCGGCGCTGATAATATCCACCACAATCAGCCGTTTTCCTTCTTCTGCGCCGCCGCCAATGATTTCAGCCAACATAAACTTCAACCCATTCAGGCTTTCCGCTTTTCTGGTCGCCCAAACATTATCAATCAATCTTGCCGTCAGCATGGTTTTTACCCCTTCTTATCCATCTTCGTTTGGATCTCTTTCATTGCATCCTCCACCGCTGCCGTATCACCAAAGATCGCCAGCAGGATCATATTCTGAGGACAGCTGCCTTTGATATCTTCTACTGTAACGCCCGTTGCTTTCTCGGCAATATCCGACGCCACAACCATTTCAATCATACGGCCCTGAACCAGACCCACTGCATCCACACCATAGGGCGGAAGCTCTTTGGAATTGGAGCCCTTACGACGCATCAAAATGTCGATTGTACCTTTTGACGGAGATTTTATAATGTAAAAATCCATGTTTGGGCTCCTTTCTTAATACATAATTTCCTCTTTGCAGTTCAGCGCAATTCCGAGGGGCGTCGCAAACATAGGATTCTTCGGCTTATAGGTCGGGATTCCCGTCTGCTTTTGGATAATTTCTTCGATCCCGGTCAGGCAGCAGGTACCGCCAACCAGATAAATAACATCCACATCATGGCCCTTAATATGGCTGTTGATGATTGCAGCCACTTTTTCCACCACAGGTTTGAGAACCGGGAGGATTTCCTTGTGGTTTGCAGGGTCACGCTTTTTAACTTCTGCTTCATCAAAGGGGATATGCAGTGCACCTGCCAGAACCAAAGAAAAGTGCGTACCACCAGTCGGTTCATCAGCCACATATACAACTTCGCCATCTTTAAAAATGGAAATACCTGTTGTACCGCCGCCGATATCCACGATCGCACCGTTCTTAATCCGCAGAACCGCATTGGCCGCCGTGGATTCATCCAGCAAATTTGTTAATTCAAATCCGGCACCCTGCACCACATTCTTTACTGCACCGCCATCCAAGGTATTCGTTCCAGGAGGAATGGCGGCCGCTGCATAAAGCAGTTCTTCCACGCCCAGCTCTTCTTCAAGCTTGGCCTTCATATTGCGAATGATCTGGACCGCACCGAAATAATCAACCACCATACCGTCACGAACCACATCAGCATACTGATAAGCACCAGCCACCGGACGGAAATTCTCATCCAGAACCGCTACGACAACACACGCCGTACCAAGGTCCACGCCAGTATAATAAACAGAAGATTTTTCTACAATCGGATGCTTGCATACCTTCTCAAACTGGTCAATGATTTCATCGCAATATCTAAATGTTTCGTCCTTCTTTACATCCTTCTTTGACATTCTTTGCCTCCAACAGCTCCGCAAATCATTTGGGAGACAGTATTGATAATCTGATTAATCTTGCCGATTGCATCCATACAAGGTCCGATGGCCGCGTCATTTCCTTCAAACGCCTGCAGCATCGCAGGTTCAATTTCCCGCAATGCACAGCGCAGCTGATGCAGCGCCAAAATCTCTTTCCCGTTTTCCAGCTGAACATGGAAATCTGTAATTTCAAAACAGTCTTCCAAATCTTCTGAAAAATTTTCACACTTAATCCCAGAGCATTCCTTACACGGCATATTGGTCGCAATTCCCTTACCCTCCACCATATGGCGGATATCGCTGAACTGCTTTCCAAGCCGCGAAAGATTCTGCGCCATCAAAATGTCATTTTCCAAAAGCAATTGCTCTGTTTTCAAAAACAGCGCATCCACAGAACACAGTTTGGTACGCACCATCTTTGTCCGCCAATTGCACTTTTTAGGTACTTTCGGCGCAGCAGGTGCCGCAGCCGCTGCGACTGTTGCTGCTGGCTGCTCAGGCGGCGCTTCCTGCGTCTCCTCAGTCTTCTTCGGATAATTATGCCCCGGATTTGCAGACGGGCAACAGATTTCCTGGGTCAACGACTCCCGGATAATCGGGGTGCTCTTCTGCTCATCGTACATATCAATGCCCCGATCCAGCAGAAATTGACGACCGCCCGGTGTCAGCCGTGTACCAGGTTCTGGTTTATATGTAGTAAAGGGTTCTTTCCGGTAAAGATATCTCAGTTCGTCTTCCGTAATAAATTTCATCGATTTCCCCCCTTATTATCTTCATTTGCAACCGGACCAAACAAATATTCTTTTAAAGCCGCAACGCCGATCCCCTTCGGGACACAAACCCGAAAAATAGGTTCCTCCACGCCGATCAGGCGCAGCTGTCTCAAACAGGATTCTTCATTTTCCGGCATTAAATCCACTTTCGTTATTACACCGATGACCGGTTTTGTAAATGCCTGCGCAAAACTCGGCGAATAAATATCAATGGGACGGGACTGATCCACAAGGACCAAAACATGAGATGCATCCTGAGACGCAGCAATCAGATGTTTATACATATCTGCATTTTCAACATAAGATCCCGGACAATCCATTGTGCGCTTTCCATAAATCAAATCTGGCGTCCGTCTCAGTGGACGATCATCATCATCCAGCGCACGCACCAAGGTGGTCTTTCCACAACGGGAAGGGCCCACTACCATTACACGTTTTCTTCTCATGAGCGCGTAATATCCACCACTGTAAAGCCCAACGTATTCTTCAATGTTGTACACACCGCTTTTAACGCTGTCTCCACACTCTGCACATCCCCACTCACGACAACAGAACCCGTAAAACGATCCAAAAAGCCAATCTGCACATCTGCAGCTTTTGTCGCAACATCCGCCGCAATAATAGATGCTTCATAAGGTGATATCGTCAGGATTCCAATTGCGCCTGTCTCGTCAATTCCCAAACGATCATAAATATCCGACATGGGCGATGCAATCACATGTGCAATGGTAACCTGCTTGCCCGGAACCGACTCCTGAATAATTCTATCCAGTTCCTGCGCCATGGCCCTATCTCACCACCCATCCAAATTTGCTTCCTTTAGTGCTTGATCACCTTCACAGGGAAATCATACTTCGTAATCCATCCCTCGATGCGATCCAGATCCTCAGCACTCAAACTGGGATCGCCCTCTATTGGATATTCTATACCAAGTTGCTTGTATTTTGCAACACCCATTTTATGATAAGGCAACAAATCAATTCCCTGGAAGTTTTTATGATCCTTATAAGGCATCAGGAAATTCACTACGCCTTCAATGGCTTCCTGGCTATCATTGACGCCCTTCAGCAACGGCATTCTGATTTTCACATTATACCGCCGATGAAGAAGCTCCTGCAAATTGTCAAGGATACGCTCATTGCGGACACCTGTCCATTTGCTGTGTTCTTCCGGATTAAACTGCTTGATATCGAACAGGAACAAATCCACAAACTCTGCAATCCGCAGCAAATCCTCTTTCTTCGTATAACCGCAGGTTTCAATAGCGGTGTTAATGCCTTCCAGCTTGCATGCCTGAAGCAAGCTGATTGCTGCCTCCGGCTGCATCGTCACCTCGCCGCCACCTAACGTAACGCCGCCTCCGGATTGTTCATAGAACATCCGGTCTTCCTTGATAATTTCCAGCAACTCAGAAATGGTTTTCTCCTCGCCCATAATTTGGAGGGCGCGATTGGGACAAACCTCCACACATTTCCGGCAGCCAACGCACTGAATACTGCGGTCCACAACATGACGGAGCTCTTCTTTTGAAATCTGGTGGATTCCCACAGGACAAACGCCAACACATTTGCCGCAATTGATGCAAATATCCTGCTTAAACATCACCTGTACTCTGCGTTCTAAGCCTTCAGGATTCGCACACCATTTGCAGCGCAGCGGGCAGCCCTTAAAAAAGATCAGGGTCCGGATGCCGGGACCGTCATAAACGTTGTATTTCTGTGTATTAAAAATCAACGCTTTTCTTTCAATTACGCCATTCGTACCGCTCATATGATCTAATCTCCATCGTTCTCAACGGTATTTCCCTTCATTTTCCTCCCCGCGCCCTGCCCAGCAGCAGGGCGCGGGGAAAGAAATCATTCTCTTCAGCAAACAGCCGGCAATTAAAGCTTGGTCAGCATGGTTCTGCTGATGATTTCGTCCTGAACATCCTTGCACAATTCAGTGAAGAATGCACTGTAACCAGCGACACGGACGATCAGGTCACGATGCTCATCGGGATGTTTCTGAGCGTCGATCAGGGTCTGGTTATCCAGATAGTTGAACTGCATTTCGCCGTTGCCGAACGCGTTGGCCGCACGCAGCAAAGCGATGATACCTGCTTCGCCTTCGGGCGTATCCAGCAGGCCGGACATGATCTTGAAGTTGTGCACCAAACCGATGTTCATGTTGCAGTTGTCCAGCTTGGAAACAGACTTGATGATCGCCGTGGGACCCTTGAAGTCGGCGCCCTGCGTCGGGCTGATACCATCGGACAGAGGCTGCCATGCTTTACGGCCGTTGGCAGATGCACCAGTCATCTGACCGAAAGGCGTATTGTTGGAGATGGACAGCGTACCATGGCTCATGCGGGAGAACAGGGTTCTGTACTTCTGATGCTCATCCTCAGTAAATGCAATCAAATCTGCCGCAATCAGGTCTGCATAGTCGTCATCATTGCCGTACTTAGGTGCATTCAGGCAGTCAGTGCGGATCTGATCATAACCGACAAAGTCAGCCTTCAGAGCTTCATTCAGCTGCTCCAGCGTGTACTTCTTATCGTCAAAGACCAGCTTCTTGATGGCAGCCATGGAGTCAGCGTAAGTCGCAAGACCGGTCCACACAACGCCGGGTCCGTAGTTGTACATAGCGCCGCCGTGAACAACGTCCTTGCCGCTCTCCATGGTTCCCTCGAACATGATGGACATCAGAGGCTTGGGCACATAGTCACGATGCACCTGCTGGGAAATGACGGTCAGGACGTCGGTCCAGTAAGTCACATACTTGATCTGATCCTTGACGGCAGCATCAAACTGCTCATAGGTCTTGTACTGATCCAGGGGACCCTGGTCAGGGGTAACCTTCTTGCCATACCACAGCGGCACGCCATGGTTCAGGGTCAGCTCAATGCAGATGGGCCACTGGGTGTAGGAGGTAGAAGTCCACTGATACAGGCGGCCGGCCTTCTGAGGCTCAACGCAGCCCATCAGGCAGTAATCGCGGGCATCATCGATGGAAATACCCTTCATCAGCATCATTTTGATGTGGGTCTCATCAAAGTGGCAGGCAGGGAAGCCCATGCCGGAGCGGATGACATCCACGATCTTCTTCATGTATTTATCGGGAGACTTACCGTGAATACGGCAGGCCAGGGAAGGCTGATAAATCTTCACATGGCGGACAGCATCCATCAACAGGTAAGTCAGGTCGTTCTCAGCAGGACGGCCATGGCGATCCACGCCGCCGACGCACATGTTGACGAAAGGCTGATAGCCGGCGAAGAACTTGGACTGGCCTTCCGCAGTAACCCACATCATCTCGGACATCTTGATCAACATGCAGCCGGCCAGTTCAAATGCCTCAAACGGAGTCATGCGGCCGGAATCAATATCTGCCTTATAGAAGGGATACATGTACTGGTCCACACGGCCGATGGACATACCGGTCTGGTTCTCTTCCACAGGGAGGAGGGACTCAATGGTCCACACAGACTGAACAGCCTCCCAGAAAGTACGGGGTTTATGAGCGGGGACCCAGGCATTGATCTCGGCGATCTTCTCCAGTTCAGCCTTGCGCTGAGGATCGGTGCACTTGGCAGCCAGCTCCAGGGCATAGTTGCTCAGGCGCTTTGCATAGATCATGATACCCTCAGTGGTGTCGATGACCATCTTGTAGAAATAGATCTTCTCAATGTCATCGGGATTAGAATAATCCAGCTTGGCCAGATGATCCTTGGCTTCCTGCTGGATGTCCAGCATGCCTTTCTTCATCAGAATCACATCATAGCCGGGGTTGGAGTCGCCGCCGCCGGAGGTTGCATGGTAAGAGCAGTCGGACACGAAAGACTCGCCGGACAGTTCCCAGCCGCCGCACTCACGATAACGGGTCTCGCAGATTTCATCGACGGACTTGCCTTCCCAGAAGGGGAACAGAACCTCTTTGCAGATCTTCTTATCTTCCTCAGAGATGTAGAACGGATCCTGAGGACGGGTGCTGACGGTATCCAACTCATCGCGCAGCCAACGCCATGCGATATCGGGAGAGAAGCAGCCCCAGCGGGGACCGCCGGTGGGGTTACCGACAATCAGCTCATTATCCTGAATCACCAGAGGCGCTTCTTCGCAGCATGCGCGGAACGCTTTACCGCGATAGACATAAGGATGCTGACCAGGATTTTCCTTCATAATACGGGTCTTGGTCAGAGCAGCCTGAATGCTGATGGTAGGTCTCTGCTTCATGTAATTGTCCTTCAGCTTGCGCAGTCTCTCGGTCATACCGTTGGGTACGCTGCCATCGCTGGTGGGCGGGCAAATTCTGCAAGTAGACGGTGCATCGGGCTTGGTGATCTCATTGGATACGCCCTCGAACATCTTCAGCAAAGCTGCACGCTCTGCAGCAGACATGTTCTTCGTTGCTTCAGCAAACTTGTTCGAAAATTCACGAATATCCAAAGTTCTTACCTCTCATTCTTTATAAATTTTCAGAACCGCCAAAGGATTCTTCAGCGATTGAATTTGATAGGAATGTGAAACTTAAAAAGATTTACGATACAATTGGATCAAATCTTCCTTGGTCGGCGGAATCGGATTCGTCGGCGTGCAGCGGTCATGCAGAGCTTCCTCCGCCATGCTTTCCACCGCCTGCTCAAACAATACCGGATCAACCTTTCCGGTTGTCTGAATGCCTTTCGGAATACCAATTTCGCACTTCAGCTTTTCAATCGCCCGGAGGAGGCTGACCGTGCCTTCTCTTGGCGTCCTCGCCGGCAAATTCAACTCTGCCGCCATTTTCTGATACTTCCACGCAGCATAGTTATTGGCAGTTCCTGCAAGATCTGCGTTATATGCAATCACGGCATCCATCACCAGCGCATTGGCACGACCATGGGGTAAATGGAACTGCGCCCCCAAAGCATGCGCCATGCTGTGGGTTATACCGAGGTTGGAATTGGTAAATGCAATACCCGCCATACAGGCTGCATTCTGCACACGATCACGTGCATCGTCATTTGCAGGATTGTCATATAGCTTTTTAAGATGTGCGAAGATCAACTCAGCAGTCTTTTCCGCCAGGGCATCGGTAAAATCCGTAGCATCTGTAGAAACATAAGATTCCAGCGCATGAACCAAAACGTCCATACCTGTATCTGCAATCACAGACTTCGGAACATGTCGAATACATGTAGAATCCAACATTGCTACATCCGGTGCAATAAATTCATCAATCAGAACATTTTTTGCACCGTTCGCTGTAATCACAGAGAAATTGGTCACCTCAGAGCCGGTTCCGCTGGTGGAGGGAATCGCCACAAAACAAGGCTTTTCAAACCGCTCTCCACGCGCTTTATGCCGCTGCCAAACAAAATAAAGAATTGCTTTCGCGGTATCGATCACGGAACCGCCGCCCAATGCCACCAGAACATCTGCATTGCAGGATTCATAGGCTTCCACACCTGCAGCTGTGATCTCCACATCCGGGTCAGGGCGAACATCTGTAAATGCTCTGGATGTAATCCCGACCTCTTTCAGATAACCCTGCACTTTTTCCAGATAGCCAAGATCCTTCATAACCGAGTCAGACACCACCAGCGCACAATGTCCTTTGATGCACCGCAGCATCTGCATGGAACCCTTATCGAAAAAAACCTTGGTTTTAATAATAAAATGATTGTTCTTAATCATAAGACGTTTCTCCCAGGGATGTGTTCAGCGATTTTCGAGAACCTGATCCAGCAGGTTTTTCAGCATCGTCAACTCCTCATCACACCCCGGCCTTGTCTTCACTTCCTCATACTTGGGCTTCGGATCCAATGTTTCCAGATTCAATGCACCGCATGGGCCGTACATATCTTCCACCTGTCGTACGCCATAGCCAACCTTTCTGATATAAATCAGATTCATCGGAGAAACATTGTCGGAAGTAGAGCCTCGTCCTGCCGAACCGCTTCCCAGCGTCATCGCAGGGAAAAGATTCGTCGTAATGCCCAAAGCGCCAAACGTCGCAGGTGTGTTCACCAAGATACGGGCCACCGGTTTTTTCAGAGCAAACTGCTCAATTACCGCCTCATCCCGCGAATGGATCGTCAATGTATGTCCACGCCGCTCACTCAGCAAAAGCTCAATGCATTTCTCACATGCATGCATCCAGTCATCTTCCACATAATACGCCAGTACAGGACAGAGCTTTTCCCGGGAATAGGGGTTCTTCTCGGAAACATATTTCTGCTCAGAAATCAAAAGCACTGTGTTATCCGGCACCTGGATATGAGCAAGCTGCGCCAGGTATTTGGCACTCTTGCCAGCCATCTCTGCATCGGTTTTCCCATCTTCACGGAACAGGATTCTGCCCAGCCGATCCGCTTCTTCTTCTGTCATGAAATAGGCGCCCGCCTTCTGCAGCTCTTGCTTGACCTGCTCTGCAATCACGCCATCCACCACAACAGATTGTTCACCGCCTGTCACCACACCGTTATCAAAGGTTTTACTGATGACAATATCGTGCACAGCTTTCGGAATATCTGCAGTTCTTTCAACGAAGACAGGGCCATTGCCCGTGCCGCCGTAAATCACCGGCTTGCCCGCCTTCGACGCCGCATCCAGCATCGTGGGCACCCCGGCAATCAAAATCAGAGACACCGCCTTGTGATTCATCAACTCAAGCGTGCCGGCCTTGGCCACAGCATGCAGATAAGAAACTGCACCCTCCGGCAAACCGCATTTCCGGCCAGCCTCAATCATAATATCCAAAACCCGGCCAATGGTTTTCTGGGCTCTCGGATGGGGCGAAACAACAATGGCGTTGCCCGCCTTCACAGCGATCAACACTTTGTAAATCGTTGTAGATACAGGGCTGGTTGCCGGGCACAACGACGCAATCACACCGATCGGCACGCCGACATCCATGGTTTTATTGACCTCGTCTCTGTGGATAATGCCCACACAGTGCAGCCCCTTCAGCTTTCCGCGCAGATATTCGCACACGAAACGGTTCTTTATGTATTTATCCTGCCAAACGCCGTAGTCGGTCTCATCCACGGACATGACTGCCAGCTCCTTGGCATATTTATCGATTTCTTCCGCCATACGGTCGACAATCGCATCCAACTGCTCCTGCGTGAAAGTTGCCAGAACCTTCTGAGCTTCTCTCGCATTTTCAGCCAGGATGCGCGCCTCCTGGATCGAAAGCAAATCTTTATCAATAATGGTGTTCATTGCTATCTCCCCGTTTCGCTCATAGTGTCGTATCGATCAAAAATCAGTCGATCAGGCCTTCCGTGGAATACCGCTTCAGGATTTTCTCCAAACCCGGATGCGGTCTTGCAATCACGACATGGCTGTAGACCTCATGTCCCATATCTTCAATAGCCTTGACGCCAGCAGCCACAGCTGTCTTGCAGGCGCCGACATCGCCGCGGACCAGGGCGGAAACATAACCATCATAAATGTTCTCATAACCCGCCAGTTCAACGTCAGCCGCCTTGCACATTGCATCGGCCGCCTCCATCAAATACAAAACGCCGAACGTCTCGACCATGCCCAGAGCCTTTGTCGGGCCGGTGGGCACCTCAATTTCTCCTTCGTAACCAGCGTCAATATCGTGGGTATTGACAATCGCGCTGATTGCTTTGATCGGGCGGGGCATTACGTTTTTGCCAGTCAGGGTGCCAATCTTTTCAGCAGCGGCTGCGCCAGCTTCCACAGAAGATCTGCAGGCTGCCACATCGCCCTTGACAAACACCGTACACAGTGTGGAACCGCCAGCTTCCAGCGCCACGAGTTCAACATCTGCAGCCTTCAGCATCTTATCCGCCGCTTCAATCACGGGTACAATTGCCAAAGTCTCTACCAAGCCCAATGCTTCTTCGCCATGATATCTCATTACTTTTGTACCTCCTTCTCGTCCTTCGACGACTAAATTATTAGACACCCGCCGCCGCCGCTCTCAGCGACAGGCATAGCCTGAGCGCTATTTGTCTAAATTCTATAAAAAGAATAGCATAACGTGCTCCGGGTATATTGAATATTCAATATCCAAACATAGGATTTTTGTTTCCACTTTCAGAATAAAATTGTATTAAATTGATTTTATTGGATTTTCATAGCTTTTAATCCCCGGATTTGACCTTATTTTCTCTATTATAACATACTTTTTTGCTTTTGCGCATTTTTTTGCAAGAATTAGTCAGGATTGTCTGTGTTTATTTTTTATAAAACTGTTGTTATTCTGCAACCGATTTGATACACTATGATTGGAATTACAGCATATTTTACATATTTCTCACTTTTCCGCGGCATGCTCCCGCCGCAGGAAGCATACCTATTTTATTAAAACATATCTTGGTGATTTTGACAATATGGATACAATGGAAATTCGGGTACAAAAAGTGCTGCGCGAGGTATTTAAAGACAAATCCATCTTATATGACAAGTCCCGCTTCGCCGGCGGTCTTACAAATTACAATTATCTGATGCATATTCAAGGGAAGGATTATGTGATCCGCGAACCCGGTCTGATGACAGAGCGCATGATCAATCGCCCTGCGGAGCAGGTAAACAACATCATTGCTTCCGAGCTTGGCATTAATTCCGTCTGCATCTATTTTGATGAGCAAAGCGGCATCAAAATCAGTGAATGCATTCCCAGCGCCAGAACATTCACCGCTTTGGATCCCGGTGCTCCCGCCTGTCTGCGCGCTGTTGCCGCACTGTTAAAAACGACCCACGCAAGTCCCAGATCCTTCCCCAATGTGTTCGACTGGGAAGCCGAGCTGCTCAAATATGAGCGCATCGCCCAAGACTGCAACGGCCAACTGTTTTCTGATTATCCATTTTTAAAAGAAACCCTGTTTCAATTGATTCGCGACAATATCCCATCTTTTGAGAAAATCCCATGTCACAACGATACTGTTCCGGAAAACTTTTTGATGGACACTTCTCACAAGCGCCCTTATCTGATCGATTGGGAATACTCCGGCATGAACGATCCTGCCTGGGATATTGCAATGTATATCTGCGAATCACGCCTGTCCAGCCGCGCCATTTCAGAATTTTTTTCTTATTATTACGGCTCCCGCGGCGCCAATCAGGAGGAACTGCTGAAAATCAAATGTTTCATCATGGCCCAGGATCTGCTATGGTCTGTTTGGGCTTTGGTGCGCCACTACAGCGGTGAAGATTTTCTGGATTACTGTTATAACCGCTATAGCCGTTTCCGCCGCAACTTAAAAAATATGGCCAAAAACACTTCCCTGTCTGTCGCAGACATGGTAAAATGGTAAAATTCACAAAAAGAGCAGCTCCGCCGTTATACGGCGGAGCTGCTCTTTAAATCATTGCAGGTCAGCGTCACGCCGCGGTTCAGAAATTCATCAAATTCTTTACAAGCTTTTTCCCAAAGCTTCGCAGCGTTTCAGCCCGTCAGTATTTTGTATATCGCCAATCTCATTAACACCCGGCACAAAAACCATACCGGCATTATGCCACCCCAGCACCGGAAGCATCAGCTCATAGGTACGCTGAATCCCGTCAAACATCAGATAACTCGTATCCTCGCCGCAGGAAAGCAGTACCGCGCTTTTTCCTTCTACACAGCGCTGACCGGCATAAAAACAATAGAAATTATCAATCACCCGCTTCATCGGGGCCGGGAATGTTGACCAATATAACGGCGCAGCAAATACCACTACATCTGCGCCCTCAATCAGCGGTGCAATGCGATTAAAATCATCGTCATGGCAGCAGGGCTTGTCCCCCGACTGATAGCAGCCGCCGCAGGCGACACACCCCTGCACGCGCAACTGTGCCGTGCTGATTTTCGTCACCATATGTCCCGCCGCCTGGGCGCCGCGGGTAAAGGCCTCCGCCATCTGATCGCTGTTTCCGCCGGCGCGGGGGCTGCCTGTCAGCACAATGATGTTTTTCGCCATTTCGCGCGCCTCCCCTCAGCGGAAAAACCGCTCGCCCAGCGCCCGGCAGCGCTGCAGCGCATCTGTATCCCGGATTCCGTCATGCCCTTCGACGCCGCCGATATAAATCTGGGCAGCGCTGCTCCAGTTCATATGCTGGACAATCAGCTCATAGGTGCGCTGCACACCGTCAAAAAGGCTGTATTCGTCGCCGTGAGCACAGCACAGAATCGCCGCTCTTTTCCGGGCAATATCCTTACCTGTTGCATAAAAACAATACATATTGTCAATCAGGCATTTTAACTTTCCGGGAAAATCAAACCAATACAGCGGCAAAGCAAATACAATGCCGTCCGCACGCAGCAGAGCCGGCGCCACTTCGTTAAAATCCGGATGCTGTGCGCAGGGACGTCCCTCCGCCCGATAGCAGCCGCCGCAGTCACAGCAGCCTGTCTGCAAATCCTCTGCATAAATTTTGACCGCATGGTCTCCGGCCTTTTTCAGTCCTTCGATCAAAGCTTCCGCCATTTGGGCGCTGTTGCCGTTTTTATGCGGGCTGCCCAGCAGCACCGCGATTTCTCTGCCCATCGCTTTGCCACACCCTTTCTTTCTCAACCCTGGCATTTTCAGCCGATTCTAAACTGTATTATATCACAGCTTCAGCGCAGAAGCTATCACAATTATGACCTGCCCGCCGGCAAAAAAATGCAAGATTGCATTTCTATTTCCCGCAGGCACATCACCGAAACCTCATAGGCCACCCGGCACTCCACGCCCTGTGCCGTCATCTTATGATATGTGCGGCTTTGAATGCGCCCTTCAAAAGAAAGGGAATCTCCAATACGCAGCAGCCCGGTTTCTCCGGCCAGTGCTCCCCAGGCAATGCAGGGAATATAATCCGATCGTCCATAAGGCCGGTTGACTGCCAGCATGAGGTCGCAGATCGACCGCCCCAAAGGCGTGCTGCGCAGGACCGGAGGCTTGCACAAAACGCCGCAGAGCAAAATCTCGTTGTGATCCTCTGCTTCGCTCAGGGATAATGTTCTGGCAAAAACCGTGAGAACCAGGCGGCTACCTTTTCCTGATTTGTTATTGTAGGAACGCAGCTGACCTTCCACATGAATTCTTGCGCCGCAGAAAAAGCCGACTTGTTCCGCTAATCGTTCATTGAGCACAACTACCAGCACATCCTTCTGCCCTGACAGGCGCATGATTTCCATCGAAAATTTATAAAAGCGCTCATCATGGTTGCAATGCGAATACTCCGGCGGCTCCAGCACTATTCCAGTCAAAAATACTTCATTTTTATGAATCGGCTGCTGTTCCATTTCTGCGTCGCCCTCCCCTTTATTCTGTCGGCTTTTGTATACCGTGCTTTCCAATATATGCTGCTTTGTCCCTGGATATGCCGCCGGAAAATCCCTTGCATCCATATATCGGCTTGTGCTACACTATATTAATATGTAAGGGGTGACATCATTGCATCCGATCAAGCATTTTAAAACCATCACACATCACAAATGGCTGGTGCTGCAGGGCTGTTTCCGTCTGGGGCTTTACCGCCAGGGACTGCTGCACGATCTTTCCAAATACTCTCCCGCCGAATTTCTGGTCGGCGCAAAATATTACACCGGTGACCACAGTCCAAACGACGAGGAGCGCAAAGACAAAGGCTATTCTTCTTCCTGGCTGCATCACAAAGGGCGCAACAGGCACCATCTGGAATATTGGGTGGATTACAGCCCGGAAAAAGGCCATCAAATGGCAGGATTGGAAATGCCGGTGCGTTATGTGGCAGAAATGTTCTGCGACCGTATCGCCGCCAGCAAAACTTACCGCGGTGCCCAATACCGCGACAGCGACCCTTATGACTATTATATGCGCTCACTGCCGCACTATCTGATTCACCCAAAAACCGCCGCGCTGTTGGAAAAGATGCTCACCGTGCTGAAAGAGCAGGGCGAAGAGGCAGCATTTCGGTATATTAAAAAGGAGATTTTGAAAAAATAAGCGTCAAAAACGGCTTTTATCGCTGCCTATCGGCGCAAAAAAGCAGCAGCCCGGGGTGTTGGGCCGCTGCTTTTCCATTTCTTTAATTCTTATGTAAGCTCAGATCAATCCTTGATATAATCGTGGATCATCTGTCTGCCATAATCCGTCACTCTGTAGAAGACACGCAGCTGGTTGTTCTCATCCAGATCAAAGCGGGACTCTTCCAGAA
>CAJFVV010000003.1 GCA_904420565.1 Candidatus Pseudoscillospira faecavium
GCGCATGCCGTCGGCCATGCCGCGGATGCGCTCGCCGCTCAGGGCCAGCCGGTCCAGCAGGGCGGTGCTCAGGCCGTTTTCCCGGCCAGCTTCCAAATCCTTTGCATTTTCGGCAATGATTTCCGCCGCTGCGCCTTCCAGTGCATCTGCTGCAGCGCACAGCGCCTTATTTTTGGCAGCCGTATCCGCCAGGGCCAGCTGACGTGCCGCTGCCCGGGCGCGCCGAGCCAGTTCTGTCAAATCACAGTTCATATTCTTTCCTCCTTTATCGCGCAAAACAGCGTTCCTATATCGCGTCCTTCCATCAGCGCATACAGATTATCCGGGGGCGTTCCATTGATGATATAGGTATCCACGCCGGCTTTTGTGGCAATCTGGGCCGCCCGCAGCTTGGTAGCCATACCGCCGGTTCCCCTTGCGCTGCCGGCTCCGCCGGCTGCCCCCAAAATCTCCGGCGTGATTTCCTCCACAACACTGATGCGCCGAGCTTTGGCATTCTCCCGGGGATCGCTGTCGTACAGCCCGTCGATGTCCGTCAAAATCGCCAGGGCATCGGCGCCGATCAGGGCGGCCACCTCAGCGCTCAGGCAGTCATTGTCGCCGTGAATAATCTCTTCTACGCTGACGCTGTCGTTTTCGTTGACAATAGGCAGCGACCCGAATTGCAGCAGCTGCTCAAAGGTATTGACCAGATGGCTCCGGCGCTCCGGATCCTCCATATCGCTGCCCGTCAGAAGCATCTGAGATGTAATTTTTGAATATTCAGAAAAGATTTTATCATACAGAAACATCAGCTCGCTCTGCCCCACGGCGGCGGCGGCCTGGCGCCCCGGAACATCTGTGGGTCTGGCCGGAAGCCCCAGTTTCCCCACGCCCACAGCAATGGCCCCGGAAGACACCAGCACCACCTGCACGCCGGAATTGGAAATATCCGATAAAACTTCCACCAAACGGGAAAGACGGCGGAAATTGATATTGCCCGTGGCATAGGTCAGCGTGGACGTGCCCACCTTAACTACCAGGCGATGTATTGACTGTTTCATATAAAATCACCTTTCAGCGTATAAAACTCCGTTTACCATTATAAGGGATGGACGCTTCGTTTTCAATGAAAAAATGTATTAAGGCGGTCCCCGGACGGGGAACCGCCTTAATACACGCATTTTCCATTTTACCACATCATATTGCTGCCGTCGTACAGATAGATATTCTGGATGTCGGCCCAGCGGATGTCCGCCGTTTTCAAAAATTCCAGCACTTCATCCCGGCTGCCGCAGATGCAATAGCGCTCCGTCATCAGCGGTCCTTCCTGGGCAGCCACGGCATCGCGGGCCTCCTGGATATATTCCTGCTTACTGCTCAGTACGCCGGCATACCACATTCCCCCGCTGTATCCTTCGCTGGTGTCCTCTTCCATTTCCTGATAAATCGGCAGCTGCTCCAGCAAACGCGGAATAGACAGCATGGTATCCAGATGATCGAGATAAATCTCACGCAGCTGCGCGTCATTCAAATTTTCCCGCCATTCAGTGCTGTCCAATCCGCCCGCAGCATTTATTAGAGATAGCCCGCCGCGCCATAAACTGGTGTCGTTGTAGACCTCTATCCACAGCGGCGTGACGCCGCTGCCGCGAATTTCTTCCAGCGCAACCGGTCCGCTGGCACGAATATTGAGATAGACCGCAGTGGAACGGGGCAATCCCTCCACAACCTCACTGACCTCTTCAGGACTGCGGGTATAGCTAAACCGGGGCATGACCCCAATCAAATTGCCGCCCGGATCGTCCACCACCCGGTACTGCCCCCAGTTGTACTCCACTTTCACATTGCCCGCGCCGAGATGGGCCCATCCGTCCACACGGCGGTCCACCACATCCAGCTTCATGGTATAACAGCCGAAACCACGGTAGTCCACGCAGCTTTTGTAAATCCGGCGCGCCGCATCCTCATCGCCCCCGGTGCGCGTTGCAACGGGCACCACCTCCGCATAGGGACGCACGGTTTCATAATAGGCGCTCAAATACTCATCCAGCGAAAGGTCACTGCTCCGGCTGGGATGCCTGGGAGAAGGACAGATCAAATACATCAGCGGTGAAATGCCCAGAAACACCACCGCCAACACCGCCAGCACCACGGCGATGGTTTTCAGGCAGATTTTTCGGATGCGCTTGTCGATGGCCTTTTCCAGCCGTTTTTCAAAGGCTTCCTCCGCCGCGGCGCGCGCGGCGTCCTCGTCGTCCGTTTCTTTGCGCAGCTCTTTCAGCGTCTGCTCCCATTTTTCCAACTCGCTCATGGTTCCTCCTCCTTTAAGATCCGCCGTATTTTCTGCCGCGCCCGGCAGCGCAGCTGTCGCACATTCTCCGGCGTGGTCTGCAGCAGCCGTGCGATCTCCTCGTCCTGCAATCCCATCACCGCGCTCTGCAGCAGCACCTCGCGGTAAGGCGCGCAGCGACAGCACCGCCTCATACACCCGCCGCTGCTCTTCCCGCTGCAAAAGCTGGTCCAGCGGATCGCTGCTTTCCGCCGTCATCTCTTCCGGCGGTATGTGCGACAGCCGGCCGTCATGGCGCATATTGCTGACAAACTCGTTGCGCAGCACCCGCATCAGCCAGGCCTGAACACTTCCGCCGCTGCGGTAAGACAGCAGCGCTTTGACAAACGTGCTCTGCACCAGATCCTCCGCCGCCATCAGGTTCCCCGTCAGGGAAAAGGCATACAGGAGCAGCGGGCGGTACCATTGCCGGTACAGCGTCGAAAATTCCCTGTGTTCCATCGCCTTTCCCCCTTTCCGCTCTCTCTGTTTTATAAACGCAAAAGGCCGTCTTTTGTGACAGTTTTTTGCGGGCTTTTTCAAATATTTGCAAAAAAGTGCCCGGGCAATGCTGCCCAGGCACTTTGCTTTACACCATTTCCGCCCACTCTGCTTCCTTGAAACCCACCAGCACAAAATCCTCTCCAATGAGCATGGGCCGCTTAACCAGCATACCGTCCGTTGCCAGCAGGGCAAACTGCTCATCCTCGCTCATTTGGGGCAGCCGGTCCTTCAAGCCCAGGGCCCTGTACTGCATGCCGGAGGTATTAAAAAACTTCTTCAGCGGCAAACCGCTCATCTGATGCCAGCGGCGCAGCTCTTCCTCCGTGGGGTTCTCCTCCTTGATGGGACGCAAATCATAGGCGATCCCCCGCTCATCCAGCCACTTCTGTGCTTTTTTGCAGGTGCTGCATGTTTGATAGCACAAAAATACCATTTCAATCCTCCTTGATATGGGCGATGGCCTTGGCAAGCGCTTTCTTATGCGCAAGGTTGCCCTGGCGGGCAATCATAATCCGCTGAGCCTGGGGCGACCCCGCCCCGTGCATGCTCTCTGTCCGGTATCCCACCGCCGCTGTGCCCAGTGTCAGATTTTCAATCAGGCGAAGAATCCGCAGCCGATTCTCCGTCGACACCGCATTCACGCCCTTGAGATACTTCTCAATCACAGGGCCCAGCTTTTCATCCCGCAAATCCGCTTCCGACGGCGCCGTTACCATCAGTCCGCCGGCAATGTCCTCCGCCAGCCGCGCAATCTCATAGGGATAGCGCGTTACATTCTGTTTGCACACATTCGCCAGCAGCAAATCGATCATATAATTCCCGCTCTCCGTGGGACGTCCCTCCGCCGAGCAGGCGATGCCGCAGGCATACAGCGTCTCATTCAAATGGGTCATTTCAATCAGCTTGTCCTTCACCGCGCTGGCCTTCTCCACACCGTTGTACTCTGCCGCTGTGGCCGCCGCGCCGATCAGCACGTCGCCTACGCCCACTTTGCAGCCGCCGTAGCTCTGGCGGTGATAGCCCGCAAAGCGTTCTACCAGCATGCCCGCAAACTCGTGCTCCCCGTTGAGGAAAATCCGTTCGTTGGGCACAAACACATCGTCAAAGACCACCAGCGCTTCCACGCCGCCGAATTCGCTGTTGCCCACGTCAATTTCCGTGTGCTCCCGCTTGCGGGTGTCGCAGCTCTGCCGGCCAATGATCATGAAAATGCCCTTGGTATCCACCGGCACCGCAAAGGAAACCGCATAGTCCTTGTCCTCCGGCCCCATGGAAATGGTCGGCATCACAATCACCTCGTGGGAATTGAGAATGCCCGTCTGGTGTGCTTTCGCACCCCGCACCACAATGCCGTCCTCCCGGCGCTCCACCACCCGCAGATACAGATCCGGATCCGCCTGCTCGTGGGGCGCCTTGGACCGGTCCCCCTTCGGGTCCGTCATGGCGCCATCCACCGTCAGGTCCTTCTCCTGTACATAGGTCATGAACTTCTTGAAGTTTTCATGGTAGGACGTGCCGTATTTTTTGTCCGTCTCATAGGTCGTGGAAAACACCGCGTTAAATGCATCCATCCCCACGCAGCGCTGGAAGCACGCCGCCGTCTTCTGTCCCAGCAGCCGCTGCATCTTCACCTTGTTGATCAAATCCTCTGTGCTCTGGTGAATGTGGGTGAAACGATTGATGCGCTGCCCGGTATAAGGTGAAATTACCGTCATCAAATCCCGGTATTCCGGCAGCTGAGCCAGATCGTAGGTCATGCGCACACTGTTGAGGGACGGCCGCAGGATCGGGTCGTCCACCGGATGCTCCACCCGTTTTCCGAACATGTATACCTCCATCTGCATCGCGCGGATGCTTTCAATATATTCCTCTCCCGTCATCAATGCCATAAGCCATCTCTTCCTTTCCGTCATTTTCCGCACCACAGCGCGTCTTTTATGTTCAAGGTATCGTATCTGCCCCCGCTCTGTCAAGCGCGGGAAAGTCTTTTTCTTTTTTATATTAAATTTATACAAAGATACGCTTCCGCTTTTGTGCTTTTTTCAATGAAAAAAGCCGCCCTCCCGGGGCGACTTTTCTTCCCTGTCCAATTGTCCCATTACCAGATATCCATATCGTCCTGCATGGTGCGGCTGTTGATGCTGTGGCGCTCCAGGCCATGAATCAGCACCTCTGCCGTGGCAATGTTGGTGGCCAGCGGAATCATATATTCATCGCACAGCTGCAGCAGGTGCACCTCCGCCGGATCTTTTTCCTTTGCCTTTTGCGCATCACGGAAAAACAATACCATATCAATATCCTGACAAAATACGCTGGAGGCAATCTGATGCACGCCCCCCTCGGAACCGGGCAAATAGCAGTCAACTTTCAACCCGCTCTGCTCTGCAATCCAGCTGCCCGTCACACCGCTGGCTATCAGCTTGCATTTGCTCAAAACACCCTCATAGGCAATACAAAACTGCGCCATGAGTTCTTTTTTGCTGTCGTGTGCAACAATTGCGATTGTCATTTTGCCCGTCCCCTTTCTCATATCATCTTTCCTGTTCCAAATGCATACCCATTCTATCGTGAAATATTCATTCGCGCAAGGTTTTTGCGCAATTTTCTTTCTTTTTTTACCAAAAACTGTAAAAAATTTCCGCAGAGCCTCAGACCCTGCGGAAATTTTCCCCCGAATTGCCCCTATATATTCCTGCCTCTGTGACAACATAATCCAACAAAACGTCGTGCGTCTGTGTCACAACCACAGAAACTCTCTGCACATCATAAGCCAGCGCCACAGAACATGCGCGGCTGCACTGCGGCAGATAGCGGTCGTAATATCCTCCGCCCATGCCAAGCCGCCGGCACCGCTCATCAAACGCCGCACAGGGCACCAGCACAAGATCAATTTCCTCCGGCGAAACAATGCGGCATTGCCCCGGCACCGGCGCCGGAATTCCATAGGCACCCGGGCGCAATCCCTCCGGCATATCCGGCACGGCTGCCAGCATGCGTCCGCGCTCCAGACAGATCGGATAGGCAACCTGCTTGCCGCACTGCCGGGCAGCTTCATCAATCTGCGCCGGGTTGGCTTCACTGCCCACAGCACAATAGGAAAAAACAAGCGCCGCCTGATCAAACTGCGCAAGCGCCGCAACCCGAGCGGCAATGTTCCGATCCCACTGTGCCCGCTGTGCAGCTTCCACCGCGCGCCGGGCTGCAAGCACCGCAGCCCGCTGGCACCGCTTATCTTCTTCGACGCTCACGTTCTCAGAGCACCTTGCTCAAAAATTCCTGGGTTCTGGCATGTTTCGGATGGGTAAAGAACTCTTCCGGAGGCGCCTGTTCCGCAATGACGCCGCCATCCATAAACAGCACCCGGGTGGCCACCTCCCGGGCAAACCCCATCTCATGGGTCACCACCACCATGGTCATGCCTTCATCCGCCAGCTCTTTCATAACCTCCAGCACTTCGCCCACCATTTCCGGATCCAGTGCGGAAGTCGGCTCATCAAAAAGCATCACTTCCGGGTGCATGGCCAGCGCCCGCACAATGGCAATACGCTGCTTCTGTCCGCCGGAAAGCTGACTGGGATAAGCAGCGGCCTTATCATCCAATCCTACACGCCGCAGCAGCGCATGGGCCTCTTCCTCTGCTTCCGCTTTGCTCTTCAGTTTCAGCTGAACCGGTGCCAACGTCATATTGTCCAAAATATTCAAATTCTGAAACAGATTGAAATGCTGAAACACCATGCCCATTTTCTGGCGCACCTTGTTCACATCCGTTTTCGGATCGGTGATGTCCACATCATTGAACACAATCTGGCCTGAAGTGGGTTCCTCCAGCAGATTCAGGCAGCGCAGGAGTGTCGATTTCCCGCTTCCGGAAGGTCCGATGATCACGACCTTTTCCCCGCGGTCAATATGCTCTGTAATGCCCCGGAGCACCTCAATGGAACCAAAGCTTTTATGTAAGTCCTTAACGTCGATCACTTTCGCGCAGCCTCCTTTCCAGCTTGCCCAACAGCCAGGTGAAGAGAATCACAACCACCAGATACATCAGCGCCGTGGCAATCAGCGGCATCATGGGCGCATAGGTTTTTGCATAAATGGCCTGGGCCGCATAGAGCATTTCCTTGCCGCCGATAACAGTGATGAGCGAGGTATCTTTCAGCAGCGTGATAAACTCATTGCCCAAAGCCGGCAAAATATTTTTGACCGCCTGGGGCACCACCACAAAGCGCATGGTTGTGATATAATTCAAGCCCAGGCTTCGGCCGGCCTCCATCTGGCCGCTGTCCACGCTCATCAGACCGCTGCGCACAATTTCCGCCACATAAGCGCCGGAATTGATGCCCAGCGTCAGCGCGCCCACAAGGGCAAAATTGCGGCTCTGGCTGAAAATGACCAGGCCCATAATCAGCAGCTGCACCATCATGGGCGTTCCGCGGATGATGGTGGTATACAGCTTGCAGAGTGTATTGATCACACCCAGCAGCCAGTTTTTGTGTCCAAAGCGCTGCTGGTCGTGGGCCGTGCGCAGCACCGCTACAATTACGCCGAGAATCACGCCCAAAATCAATGCCATGACTGTGATCTGCAGCGTCCGTCCCAAGCCCTCCAAATACTGTGTCCAGCGGTCGGCATGGATAAAGCTCTGATAAAAATTGACAAAAAGATCCTGCCAAAACGGCAGATCTGTCCCCGCTTTAATCTGTCCGGACCACAGTTCATAAAGCTGTGCCCACTGTTCCATTAAGGTCACCTCTCTGTGTTTTCCCTCGTTTTCTCCACCGCAAAAACCGCGGCGCCGATCATCCGTTGACACGAAACAGCGGCAGGCCGCTGTGCCTTGTCAACAAATGATCTGTATCAAAAAGGGCGGCCGGGGGCCGCCCTTTTCGCTTCATCCAACAAAGCTGCAATCAGCCTTCTGCGGGGATATACTTGTCAATGATCCCCTGAATGGTGCCGTCCGCTTCCAGTTCGTCCAGCGCAACATTCAGTGCATCGCGCAGCGCAGTGTTGCCCTTGGCCACGCCGATGGCATAATCTTCATTGGCAAATTCCGTATCCAGAATCTTCAGGCCGGGATTGGCATTCACATATTCCTGCGCGGGAGCGTTATCAATAACCACGCAGTCAATCTGGCCGTTGAGCAATGCCTGCACCGCGGTGGCGCCGTCATCATAAGCTGTCACGGCATCCTCGCCATAGCCGCCGTTCTCAGGCGTGTCAGAGCAGTAAATAAAACCGGTGGTGCCGCGCTGGCAGCCGATCTGCTTGCCCTCCAGATCCTCAATGCTCTGAATGTCGGAATCCTCGGGCACAATGACCACCTGGACGCCGTTTGCATAGGAATCGGTAAAGTCCATGTTCACCAGGCGCTCTTCATTGACGGTCACGCCAGCCATGACAATGTCGCTTCTGCCGTTCTGCACAGCCAGCAAAGCACCGTCAAAGTCCATGTCGTCAATCACCAGCTCCAAGCCCAACTTCTCTGCCAGGGCATAGGCAATTTCCACATCGATGCCCTCGTAGCCGGTGCCCTGATAACCTTCGCCGTCGGAAACCAGTTCATAGGGGGGGAACTGCGCATTGGTGGACATGATCAGTTTACCTTCTTCAATCGTGGTGAAGGAGGTATCGCCCGTGTTCTCGTCCGTGGAGGGCGTAGAGGAGGGCGTGTTGTTGCCGCCGTTGCCGCAGCCGGCCAGCATGGCCGTCATCAGCGCGCCGGCGCTTAACAGAGCCAAAATTTTCTTGTTCATTGAGAATCTTCCTTTCCTCAAAATACATCCATCTGCCCTGCGGCAGATGCGAAACAGCCGCACGGCTGTTTCTTTTTTCATCCAATATTAGTATTGTATCTGTTTTTTACAAAAACGCAAGTGTCATTCTGACTTTTTATGCAATTTTTCTGAAATTATTCCTATCAACTATTCACAAAAACGAATATTTCACCGTATATTTCAAAAAATTATGCATCCGCTCTTGTTTCTGCTGCCTTTTCCCTGCTCAGCGGCAGCAATCTGCAGGCATTGACAAATCAGCACCACTTCCGGATAATGGATGACACAGAAAGGATGTGGCCTTTTATGGATGCGCAAGTAAGTGCATTTTTGCAGCGCAGCCCTCTGTCCGAGGACTGGCAAACGCTGCTGTCAGCAGAATTTGAAAAACCCTATTTTTCCAGGCTGTGCGCCTCAGTCACCCAGGCGCGCTGCTCGGAAACGGTTTTCCCTCCGGAAACAGAAGTTTTTGCCGCGCTGAACCTGACACTACCGCAGCAAGTGCGCTGCGTTATTTTAGGACAGGATCCTTATCATGAGCAGGGACAGGCCCACGGACTGGCTTTTTCCGTCAAGCCAGGGGTAACACTGCCCCGCAGCCTGCGCAACATCTACAAAGAGCGCGAAGCGGACCTTGGAATCCCCCCTGCCCAAACGGGCTGCCTGATTCCCTGGGCACAGGAGGGTGTCCTCCTGCTCAATACCGTGCTCACTGTTAAGGAAGGGCAGGCCAACAGCCATGCAAAATACGGCTGGCAGGAATTCACCGATGCAGTGTTCCGTGCACTCTGGCAGCTGCCCCAGCCCGTGGCCTTCGTTTTGTGGGGCAATCAGGCCCAGGCAAAGCTGAAACGCACCCAGGTCGGCAAAGGCGGCGGTCCCCGGCTCGTTCACACTTCTGCACATCCCTCGCCGCTGTCCGCCGCCCGGGGATTTTTTGGCAGTTGTCCTTTCAGCCGCGTCAATGCTTTTTTGGCGGAAAACGGCACACAGCCCATCTCCTGGCTCCTGTGAAGAAAAACACATTTTTGTCCGCAGCACATGGATTCTTTCGTGACAAATGCGGTCGGCTGTGTTATACTAAAGCAGTATACTCCTGTATCCGTCAATATCAAGGAGGCTTTTTTTATGATATATCGCGTCGATCTCCATGTGCATACTTCTGCAACTGAGGGCGTGTCCGCTTCTTTGGATGAGCTGGTACGCGCCGCCCGGCGCGCTGGACTCGACGCAATCGCCGTCACTGACCGGGACAGTTGCACGCCTGTCCCTGTGGAACTGCGGGGGATTCTGCTGATCCCCGGATGCGAAATCAGCACCCTTGGCGGCCAGATTTTAGGCGTATTTTTGGATCAGCCTCTGGACTTTGCACGTCTGCGGCGGGACGGCCTGCCCACAGCGGATGAAGCTGTCATCGAAATTCACCGCTGCGGGGGATTGGCCATTCTGGCCAATCCTTTTGCCAAAAAGGACGCAAATCCCGCCCTGTTCCCCATTCGTCCCGATGCAGTGGAAACTGCAAACGCCCGGGCGGCCATGCGCAATCCGGAAGCCAACAAGCGCGCCCTGCTCTGGGCCGCGGATCATCAGCGTCCAAGCGTTGGCAGCAGCAATGCCCACAGCCCCCAGGAACTGGGCAATGCCTACACAGAAATTGCCTGCCGTCGCTTGAGCCGCGCTTTTTTAAAAGACGCTTTGGATCTGGGGCATTGCCGCCCCGTTTTTGTGCGGGACACAAAGCGTTCACTGTTTTCGCCGCGCAGCAGCAAAGCTGCCGCCCGCTCAGCTCCCCGCAAAAAGAATACCGGCAGTCTGCTGCGGCGGGCAGCCGTTTCCGGCGCAAACAGCCTGGTCTCTCTGCGGCAGCACTTGACAATTCGCCGCAAGCCTCCCAAAAAAGATTAAAAAAACATGCTCCCAGAATTCTCGGGAGCATGTTTTTTAATTTTGTCCTGTGGAACCGAAACCGCCGCGGTCCGCACCGCACAGATGATCCACTTCCTGGAAAACAAGTTTTGGCTGGTTCTCCACAATGCGGAACTGGCAAATGCGGTCCCCCACTTCGATGCAGGTATCCCGGGTGGCATAAACGGGCATGCGCCACTCATCGTTGTCGCCGCAATAGCTGCCGTCAATCACGCCCATGGAATTGGTCTGCAGAATCCCCCAGGTCTTAAACGTGCTGGAACGGGGCACCACATGGGCTTCGTAGCCCACCGGCAGCTCCATGGCAACGCCCAGCCGGATCAGCCTGAATTCACCGGCCTTCAGCTCCACCCGCTCCGCCGCGCGCAGGTCAATCCAGTCGGATTTCCCGTCAATATAGCACAGGCGCTCGCTCTGGGGTGAAAAATAGCGAATTTTAATGGTTTCCTGTTTCATCTCATGTCTCCTCCCACAAAACCACCTGCCCCGCTCTCCGCGTGGCATTCAGATCAATCAGTCTCTGATTTTCACTGCCGCGAAACCGCAGGGAAACATTGCGCTGCTCTGCTATAAAGGGGCCGTCTACCAAAACGTCAATCTGCGCCAGCAGCTCGTCGGTCACTGCGCAGCGGCCGCAGCCGCCCTCCGCCAGCAGATCTGTCTCCAGGGTATTGCCGGTAAAACACCAGATGGTTTTCTCCGGATAAGTATTTTTGACGCGCTTCATCAGCGACAGCACCGTCTCCTGGTTTTCCGGCTCAAAAGGCTCGCCGCCCAGCACGGTCAGCCCATGGATATAAGACGGCGCCAGGGCCTGCAGAATCTCCCGCTCTGTCTCCTGTGTATAGGGCTTTCCAAAGCAAAAATCCCAGGTTTCCGCATTGAAGCAGTCCTTGCAGTGCCGGCGGCAGCCGGAAACAAACAGAGACACCCGGGTGCCCGGGCCATTGGCAATGTCTACCTTTTTGATTTCACCATAATACATGGACAGCAAACCTCCTTTTACACTTCTTCAGGGCTGTTGGATCACCGTACGGCTGATGATCTCGTCCTGCACCTCTTCTTTGATGATGGCTGTGGAGTCCCGGCGGTCTGTGCCCTCATGCCATCAGAATAGATAATATTGTGTTGTATTGTATCATAAGCTGTACTGCTTGTAAATGCGCCTCAGGCCAAACACCGGTAAAGTCCAGCAGGGCGCAGCTTTTCAAGCTGCGCCCTGCTTTCTTTTGTCGCTGCAAATTCAGATGTCGTTTTCTGCTCCTATGCATCTGTACTGCCGCGCATCTTTTTTACAGATGCATCACGCGGTCTTTGATCTCCTGCGTGCGGCCCTGATTCCAGAATTGGGTGCCGATATAGCCGCAGGTACGGCGGGCCACATTCATCTTGTTCTGGTCCCGATTTCTGCACTGGGGGCACTCCCACACCAGCTTGCCGTCTTCATCGGTGACAATCTGAATCTCTCCGTCGTAGCCGCAGACCTGGCAGTAGTCGCTCTTGGTGTTCAGCTCTGCATACATGATATGGTCATAAATAAACTTCATCACGTCCAGCACTGCTTCGATGTTGTTCTGCATATTGGGCACTTCCACATAGCTGATGGCGCCGCCGGGAGAGAGTTTCTGGAACTGCGCCTCGAACTCCAGCTTGGAATAGGCATCAATCTGCTCAGATACATGGATATGATAGCTATTGGTGATATAGTTTTTGTCCGTCACACCGGGAATAATACCGAAGCGCTTTTGCAGGCATTTTGCAAATTTATAGGTTGTGGATTCCAGCGGAGTGCCATAGAGACTGAAGTCAATGTTTTCCTTGGCTTTCCAGGCGGCCGTGGCTTCATTGAGATGCTTCATCACTTCCAGAGCAAAGGGCGTGGCCGACGGATCGGTGTGGCTCTTGCCGGTCATGTATTTCACGCACTCATACAATCCCGCATACCCCAGGGAAATGGTGGAATAGCCGCCGAAGAGGAGCTTGTCGATAGGCTCGTCCTTTTTCAGGCGGGCCAGGGCACCGTACTGCCAGAGAATCGGCGCCGCGTCAGATTTGGTGCCCAGCAGCCGGCGGTGACGGCACATCAGCGCGCGGTAGCACAGATCCAGCCGTTCATCGAAAATTTTCCAAAACTTCTCCATATCGCCGCCGGAAGACAGCGCCACATCCACCAGATTGATGGTCACCACACCCTGGTTGAAGCGGCCGTAATATTTGGGCTTGCCCGTCTCCGGATCCACATAGGGCGTCAGGAAAGAGCGGCAGCCCATGCAGGTGTAGCAGTGGCCTTCTCCGTTCTTATCCACCTTGTTTTTCAGCATGACCTTTTCCGAAATATAATCGGGCACCATGCGCTTGGCGGTGCATTTGGCCGCCAGCTTTGTCAGATAATAGAAGGGGGAATCCTGATGGATATTGTCCTCTTCCAGCACATAAATCAGCTTCGGAAACGCCGGTGTAATCCAGACGCCCGCTTCGTTTTTCACGCCCTGAATGCGCTGCTTGAGCATCTCCTCGATGATGATGGCCAAATCCTGCTTGGTCCGGGGGTCATCCGTCTCACCCAGGTACATAAATACTGTGACGAAGGGCGCCTGGCCGTTGGTGGTCATCAGGGTGACCACCTGATACTGGATCATCTGCACGCCCTTGTTGATTTCATCGCGCAGCCGTTTTTCCACAATCTCGGAAATCACATCTTCCGTGGCATTGGCGCCCAGCAGAGCCATTTCCGCCTCCACATCCCGGCGGATTTTTTTGCGGCTTACATCCACAAAGGGCGCCAGATGAGTCAGCGAAATGCTCTGGCCGCCATACTGGGAGGAAGCCACCTGGGCAATGATTTGGGTGGCGATATTGCAGGCCGTGGAAAAGCTGTGGGGCTTTTCAATCATTGTGCCTGAAATGACCGTGCCGTTTTGAAGCATATCCTCCAGATTGACCAGATCGCAGTTGTGCATATGCTGGGCAAAATAGTCGGCATCGTGAAAGTGGATGATGCCCTGCTCATGGGCCTCCACCACATCCTGAGGCAGCAGAATGCGCTTGGTAATATCTTTGCTGACCTCGCCGGCCATATAGTCGCGCTGCACAGAGTTGACTGTGGGGTTCTTGTTGGAGTTCTCCTGTTTCACCTCTTCATTGTTGCACTCGATGAGGGCCAAAATCTGTTCATCGGTGGTATTGGAGCGGCGGATCAGGGAATGGGTATAGCGGTAGGTGATATATTTGCGGGCCAACGCATAGGCGCTGTGGGCCATGATCTGATCTTCCACCATATCCTGAATCTCCTCCACAGAGGGAGCATGGCTCATCACCTTGCATTTATTCTCCACTTTAGTGGCAATTTCGCGAATCTGGGCCGCCGTCAGCTTGTCCGCATCCTGCATCTCATTGTTTCCTTTGGTAATCGCCGCGATGATTTTCGTAATATCAAAATCCACTTCGCAGCCGCTGCGCTTGATAATTTTCATGCTGTCTCTTTCCTTCCCTCTTACCGCTCAATTTCATTATTTTAAAATTTCAATGCTTCTTCATGTGTATTTTATAATCTATGCGGCGCGGCCGCGCCGCACAATGGCATCTGCCACAGTCTTTGCTTCCCACACGGAAAATTGTGGCTGTGCGTTTTTTATAATAACAATATCTTGTGGTTCGGTCAAGAGGCAACCTGACAAAATTTGCTGCTGCAGCGCCGTTTTCAGCGTACAAAAACGGGGAAATATTTTGTTGAAATTAGCAAATTGACAGACTTTTAACAATTTTTTGTCGATTTTATGCAATATATCGCTCTTTTTACGCGAAAATCTGCAATTTTGAATCGTTCTTTATCCTGTAAGTCCGCAACACAAGATATTGTGTTGTCCAGCGGCGCCTTGCTTCGCCGTTCACCGGCTGTTTTTCGCTTTGCCCCGGCAGCATGCACCTCTTTTGTGCCCAATCCCGGTGCACCGGCCTGAAAAAGCCATGAAAAGGCTGCTCTTTTCGCCCTTTTTCCACTTTCCTTGTCCATATAAGCATGCTATAATGAAGGTGCAACTACATAGTTTATGCACCCGCTCTGGGAAATATGTTTTTGCACATGCATTTTGGGGGAATCTGCGGCTGTTTGGCCGCCATCTGCAGCAATGCAGATTCACACAGACAGAGGAGGCAACTTGCAATGAAAAAGAAAACATCGGAAAGCGTTATCACTGAAGGCAGATTTTACACCATCGCCTCACCCAACGGCCGCGTTTTGGAGGTTGCAAACTACAATCCGGAATCCGGCGCAGCCATTCAGCTGTGGGATTATGCCGGCGCCGAATGGCAGCAGTGGGCCTTTATTCTGGTGGGGCCAAACACCTATCGCATCTGCAACCGTTTTACCGGAAAAGCCATCGACCTTTGCCTGAACGGCACAGTAAACGGCACCTGGCTGCACCAGTGGGAAGCAAACACCGGCAAAAGCCAGCAATGGAAAGTGGAATTCACGGATGACGGTTTCGTTCGCTTCCGCTCCGTGCTGGCGGACAAATATATCGACCTTTATCAGGCATTCAGCGGTAATGGCGGCCGCGCCCAGATCTGGGAAGATAACGAAGGCACCAACCAGCGCTGGGTACTTCGGGATGTAACCGATAAAAACGCCATCCGCCCCAGCGAGGCCCAGATGGAAAAGAAACTCAAAGAGCAGGTGGAAGAAGCTGCCAAAGAGGCAAAAAAAGAAGCCAAAACGGCCCGGAAAACCGCAACCAGAAAAACAGCTGCCAAAACCACCGCAGCTAAAAAAACCACAGCAAAGAAAACCACCGCTTCCAAATCGGCAGCGCCGGCAAAAAGAACCACCCGCAGCAAAAAAGCCGCAGCAGAGGAAAACTGAACATCCCCGGCAGCCTGCCTCTTTTCACCGGCACAGCTGCCGTGCAGCAAGCGGACCCGCCCAGGAGAACAATTCCCCGGGCGGGTCCGCTTGCTGCATAAACTGCGCAGGGCGAAACGGCCAAATCCCAAAAGCCGCTCCGCCCTATGCAAAAAGGAGATAAAAGATGAAAGAACTTCGTTAAATTATTAACAATATTATATTATGCGATTCACGCCCAATGGTCAATGGGCGAATTAGCCTAACTTTACTTTATTTTTTCAGCATTTTGACAGCTTTCCCGCTGTGCGTCAGCCATCCCCTCTTGTCCCCCGCCGCAATCTGCGCTATACTGTACGCATATCATACCATCAAAACTCGGCCAAAGATTCCTCCGGTATGCCGAAATAATCCACACAGATGCGCTTCAATTCCGCTCTGGATGCAATGGGCCGCTCTTCCAGCCGCCCGTTGTGATGGATGCGCAAGCGGTCATTGATGACAGCAACACTGCCGCCTTCCCGCAGGAGATTGAGTATGCGGTTGCAATAAAAAATGGACTTTTTATGACAGGTCATATAGGTATTCAGCGGAATAAAATCCACCGGGTCAACAGGCGCTGCAGAAAACAGCATCAGCGGAATCTCCTTTTTTCTGCCCACCAGGATCAAACGACGCAGCCCGCGCCGGAAGTCTGTATCCAGCCGAAAGCACAGCTTGCCTGACTGCTGCACCGCACCGCATTCCAGATGCAGGGCTGTAACCGGCATCGGGCCGCCAAACCCCACATCGCACAGCAGCCGCTCCCGGGTGCTTTCCAGGGTTACTACTGCAGCGCGATGATTGAGGGGCGCAAAGGCTTCTCCCAGCAGCACCCGCTGTGCAATGGGATAGGCGCGAAACCCCAAGCCTTCCAAAAGGGCGAAAAACAGCGCATTCAATTCAAAACAGTAGCCCCCGCGCTTTTGTACAACAATTTTTTGAAACAGCGCAGGAAGCTCAAGCGACACCTCTTTGCGCAGGTCATAGATGTCCAAATTTTCAAAAGGCACATGATGCAGGTGCGCATTGATCAAAAGATCCAGGGATTCTTTTGTTTGGGGCATGCTGTAATCCGTCGGAGACGGCGGCAGTTCGGGATGCAGCCGCCGGTCATATCGCTGGGGATCCATGCCGATCCGGCGCAGATAAGCTGCAATATCCATCGATGACGCATACAAATCTCCAAGCATTGGTATCCCCCCTTTTGATACAACCGGCTTTTCCGCCGCACGGCAGGCAGCAGCTTTTTCTCCCGGCGCAAAACTGCGGACAAAGCCACAGATATATGCTATCCCGTTTTCCCCGTTTGGTCAAGGGGGTATTTTTACGCATCTGCGATCATTTTTCTGTGAAAGGGCCGGATTCTGATTGCCCTCCCTGGCACAGAGTCAGTTTTTCCTGCAAGGAGCGATTCACCATGATTCTTTCCGCCCAGCATCTTTTTCTTAATTATGGGATGCGGCAAATTCTTGAAGACGCCTCTCTGTTCATCAATGAAGGCGACAAAATCGGCATGGTCGGCATCAACGGCACCGGCAAATCCACCCTGCTGCGCCTGCTCTCCGGCGAGGAAACACCGGACAGCGGCCAGGTGATCCGCGCCGGCGGTGTGCGGATTTCCCATCTCTTCCAGCGGCCGGAAATGGAGTCCGGGCGCACAGTGCTTCAGCAGGTGCTGGCCGACGCCGGCAGCAGTGAAGCGTATGAATGCCGGGCCATGCTTCAGCGTCTGGGCCTTTCCGACGGCGCACAGACCGTCGGCACGCTTTCCGGCGGGCAGCGCAAGCGCGCGGCCTTGGCCGCTGCCCTGCTGCGGCCGGCGGAGCTGCTGCTTCTGGACGAGCCCACCAATCATTTGGATACGGACATGATTCTGTGGCTGGAAAACTTCTTGCGCACTTTCAAAGGCAGTCTCGTTATGGTCACCCATGACCGGTATTTTCTTGAGCGGGTCTGCAACCGCATCGAAGAAATTGACCAGGGCAAGCTCTACTCTTATGAAGGCGCAAATTATTCCCGTTATCTTGCGCTGAAAGCCGAGCGGCTGGAAATGGCCGAGGCCAGCGAGCGCAAACGCCAGGCTCTGCTGCGCCGGGAAACAGCCTGGATTCAGCGGGGCGCCCGGGCGCGCGGCACCAAAAGCCGGGAACGCATCGAACGCTATGAGGCGCTGAAAAACCAGAGCGGCCCCCAGGCCGCTGCGGAGCTTTCCCTTTCCGCCGCCTCTTCTCGGCTGGGGAAAAAATGCATCGAGCTCATCGGCGCCGGAAAAACCTATGACGGCCGCACCATTCTCGCACCCTTTTCCTGCCATATCCAGCGGCGGGACCGTATCGGTGTAGTGGGCCGCAACGGCGCTGGAAAATCCACCCTGCTCAACCTGATCGCCGGCACCCTGCTGCCGGACCAGGGCAGCATAGAGCGGGGGCTGAGCGTAAAAATCGGTTATTTCACCCAGGAGGGAGACCGGAAAATGGATGGGCGGCAGCGGGTTTATGATTTCATCACCGCCATCGCCCGGGAGATCCGCACGGACGACGGCACTTATACCGCTGCTCAGATGCTGGAAAAATTCCTCTTCACCGGCGACAACCAGCGCAAATACATCGGCGCCCTTTCCGGCGGCGAGCGGCGGCGGCTGTATCTGCTCAGCATTCTGATGGGCGCCCCCAACGTGCTTTTGATGGATGAGCCCACCAATGACCTGGACACAGAGACTCTGACGGTTCTGGAAGATTATCTGACCACTTTCCAGGGGGCGGTGGTTGCTGTCTCCCATGACCGCTATTTTCTCGATAAAATGGCCTCTCAAATTTTTGAAGTCTGTCCCGGCGGAGAAATCCGCCGCTACACCGGCAACTGGTCGGATTACGAAGATAAGCGGCCCAAAGAGGCCGACATGCCCCGCGTCAAAAAAGAAAGCGCGCCAAAGCGCGCTCCCGCACGCAGCCAGAAGCTGCGCTTTACCTATAAAGAGCAGCGGGAATTCGACACCATTGACGCCGATCTGGCCGCATTGGAAGCGCAGATTTCCCAATGCGATGCAGAAATTGCCGCCGCCAGCAGCGATTATGTCAGGCTGCAGACGCTGATGGAGCAAAAAGAGCAGCTCACGCAAGCGCTGGAAGAAAAAACGGAGCGCTGGGTGTATCTCAACGAGCTGGCCGAGCGCATCGCCGCGCAAAAATAAGGTACGCTTCGTTGCCGTTGCCACGGCGCCGCACCGCCATCCGTGCTATTTTGTAAACATACAGTCCCTGCAAAGGAGCGAATGTAAAATGAGTCTCAACGATACGGTTTCCGGTGACCGCCTGCACATCGGCTTTTTCGGCCGGCGCAACGCCGGGAAATCCAGCCTCGTCAACGCAGTGACCGGCCAGAATCTGGCGGTGGTTTCTGCGGTCAAGGGCACCACCACCGACCCGGTGAAAAAAGCCATGGAGCTTTTGCCTCTGGGGCCCGTCCTCATCATTGACACCCCCGGCATGGATGACGAAGGCGCCCTGGGCAGCCTGCGGGTGGAAAAAGCAAAAGGGATTTTGAACGAAACAGACATTGCCGTCCTGGTGGTGGATGCATCCACGGGGAAAACCCCGGCAGATGAAACGCTGCTGACTCTATTCCGGCAGCGGAAAGTGCCCTTTCTGGTGGTCTATAACAAATGCGATCTGCTCAAAGTTCTCCCCAATGATGCCCCTGCCGAAGAACACGCACTGTTTGCCAGCGCAGAAACGGGCTTTCACATCCGGGAACTGAAAGAAGCCATCGCCGCCCTGGCTCCCGCTAAAACACCCATGTCCCCCATCGTCAGCGATCTGCTCTCGCCCGGCGATCTTGTGGTGCTGGTGGTTCCCATTGACTCAGCCGCCCCCAAGGGCCGCCTGATTCTGCCCCAGCAGCAGACCATCCGCGATATCCTCGACGCCGGCGCCATAGCCGCAGTCACCCAGCACACCCAGCTGCAGGAAACCCTTGCCCGGCTGTGCAGGCCGCCCCGTCTGGTGATCACTGACAGCCAGGTATTTGCCCAGGTATCCGCTGTCACGCCGCCGGAAGTGGCGCTGACCTCTTTCTCCATCCTGTTTGCGCGGCATAAAGGCAATCTGGCGCTGGCCGTCCGCGGTGCGGCCGCATTGGACACACTGCAGCCGGGAGACGCCATCCTGATCTCCGAAGGCTGCACCCATCACCGCCAGTGCGATGACATCGGCAGCGTAAAGCTGCCGCGCTGGATTCGTGCCTATACCAAAAAGGACTTTCAGTTTGTTTTCTCTTCCGGCACAGAATTTCCGGAGGATTTGTCCCCCTACCGTCTGGTGGTGCATTGCGGCGGCTGCATGCTCAGCCCCCGCCAGATGCAATTCCGCCAGCACTGTGCCCAAACACAGCAAATCCCCATCACCAACTACGGCGTGCTGATCGCTTATATGCAGGGAATTCTGCCCCGGGTGCTCCAGCCCTTTCCGGACATCGCCGCACAATTGCCCATGCACCGCTGATACGGCCCTGTGTATCCGGATTACAGTGCTGATCTATATGGCAAAGAGCCCGCACCAATTGTGCGGGCTCTTTTCGCTTTTTTGTGCAGACAGCGCGTTTCCAGTTTTACAGGCCCAGTTTGCGGATGATTTCCACCACCGCCTGAACAATATCCACCGTCGCATCGCCGGAAGGGTTCACCTGCACCGTCACATCCGCCCAGCGGCGGTACAGCGGCGTACGCAGGCTGTAGATATCCGCCAGGGTTTCCCCCGGTGCAAAAGCAATGCCTCGGGTCGTCAAATTGCGGATGCGGTGCTCCAGCTCCTCCAACGGCACATCAATATAAACAAAATCACTATTGCGCGCCAGATGCTCCATGGATTTTCCCCGCAGCGGCACACTGCCGCCGGTGGCAATCACCGTGCCCTGATAGTCCATCTCCAGTACGGTGTCCTCCTCCACCTGCAAAAAGGCATCCAGGCCCCGCGTATCCAAAATTTCCTGCAGGGTGCAATCTTCGCGCTGGCAGATCAGCAGATCCACATCCACAAATTCCATGCCAAGGGTCTTGGCCAGGATCACGCCGATGGTGCTCTTTCCGCTGCCGGGCATGCCGATTAAAACGATGTTTCTTTTGTGCTTCATTCCGCTATCCTCCTCACTCCTGATACAGGGTGCGCAGCAGCGCGATTTCCGCGGCATACCCCTGCAGGTCATTGGGCGTTTCCAAACAGACCGGCAGGCCCTGCAGCACAGGATGCTTTGTAACGGCACTCAAGGCCGCCGTACCAATATATCCTTCGCCGATTTTGGCGTGGCGGTCCTTATGGGCGCCCAAGGGATTCATGCTGTCGTTGAGATGAATCGCCTTGAGGCGATCCAGGCCGATGACGCGATCAAATTCTTCCAGCACACCGTCCAGATTCCCTGCAATATCATAGCCGCCGTCCCACACATGGCAGGTGTCCAGACAGACCCCCAGATGGTCCTGCAGCTCCACCGCATCTATGATCGCGCGCAGTTCCTCAAAGCTGCGCCCCACTTCACTGCCCTTTCCGGCCATGGTTTCCAGCAGCACGGTGGTGTGCTGCTCCGGCCGCAGGACAGCGTTGAGGGTTTGAGCAATTTTCTCAATCCCAATCTCGGCCCCCTGCTTGACATGGCTGCCGGGATGGAAATTATAGTAATTGCCCGGCAGATATTCCAGCCGCGCCAAATCCTCCGCCATGGTATTGCGGGCAAATTCCCGCAGGCCATCATCCGCCGCACAGGCATTGAGGGTATAGGGCGCGTGGGCGATGATTTTGGCAAATCCGCGGCGCTGCATCAGCGCTCCCAGCGCCTCCATGTCTGCGGTATTCAGCGCTTTGGCGCTGCCGCCCCGGGGATTGCGGGTAAAAAACTGAAAGGTGTCCGCCCCGATGGACAGCGCCTCCTCCCCCATGTGGGCATAGCCCTTGGCGGAAGACAAATGACATCCGATGTGTAAGATAAGCAATCCATCCTTTCAAAAAACAAGGCAGCGCCCGTGCTGCCTTGTTTTTGCTTCATTTTACTGCGGCCGTTCTGCCGATGTCTCTGCTGTCACCGCAGCATCTTCGTCCGCTGCAGCGGCAAATACCCGTTCGAAGGCATCGGCCTCCATGGTTTCATGCTCCAGAAGATAGTTGGCCACTGTGTGCAGCTTTCCTTCATTGCTGCGCAGAATTTTTTCGCAGCGCACCGTGCAGCTGTCGATAATCGCCTTGATCTCCTCATCGATTTCCGCCGCCACCTTTTCTGAATAGGTGCGCTGCTGCGCCATGCTCCGACCGATGAAGATTTCATCGTGCCCCGATTCAAAGGAAATTGTGCCAATCTTATCGCTCATGCCGTAAACCGTCACCATTTTGCGCGCCAGATTGGAGGCGCGCTGGATATCGTTGGAGGCGCCGGTGGAAATATCACCCAGAATCAGCTTTTCCGCCACGCGGCCGCCCAGGAGCGCCACAATCTCATCGAGCATATAACTTCTGGAAAGAAAACTGTGATCCTCTCCCGGCAGGGAAATGGTCATACCGCCTGCACTCCCTCTGGGAATGATGGTAATTTGATGCACAGGATCGCAGCCGGGCAGCTCATGCATGACAATGGCGTGCCCCGCCTCATGGTAAGCCGTCAGCCGGCGTTCTTTTTCCGGAATGACATGGCTCTTTTTCTCCGGTCCGGCAATGACCTTAATCATAGCCTCGCGCATATCCTGCATGGTGATGAATTTTTCATCGCGCCGGGCAGCCAGCAGTGCGCCCTCGTTGGTCAGGTTTTCCAGATCAGCGCCGGAAAAGCCCGCTGTAGACCGGGCCAGCACATTCAAATCCACATCTTCCGCCAGGGGTTTGTGGCGCACATGCACTTTCAGGATTTCCTCGCGTCCCTGCACATCCGGCAGCCCTACAAACACCTGCCGGTCAAACCGTCCGGGGCGCAGCAGGGCGGGATCCAGCACATCCTGCCGGTTGGTGGCCGCCAGAACCACCACACCCTCGTTGCTGCCAAATCCGTCCATTTCCACCAGAAGCTGATTAAGGGTCTGCTCACGCTCGTCGTGGCCGCCGCCGAGGCCTGTGCCTCTCTGCCGGCCCACGGCATCGATTTCATCGATAAAAATGATGGCCGGCGCATTTTCCTTGGCCTGCTTGAACAAATCGCGGACACGGGAAGCGCCCACGCCCACATACATCTCCACAAAATCCGAGCCGGAAATGGTCAGGAAATTGACCTCCGCCTCGCCGGCTACCGCCTTCGCCAGCAATGTTTTGCCGGTGCCCGGCGGGCCCACCAGCAAAACACCTTTGGGAATACGGGCGCCCAGGGCGATATACTTTTCAGGATCGCGCAGGAACGAAACGATCTCCTGCAGCTCCTCTTTTTCTTCCCGGGCGCCTGCCACGTCGGCAAAGGTGACCTTTTTCCCGTTGGAAACACCCTGGTGCACATTCGCCTTGCCGAATTTTGCAGTTTTATCCATCTGGCTGCCGCCCGCACTGCGCTGCAGCGCACTGACATACCAAAATCCCGCCAGAATCACCAAAACGAACAAAAACGGCACCACCATACTCCAGCCAGACAGGCGTATTCCCTGCCGGTAGTCATAGCTGACAATAATGCCGCGGTTGGACTGACTGTCAATCAGATTTCCCAAATCTTCCCGGAACATCTGCACATCGTAGAGCTGATAGGTAATGCTTTGCTGATCCTGATACTCCTGGTACAAATCCAGCGTTAATTTCGTGCCCACGACGCTGAAGGAACGGACATTTTCCTGTTCAAACTGATTCACAATTTCAGAATAGCGCACCTGCTCGTTTTGGTTGACATTGGCATAAAAGAGATAGGCAATCCCCAAAACGATCGCCACCAGCAGAAACACCCAGCCAATCTGATCCATGCGCTTACTGCGCTTTTCCCGTTGTTCCTGTTTCTTTTGCTCGTCCTGATTATCCCGCCTGGGCGGGCGGTTGTTGTTTTGCGGTTCCATGTCATTCCCCTTTCTCTCCCCAGCCGCTTTTGGGAAGTTTTCATCGGCGCGCTCCGGTGCTCCGCTTACTGTTCGTAGACTTCCGGTTTCAGCACGCCTATGTAGGGCAGGTTGCGATAGCGGTCTGCATAATCCAGGCCATAGCCTACCACAAATGCATCGGGCACGGTAAAGCCCACATAATCCGGTTTAATCGGCTTTTCCCGCCGCGCCGGCTTATCCAGCAGCACGCACAGCTTCACACTTTTCGCTCCCCGGTCCTTCAAATGGCCCGATACATTGTAGAGGGTATTGCCGCTGTCCAGGATATCCTCCACCAGAACGATATGGCGGCCCCGGATGTCAGCCTTAATATCATAGTCAATTTTGACCACGCCGGAACTGGATGTGCCGCTGTTGTAGGAAGAAGCCGACAGAAAATCCAGCCCGCAGGGGATGGGGCAGACCCGCATCAAATCCGCGAAAAACATAAAGGAACCCCGCAGCACTCCCACAAACAGCGGGTCCTTCTCTTCAAAATCAGCGGCAATCTGCGCACCGATTTCCCGCACTCGTTTTTTCAGCCGTCTTTCCGAAATCAGCACTTTTAAAATATCTTTTTCAATTGTGTTTATCGTTTTTTCTTCCATGTCGCTCTTCCTTTATCTATCGTTTATAAAAATCAAGGAGGTATTTCCATTCTGCCTGCTGTCCATCATAGCGGCAATCCACGCCAATCCCCAGCACCGCCGCAGTGCTGCTGCCCACATAGATGACAGGGGTTTCCTCCCGCTGGCTCACACTGACGCCCGCATCCACAAATAAGCGCTTCAAGCCGCGGCTGCCCTGGCGCCCCGGCAAAGTCATCCGACCGCCCTGATGCCAGCGGTCCACCGCCACAGGGGCATCAATGGCTGCATTGTCAAGCACCAGCCGGTTCTCCCGGGGCTGCACAGCAGCACGCATCACACGGCACTCAACGCGCCACGGGCCGACCACGGCCTCGCCCACCGGCGGCAGCAGCGTGCGCTGCCAGGTGCCGCGCACCGTGCGTGTCAGCTGGAATTCATCGTATACGTTTTTCGCCACAATTCCATGGGGCAGGGACAGCTGCGCCGTTGGTCCGCTGACGCGCACCAGCTCCAATACAGCCCGAATATGGCGGGCGGCAATGTCTTTTTTCGGCGCACCCAGCAGCTCCAGCATCCGGCGCACCACACGCCCCTGCAGCGCTGAAGGCAGATCTGTTAATACGGCCCGCGGCAGTGCCGCACAGCCGCTGCTGCAGCGCACCTGCGCGCAGGTGCGCTCTGCCACTTTGCGCAGATAATCATCTTCCTGGCGCAGCAGTCCCGCCGTTTGGCTGAGCGTCTCCTCCACCCTGGGATTCAGCGCCCGCAGTGCCGGCATAAGCTCATGCCGGATGCGGTTGCGGGTATAAAGCAATTCCCCGTTCGTTTCATCCTCCACATAGGAAACATGATGCTGCTCCAAATACGCTTCAATTTCTGCGCGGCTGCTTTCCAGCAGTGGTCGAATAAAGATGCCGCGCACCGGTGCAATACCGGTTAAGCCTGTCAGTCCTGTTCCGCGGATAAGGTTCATCAGAAGCGTTTCCGCATTGTCGCCCCGGTTATGGGCCGTAGCCACCCGCATGGCGTGGATCTCTTCGGCCGTCTTTTCCAGGAAAGCATAGCGCAGATTGCGCCCCGCCTCTTCCACAGACCAGCCATGCTCCGCCGCCGCGGCAGCCACATCCCCCCGTCCGGCATAGAACCGGATGCCATGTTCTTCACAATAAGCACGCACAAAGGCCTCATCCCGCTCCGCTGACGGGCGCAGCATATGGTTGTAATGAGCCGCCGCCACCGTATATCCGTATTTGCCCGAAAGCTCTGACAGCCACACCAGCAGGCACATGGAATCCGCACCGCCGGAAACCGCGCACAGCACAACGCCTTCCGCCGGGAGCATATTGTAGGCCCTGATCAAATCCTGCTTCACCGTATCATCCCTCGTCAAAGCGCTTCTCCAGGGTGTCAAAAGTTGTGAACTCCGGCATCCATTTCAGCTCTACCTTGCCGGTTTCGCCGTGGCGGTTTTTCGCCACAATCAGTTCGGCAATATTGCGTTTGTCGGAATCGGGGCTGTAATAATCCTCGCGGAAAATAAACAGGACAATATCTGCATCCTGCTCAATGGCGCCGGACTCGCGCAAATCGGAAAGCATGGGGCGTTTGTCATCCCGCTTTTCATTGGCACGGGACAGCTGGCTCAGGCACAGCACCGGCACCTGCAGCTCCTTGGCCATGATTTTCAGCATACGGGAAATGTCAGACACTGCCTGCTGGCGGCTTTCCCCAGCTGTTTTTGTGCCGCCCGCCGAGGACATCAGCTGCAGATAGTCAATCACCACCAGGCCCAAATTGTCAATGCGCCGGCATTTTGCATTCATGTCGGAAACCGTCAAAAGCGGGTTATCATCCAGACGGATATCCGCCCTGGAAAGCGTGCCGGCCGCATCGGCCACCTTCATCCAGTCCGTCTCCCGCAGATTGCCGGTAATCAGACGGTTGCTTTCCACCAAAGCCTCGCTGGACAAAAGGCGCAGCGCCAGCTGCTCTTTGGACATCTCCAGCGAAAACATAGCCACGGTTTTTCCGGAGCTTTTGCCCACATTCAGGGCAATGTTCAGCGCCAGAGAGGTTTTGCCCATGCCGGGGCGGGCCGCCAGCAAAATCAAATCCGATTTATTCAGGCCCGAAATTTTGGCATCGATGGCCGAAAATCCAGAGGAGATTCCCGGCAGGCGGCCGCCTTCAGCGGCCATGGTTTCAATGTTGTCCAGCACATCTGCCAGGACGGTGCCCACAGGCAGCATATCCTGGGAAGCACGCCCCTGACGCACAGCATAGATCTTCTGCTCCGCCGCCTCCAGCACGCTTTCCGGCTCTCCGCCGCCCTCATGCACCATAGCGGTGATCTCGCCGGCAGCTGTAGCCACCTTGCGCAGCAGCGACTTGCCCCGCACCAGCTCCACATATTCCATCACGTTGGCCGAAGTGGGCGTGATATCCATGAGCTGGATCATATAATTTTTGGTGGTGTTCTCATCAAAGGTGCCGTTCTTTTCCATCTCGCCGATCACCGTCACCGGGTCAATGGGGCGGGAATAGCAAAACATCATGTATATGGTTTCAAAGATATCCCGGTTCTGCTGCAGGTAAAAGTCTCCCGGCTGCAGCTTTTCCATCACATCCTTGATGCAGTTCTGGTCGATCAGCATAGAGCCCAGCACCGCCTGCTCCGCCTCCAGATTATGGGGCATTTGGCGATAGAGCAGATCTTCTTCTCCCGGCATTGCGGTCACCTCCCGTTCA
>CAJFVV010000004.1 GCA_904420565.1 Candidatus Pseudoscillospira faecavium
GGACGATCCCGCCATCCAGGCCCTGTACGCCGCCCTGTGCAGCGACGAAGTGAAGGCTTATATGGAAGAGACCTACGGCGGCGCCGTAGTGCCCCTGTTCTAAGCAAGATTCATGCAGCAAGCTGTCTCTGTTTCTCTCAAGAAACAGAGACAGCTTGTTCTTTCTTGACATACCTTGATATTCGATGTATTGTATACATAGATATTCAAGGTATATGGAGGTGTTAATCGTATGGCCCGAAAAAAAAGCATTGACCACACAGAGCTGCTGGTGCTGTCCCTGCTGTCTCAGCAGGATATGTACGGCTATCAAATGATTGCTGAATTGGAAAAACAGAGCAACCGCACCTTTGCCATGAAGGAAGGCACCCTTTATCCTGTGCTCCATATGTTGGAACACGAAGGGGCCGTGTCCTCCTATCGCGCTGCCGCCACTGCCGGCAAAGAACGCAAATATTATCACCTGACCCAGGTGGGGCTGACCCTTTTGCAGGAAGAACGGGCAAAGTGGCAGGCGTATTCCGCCGCGGTCAATGCCGTGCTGCAAAATGCGGCCGGCCCGGCATGAGGGTGCGCCTATGCGCATTTATGACGAATTCTGCTTTGCCGCCGCAGGCGCCGTGCGCAATGCCTCAGCGCAGGAGCGCAATGCCATCCGCCAAGAATTGCGGGAGCATCTGGAGGACCATGCCGCCGCACTGATGGAGGACGGCCTGTCAGCAGAGGAAGCTGCCCGGGCCGCGGTGGACGCCATGGGCGACCCCGCAGAAATCGGCAAAGCCATCAACCAGGCTTATCCTTTGCGCTGGCGGATCCTTTCGCATTTTTCCCTGCTTTGCGCCATTGTTCTGGTCTGCCTGCTGTATCTTCCCATGTGGACCGCAATCGGCATCCTGTATACAACCATCGACGACAATTTATATGCCCGGCAAATGGAGCCTTTCACATCCTATGGAATCCCCCTGGACCTGAAGGCCACTGTAAAAGGCCAGGTTTTTCGGGTATGGGGGATGGAATACCGCATTCAAAACGGCGCTCCCGCGGTGGAACTGTGCTGCGTAACCTACAACCGTCTGCCCTGGGGCAGCCGCTCTTCCCAAATTAATTTGAACAACCAGACTTTTTCCGTTTATGACGAGAACGGCACCGTTTTGCCTTTCCTCTATGGCAGCACAGACCGCGTACCTTCCGTATCTTCCGCATACGTTGCCTCTGATTACATCATCCCTGCGGAGGAAACCACCCAAAAACTGATTTTGGATTACCAGCGCATGGGAGAATCCTTTACTCTGACCATTCCCATCGATTGGTCTGCAGCACAGACGGACCCCCTCAAACGATCATAGCGCCAGAAATGCTTTCTGAAAGGAGGCCTTCCGGATGAAAGAGAAAAAATCTGCAAAGCCTGTCTCTTTTCGCAAAAAAACATGCTATACGCTGGCCTTCTGCGCCGCATGGCTGCTGCTTTACCTTGTACTCAGCGGCTACCATTTGACCCCAAACCAGGCTCTGCGCAGCTATGAGGACACGCTGCTGCTCTCTGCGCCTACCCAAATGCTGATGCAGGGTAAATCTCTGTCCGCCCCGGATGATTTTGCCCGCTGGAGACTCAGTGAAAATGAGGACTGCCTGCTTTTCAGCCTTTATTTTTTCCGCCCCCGGATGGACGGATGGTCTGCAACCGGCTCTCTGCTCGAATACCAGCGCAATACACCGGTAGAGATCGCCATCGACCATTCCTCCACCTACGAAGATTATTGGTTTGGCAAAATTTCAGACCCCGCAGTGCTTTCTATGGAGGTCCGCTATGAAACGGCGCAAGGCGAAGCAGGCAGTGAAACGTTCTGGACCAAAGACATGCTGTATCATAACGGCGCTTATTACTTTGTTGTCCCCGCATCAAGCTCTGCCTGGGTATGGTCCATATCCCAGCTCGTATTGCACACCAGAACCGGCGGCACACAAATTTATGATTTTGAGGATGTTTCTCAATAATGCTTTGACAGGAGGCGCTCCATGAAAACATTCGATGTCTTTTGCCGGGCTGTCATTCAGCAGGTAAACGGCGCCACAAAATGGGAAAAAGCCGCCATCTGCCGGGAGCTGCGGGAGCATCTGGAGGACCACGCCGCCGCGCTGACGGAGGCCGGCCTGTCAGCGGAGGAAGCCGCCCGGGCCGCGGTGGACGCCATGGGCGACCCCAAAGAAATCGGCGAAGCCATGAACCAGGCTTATCCGCACCTTTGGCGCCGGATTTATACCATCGAAAAATATGCAGCCGTTTTGTTGGCCATCGCCGCGGTCTTTTCCCTCTTTTTACGCACAAGTAATACCTTGGATCATATAGAAAGGAACTGGGAAGCGCGCAGTTATTTTTCCAACAGCGTCCAGGTTCTGCCTATGGATGTCACCATGCCTGTGGGTGATCAAATCCTGCGCGTCTACGGCGTGCGCTACGGCTATGAAACCTCTTCCAGCGGTTCCCCCCTGCCGGAGCTGACGCTTTATGTCTGCACCTATAACCGCATCCCATGGGGTGTAGCATCCCTGGATCTGTCCTCTCAACTGCAAGTGGCAGACAAACAGGGAAATCCGTTGCCCAGCACCTGTCTGGAAAGCGGCTATGACGACGGTTCTGGCGCACGAGCTTTCGGATCATACGCTATTCTGGTAGACGAACCGCCCGGCGAATTGATTCTGACTTTTGATGTCCATGGCCACGATGCCTCCGTGCGCTTTGCCGTACCTGTTCCAGAAAGGCTGCCTTCCCAATGGCGGCAGGAAGGAGCCGCCACATGAACAAAAAAAAGAAAAAGCCCTGGTCCTATCGTCGGCTGTGCGTTCTTTTGGGCGGCGTACTGCTTCTCCTGTTTTTATCGGCCTTTGAGATGCACACGCCCCGGCAGGCCCTGCGCACCGCAGAGCAAAGCCATTCCCTGTCCCCTACAAAAATCGTTCTGCAGAGCAACAAACCTGCTGGAATCTCCTTTTCAAGCCATCAGGTCGACTGGATGCTCAGCGCCAACGAAACTTCGCTCCTGTTCGGCTACTATCAAAACAACCGCCTGCTGTTCAGCACCGCTTTGGACTATGACCCATCCCTGCCCTATTGCGCCGATATCCTGGGCGCCGGCATCGGCAGAACAGTATTCCTGCATGTATTCGGCGCAATTACGGACCCGGAGATCACAAAAATCGAAATCACCACAGACAGCCGTTATGTCGATGTGACCAGCCGCCAAAGCTACACTCTGGAATGCCGGGATATGACCTATCGCAGCGGCAACTATTATTTTGTTCTTCCCATCGACACTTCCCGGAGCGATTTTGACAGTAACCTCTACATTGCCCGCATCGTCCTATATGACCGCAGCGGCCAAACCCGGGAATACACCTATGACAAGCCAAAAGTATTTTCGGAAGACTATGTCCAGGCGCTGCAGGAGCGCTCTTCCTGAATACAGCTTGCCAGCTCATGCGGACGTGCTCAAAGTTGACATCCATTGTGCAATTTTATATACTTCTTTTATAAAATCTGCAAAGCGAGGTATTGTCAATGAACACCATCCGCACAGGGCTCGCCAACTACCGGCGCAATCATCCCGTATCTTTTTTTCTGGATATTGGACTCACTCTGCTGTTGTGGATTCTGTTCTTTCTTTCTCTTGCAATATACCGGCAATTTTCTGTCAGCTCGCTGTGCTTCCTTGTTTTGGGAAGTCTTAATATCTTTCGCTTGGCCTGGCGGCTGGGCCAGGATGCCCGCACCACACCGACAGAATTTTCACCCACTTCCACAATCAAGCCAAGCCAAACAGACGCTCTTTCCATGCGCGTGCTCGGCCTGCGGCAGGGCGACAACTACAACCTGTTTCACCTCCCGGATTTCCGCGTTCCAGTGCTTTCCCTGAGCGTCATTTTCACCAACAACACCGGAAAGCCGATTAGCACAGATGATACGTTTTCGCTGGAAGGAAAAATTGACGGCACATGGCGCACCATACAGCCCACGGGTCCTCTGCCCGAACCGCAGCCGCTGCCCCTTCCCTGCGGTCTTTCAAAAAAATACGCTTTTCCCATAGAAGGCGCTTACGACGGCCTGTATCCCGGCGATTACCGTTTGGTGAAATCTGTGCTCTGCGACAAAACCGCCATAACTCTGACAGCAACTTTTACCATCGACTGAATCTGTTCTATACAACACCATGCACAGGAACTGGGAAGAGCAGTCATTTCTGACTGCTCTTCCCAGTTCCTGTTTATAATATCGTTTTAATCTTTGATATAGGCATTGATGGTATCTGCACCACTTTTGGGCGCATGGAAATAAATCACCACGTTGTCATGGTCGTCTAAAGTGTGGCCCGCTTCTTCCAGCAGGCCATTTTCCACGCCCGTCAGCAGCGCTTCCAACACCGCTTTCTCATTCAATGCCCGGAAAGAGCCATACTCCGGTTGCAAGGCTTTCACCACATCCTGCGCAGAAGCCTTGTCCACTTTTGTAAAATATTTCAAAATTGCATAGTTCAGCGGTTTCATCATCTGCACCCCTTTCTCAGCCTTCCGCACCGGCATAAGATTTTTCTTCGTGAATCTTTCCTTTGAAAAAGGACAGGGGATTCACCGCAATCAGCAAAATGCCCACAAACATCACAATGGCGGCAATCCACTCCAAAGGCGTCAGCGCCCAGCCGGGCTCCTGACAGATCAGGCCCAGCAGGATCCAGCAGCACAGCGGGGTGAAAAACGAATAGGTGCCATTCAACGCCATGCCCAAAGCCGCGCCGCACATCGCGTTGCCTTTATACCAGAACGAATAGGTCAGCATTGCGCAAAAGCCGGAAATAACAAAGAAAATCATGGCCGGCGCGCTGGTCCATGCCTGGCCGAGCAGCGAAGGCGCAAGGCCGATATTGCCTGCAAAAATTGCAAACATCGGCACCACAATTAACGTGTTGACAATACCGGAGGTGCACTGACGAATGGTAATACCGATTTCAAAATCGATCATCGATGTGCCATAGCCTGCCACACAGCCTTCAATCCCCCAGCCCAGTGCCGCGATAAAGGAAATCGCGCATCCAAGGGCCGCCTGGGGATTGACATCTGCCAACGCATTGCCGCCGATCATCACTGTCGCTACAAAACACAATGCAATGCCACAGATCATACGCAGCGAGAGCTTCTGTTTGTATAATACCCGGCCCAAAATTGCGCCGATGGCAACGCACAATGCAGAAACAGGCGCCGCCAGGGAACCGGCCATCTGCAAGCCGATTACATAGGCCGTGTTGGCGATGGGCCCGCCAAACAAGGCGGCCAACACCATAATCCAGCCCGGCTTTGTCCGCATCGTGCGTGCAAAATCTTTCAGCTTCCCTTTGAGGCCCGCCTGGATCAAACTCCAGACCCCGCTGATGGTATCATTGATGGAAGTCCCCAAGGCACTCAGCAAATAGGCAATGACAAATGCAGAAAGCCCTGCCGTATTGGCGCCATACCAGTCCGACCAAATGCCCCGGGCCATGCCTAAGGTCAGAAATGCCGAATAAACACCATACAACAGGCCGGAAAGACCGCCGATCAAAACACCTTTTTTAAAAAAATTCGATTTGAGCGCGTTATACTTACGTTCGGTAAGCGTTGCTCTTTCTTCCACGCCGCTCATGATTCAGGATCTCCTTCCGCTTGGTATAAAAGCCGTTCTAAAACGGCCGCATCAAAACTGCCCTCCTATACAGTTTTTCAGATTTGCTGCATGTTATAGAACTCTAAATTTCACAATAAACCTTTTCCATTTATTTTTCTTTTAATTTGTATATATATTTTTTGTATAATAAATACAAATTTTTTCATAAAATAATAAAAAGTAGAAAAATTTATACTTTTTTGAATAATCAAATATCAGCACTATTTTCTCGAATTCACATCGATATTTTACATTTAAATAACATTTTTTATCAATTATAACAAATTATATCTACTTCTGTCGATGCATTTTATTTTCTTTTTGTGCAATTTTATATTTTATATTTATACTATTTTTATACACAAAGGTTTCTCTTGCCATTTATCATTTTGCAAGATATAATCACACTATATTTCAAAAGCATTAAATATAAACTACAAAAAAAGCACGCTGCAGGGTTTTCCATGCAACGTGCCTCATTTCACCAACGATTTTTATTCTTTCTTACCGCAGCATTTGCTGCGCCGTATACAATTGCGCATATTCACCGCCGCGCGCCATAAGCTCCGCATGGGTCCCTTCCTCCTGAATCTTTCCGCCATCTACCACAACAATGCGGTGTGCGCTGCGAATGGTGGACAGGCGATGGGCAATGATGAGCGTAGTTCTTCCCTGCGCCAGTGCTTCAAAAGACTGCTGAATCGCCGCCTCTGTCACCGCGTCCAGCGCCGAAGTAGCCTCATCCAAAATCAATATCGGCGGATTCTTCAGGAAAATCCGCGCAATAGAGATGCGCTGCTTCTGCCCGCCGGAGAGCATCACGCCCCGTTCGCCTACATAAGTTTCAAATCCATGGGGCATGGCCATGATATCCTCATAAATTTCTGCGCGGCGGGCCGCTTCTACAATTTCTTCCGGCGCAGCGCCAGGGCGTCCATAGGCGATGTTTTCATAAATCGTCCCCGCAAACAAAAAAACATCCTGCTGGACAATGCCGATCTGTGTGCGCAAACTGCTCTGCTGCAGCGTGCGTACATCCTGCCCGTCAATTTCCACAGCCCCCTCCGACACATCGTAAAAACGCGGAATCAATTGGCAAAGCGTGGATTTCCCTCCACCGGAAGGCCCCACCACCGCCACGGTTTCACCGGCCGCCACATGGAGTGATACATGCTCCAGCACCGCCGGGCCGCCGGTATCATAGCGGAAAGTGACATCCTTCACATCAATCTCCCCGCGCACATGCTCCAGGGGTTTTGCATCTGGCACGTCCTCAATTGCCGGATCCGTCCGCATCAGCTCCACGAAGCGTTTAAAGCCCGCCATTCCCTGCATAAACTGCTCCACAAAGTTGGAGAGCTTGCGAATGGGCGTGATGAATGTTGTCACATACAGGGAAAATGTGATGATATCGATATAATTCATGCCTCCACGCATGATAAACCATCCGCCCGCCGCGATAACCAGCACAGAAAGAATTCCCATAAAAAATTCCATGCCGGCCTGATAGGTTGCCATCGTCTGATAATAGCCGCGCTTAGCTCCGCGAAAAGCGTTATTGGATTGCGAAAACTTTTCAATTTCCGCTCCTTCATTGGCAAAGGCCTTGGCCGTGCGCATGCCGGAGAGGGAAGACTCCACCTCTCCATTGATGGATGCCAGCTTCACCTTGACCTGCCGGGATGCCTGAGCCATGCGTTTTCTCTGAATGGCCGTGAAAACCACAAAAAGGGGAATGACCGCGAAAATAATCAGCGCCAGTTCCCAGCGCACCGTCAGCATGACACAGAAGGCGCCGAGAATCGTCACCGTAGAAATAAAGAAATCCTCCGGCCCATGGTGGGCAAGCTCCGAAATCTCAAACAGGTCGCCGGTGACGCGGCTCATCAGCTGGCCGGTGCGGTTTTTGTCATAAAAGGAAAAAGAAAGGCTCTGCATGTGGGAAAACAGGTCTGCACGAATATCCGCCTCAATATGCACACCCAGAAGATGTCCCCAATACGTCACAACATAATACATGATGCTTTTGAGCACATAAGCCGCCGCCATAATGCCCATCACTGCAAAAAACGCCCCATAGGCATGCTGCGGCAGAAGCTGCTGCAGCGACAGGCGGGAAACATAGGGAAACGCCAGATCAATCACACAAATCACCAGCGCACAGACCATATCCAGGGCAAACAGCCGCCAGTGCGGTTTATAATAAGAGGCAAAGATGCGCAGAAAGCCGCTTTGTTTCATTTGTTCCCGTGTCATAGGCGCTTCCCCACCAGCCACGGATTTTCTTCGCCGGCAAAATAGCGTTTTGCACTGTCCAGAGAGTTGCGCACCATATCCTCTGCCGCCTGATCGGTATAATAGGCCATGTGGGGCAGCATCAGCACATTGGGCATGGCATTGAGCAGCGCCATTTCCCGCTGGGGCAATACCTGATTCTTGAAATCCCGATAGTAGACCAACCGATCCCCGTCAAAAACATCCAGCCCTGCGCCAGCCAGCTTCCCCCGCTCCAGCGCATCAATCAAAGCCTGGTTATCTACCAGCGTTCCGCGGGCAGTATTGATCAGCACCGCGCCGTCTTTCATTTTTTCTATGGCCGCAGCGTCGATCAAATGATGGGTTTCCGGCGTAGCAGCCAAATGCAGCGATAAAATGTCGCTCTCTCGGTACACAGTGTCCAAATCCACCTGCTCCACAATGCCCTGCAGCCCCTCTTTCGGCGTGCGGTTATAGGCCAAAATACGGCAGCCAAACCCCTGCAGATGCCGCACAACGGTTTCCCCAATGCGGCCAAGCCCCACAATCCCCACCGTCTGATTGGGCAGCTCCCGGCCGAGGTATCCCCGCGCGGTGTAGTCCTGCCCAGCATAGCGCAGCAGCATTGGCTTGATGCAGCGCAGCACCATCAGCATCATCATAATGGCATAATCCGCCACGCTGGACGGGGAATAGGTCACATTGCTCACGGTGATTCCAATGGAATTGGCATAGGCCACATCCACATGCTCCACGCCGATGGTACGGCTGACCACCAGTTTAACACCACAGCTGCGGTATATATCTAAGATTTCCGGCGTAATCAAGGTGGCAGAAAGAACATTGACCGCATCCATTCCCTGCGCCAGGCAGGCGTTCTGCAGTGTCGGTTTTTCCTGCAGCAAAGTCAGCTGTGCGCCGAACGTCCCGGAAAAGCGGTCAAACAGCGGGACTTCCTCCTTGGAGCAGGAATAAACAATCATTTTCATATTTTGCACCTCCTGGTACAAGAACTGTTTTATTATATCCAGTTTTCCTTCCTCCCGCAAGGGCAGGGGCAGATTCTCCTCCGCAGACCGTGCAAAATTTTTCACTTTTGCAACAATTTCGGAATCTGGTGGATATTCCTTATGAAAGATCTTTCAAATTCCCCGACGAGGCGAGGCTTTATGGAACACGCACAATTTGAAATGCTGGTGCACCAATACAGTGACACCATTTACCGCGTGGCTTATCAGGCCCTGAAAAACCGCGCGGATGCCGAGGACGTGGTACAGACGGTATTGCTGAAACTTTTTGAACGCAGCGCTTCTTTTGAAAGCCCGCAGCACATCCGAAACTGGCTGCTGCACGTCACAGTGAACGAATGCCGCAAGGTACTGCGCACCCCTTGGCGCAAACGCATTTTTCCGCTGGAGGAAGGTCGGGATGAGCCTGTGTTCGACAACAGCGCACAAAGTGAGCTCTTCGCCGCAGTCATGGCACTGCCGCGCAACTACCGCATGGCGGTTTATCTGTTTTATTATGAAGAGCTGTCCACGGAAGAAATTGCAAAAGCGCTGTCCGCCAAGCCTTCCACTGTCCGCACCTGGCTGATGCGGGCCCGGGAAAAACTGAAGCTGGAATTAACCACACCACTAAAGGAGGTATGAAGCCATGATGGACCGCAAATTATTTCAGGATACGTTTTCGGCGCTTCACGCTTCCGAAGACTGTATTCAGGAGGTTTTAACCATGACAGAAAACAAAACCACGGCTCAAAAAACGCGCTGGCTGCGCCGCCCGCTGCTGATGACCGCTGCCGTGATGGTTTCGCTCTGCGTCTGCGCCGGCGTAGCCAATGCCGCCACCGGCGGTGCCTTGGCCCAGGCTATCGAGCTGCATATCGTGCAGGCGTTTCAGGCCAACGACTACAAGAATATCCTGGAAACCGAAGAAGGCGCCACCATCATCACATTCGGTACTCCCGTCACTCTGACCCGCGAGGACAGCCGCGTGCTTTTACACATCGATGAAGAGACACTGGATATCACTGAGGCACTGGAGCAAAACGGCACCTATACCTATGAAAACACCGACGGCGACACCACGCTGCGCGTGGTTGTAACGCCGGATCAGGAACATCCCGGCGAATGGAGCTATCAGGTTTCTTATTCTGATCCCACACTGAAAGAAAACGAAGAGCTTTCCTCTTTTGGTTCTACCGCACCCAAGGATGCTGAATCCATACCAGACGAAAGCTGAAATAGCTTGAATAAAAAATCCACCGCACCAGACAGATATCTGATGCGGTGGATTTTTCTGCCCGTATATACTTTACAGAACAGCGTTTTCAAACTCGCCGAACTCCACCTTGTTGCCCAGGACATAGATCACATCACCGTTGTCAAACCGATACTCAGGATCTACATTGGTAATCATTTCTTCACCATGCTCAATTGCAATGATATTCAGCCCATACTTCTTGCGCAGATTTATATCGACAATACGTTTACCCACAAAATCATTCGGAATCACAACCTTGGAAATATCAATCTTTTCACTCAGCTCAATATAATTGAGAATTTTAGAGGAAAGGAGCCGCTTTGCTAGGCGCACCGCCATATCCCGCTCCGGATAAACCACTTCCGCTCCCAAGCGTTCTAAAATATCACCGTGTTCTGCACTGGTCGCTTTGGCAATTACCCGCGGAACAGAAAGGGAGGTCAGATGCAGTGTTGTCAAAATGGAAATGTCCATCTGGCTTCCAATGCAGACAACAGCCACATCGCAATTCTGAACCCCCGTTTCCATCAGCGTTTTCTTATCAATATGCTGCACCACAAAGGCATGCTCTGTATAATCCCGCAGCTCATTGACCCGTTCTTCATCAGCATCCATTACAAGGATCTCTTCTCCGCTTTTGCTCAGCTCAATGGCCAGCGCAGTGCCAAACCGCCCCAAACCGATAATAGCATAGGATTTTTGTTTTTCATCATGGCGAAAAAAGCCCATGGCAATTCCCTCTTTTCTTATTTATCCGATCGACAGCCGCCCTTCCGGATAGCGGGCAGATGTGATTGGGCCAAAATACCACAGCGTGGCAATCGTCAGCGGTCCAAGTCGGCCGATAAACATAATAAGAATCGTCAGCACCTTACTGGGTGTCCCCAACTGCGGCGAAATACCTGTTGTATAACCTACGGTGCCAAACGCACTGGTAACTTCCACCAGCAAATCGCGCAATGGGATCTCCGGTTCCAGCACCACCATCAAAAAGGTTCCCAGCAGCACTACCGCCGCCGCCAGGATTGTAATAACCGCAGCCTTTTCAAACATATTGCGCGGCAGGCTGTAATGGAACGCCGCAGCACGCTTATTGGTCGCAAAAGTACGGATACCCTGCAGCAAAATAAACAACGTAGTGGTTTTAATACCGCCCGCCGTGGATCCAGGAGAACCGCCCACAAACATCAGCGCTACCAAAACTAGGATTCCGGCATTGGAAAAGCCCCCCACCGGCGCCGTGGCGAATCCCGCGGTTCGCGCCGCCACACTGTAAAACGCAGAATCCAGCCAGCTCAAGTCTGTCACTGCTTTAAACAAAAGCGTGCCGCCCACCAGTAAAACAGCCGTCATCAACAGCACAACCTTGGTATGCAGGCGAAACTTTGAAAACTTACCCCGCTTGACCACAATGTCACCAACAACCAGGAACCCAATGCCGCCGCCGATAATCAGCACCGCCGTAGTAACCAGCAAGGGAACATTTCCGCTGTAAGATGCGAGGCTTTCAAAATTTCCAAACAAATCAAAACCAGCGTTGTTAAACGATGCAATCGAGTGAAAAACGCTGATTCCCAAGGCCTGCAGCGGAGGATAGTCCTGCACAAAAATGAAAAAGCACACAATTGCTCCAACAGATTCAAAAATGACTGTGATCAGCAGCAAATGCTTGACAAACCGAATGGTTCCACTGTCAGAATCCAAATTCATCGCATAGCGAATCATCATACGCTCACGCAAATTGACACGCTTGCCCATGGCCAGGAAAACTCCCGCGCCCACAATAGCAATCCCTAAACCGCCAATCTGAATCAATACAGCAATCACCGCATATCCGAATGGGGAAAAAACTGCCGCCACATCCACCGACGTCAGTCCCGTCACGCACACGGCACTGGTCGCCGTATAGAGTGCATCAATATAGTGCAGCTCCACATCCTCCCGGAGCGAAACAGGCAGCATCAGTACGAAAGAGCCAAGCATGATGGCAAACAAGAAACCAAAAGCAAGCACACGCCCGGCAGACTGCTTCAATAAGTATTTAATCATGTGTGAAACAGAATCCCTTCTGTGAAAATACAGTATCACCGCCGCACGGAAAAGGTTGCTTCCCACCTCCAGCGGGGCTGCTTTCCTGCACAGCATTTGCCGCTGTTCCCAGCCCACAATACCAGTTGCAGCCAAAAGCAGAGGAAGTATAGCACACATTTCAAACAAACACAAGAGCAGCCCCTTGCTTCTATATATTTTTTTAATTTGCAGCTCTTTTATTGAGCATTCTTTTTCTCATTCATTTTTCTCATCAGCAGTTCTTCCCTGCATGCCTCTGCGCCGTTTGAACCAGGTATAAATGGCCAGGGCCAGCAAAAATGTAACTACTTCTGTGGCAGGGAACGACATCCATACGCCTGTCATCCCCCACAAGTGCGCCAAAAGCAACACCATAATCACAATGACCACCAATCCGCGGCTAAGAGACACCACCATGGACGGCTGCGGCCGTTCAATGGCCGCAAAAAACTGCGAAAATACCATATTAACACCCGAAAGCAAAAAGCCCACAAAATAAATGCGCATCCCCGGAATCGCAATAGCCGCCATAGTAGCATTGTTGTCTCCATTAAACGCTGCAGTGATCTGCGGTGCAAACAGCAGGGCGGCCGCCCAGAAAAATGCCCCCAGCGCCACAGAGGTGAACATGCACAGCCGCAGCGTTTGATGCTCTTCCCGCCGCATTCCACGGGCATAGTAATCGCTGAGCAGCGGCTGCCCGCCCTGAACAACACCGTTGAAAATCGCCACGACCATACAGGTAATGTTCGCAATGACGCCATAGGCCGCTACGCCCACATCCCCTGTCAATCCAAAAATTACCAAATTGGATACTGTAATCACTACCGATGTCGAAATTTCACCCACAAAGACAGAGGTACCCAAGCCGCAGCACCACAGCATCAGTGAAGGAACAAGCCGGCAGCGGCATAAACGAAATGTTCCCTTTTTGGGCAGAATATAAAGCATCAATGCCATCACCATGCCCACCAAGGGAGAGATGCCTGTAGCCAGAGCCGCGCCAAAAATGCCCATATCCAAAGGATAAATAAATACATAGTCCAGCACAATGTTGGTCACCGTTCCCGTTACCATACAAACAGTGGAAAACAGCGGCGCATTGTCGTTGCGCATAAAAGCAACCAAAATATTGTTGTAAATAAAACAAGGTGTAAATGTGAACAGCACCCGCAGATACGTGGAAACCATGCCGTGAATTTCCCCGGTGCCTCCCAAAAAGGATGCCATCTGCCCGGAAAACAGCCACCCTGCAGCAATACCGGCCACGCTGATCAGTGCTCCCAGCACCACCATATTGGTAAAAACCTGATTTCCCTCAGCAGTTTCATTCCGGGACTTATGTATCGTAAAGCGCGTTGCACCGCCAACACCCAAAAGCAGCCCTGTCCCATTAATCACATAATACATGGGAATGGAGTAATTCAGCGCAGCCAGTCCTGTCGTACCAATTTTGTTTGCAACAAAAAAGGTATCCGCCAAATAATACAGCCCCAGGCCGATCATACTCAATACACTCAGTGACGTATAGCGCGCATAGCGGCGGCTTACGCTCTCTCCCACAAAACCATCCCCTTTGCAAACTTGTGCGGGTTATGGATAGTTTAACAAGATCAACCATGAATACATTGCAGAAAAAAAAGGACTTTTTCCCTCCTTTTGTCCTTCTTTTTTTATTTTTTATCTTATTTTGATTTTATTGTATTATTTTATCTTTTTGTAAAAACAAAATGTACTCATACGCTTTTTATTGGATAAATTTGTACTGTAATATATGATAATCTCTATTTTTTCTCTCATTCGTGCGATTTTCTTCTCCTCTTCTATGGTATAGTAAAGGCAATAAAAATATCCTTCAGAAAGGAGGGGTCCGATTGAAAAAATTGCGCATTGGCTTCTTATTGATTACAGCCCACGCCGATCCCCTGCGGGACAGCACGTTTGTAGAAAACCCCGATGCAACCATTCTCTTTATTTTTGTCAACAGTTATTCCCAGGCTGAGCATTATGCCAAGGCGCTGGCCTCTATTGGATGCGATACAATAGAACTTTGTCCCGGTTTCGGCAACGAAGGTGTTGGCCGTATTCAAAAAGCTGTCGGCCCCTATATTCCGGTGGGCGTTGTTCGATTTGACACATTTCCTCCTTATGGTGCAGCACATTCTCCCGACTGGTATCAAAAAGATTGAAAAAAGAACAATCCCGCAGATCTGCAATAACAGATCTGCGGGATTGTTTATTGTTCCACAGAGAACTGGCTGCGCACCTGCAAATACTGCAAAATTTCTTCCAGCACGCCGTCAAATCCCAAAACACCACTGTTCAGGGACAAATCGTAGTTGCGGGCATCATACCAGTCACATCCGGTGTGATGGCGGTAGAATCTCGCCCTGCTTTCATCCACTCTGGCCAGCTTCTTTTCAAGTTCTTCATCCGGCAGAGAATTAACCTTTCTAGCCTGCTCCATACAAAAATCGTGGTCTGCATGCACAAAAATCCGTACTACATCAGTTCGCTCGCGCAGCACAAAATCTGCACAACGGCCAATCAAGACACACGGTCCGTCATCCGCCAGTTTTCGAATGACCTTGGCCTGATATTCAAACAGCGTGTCATCGTCATACAGCTTGTCCAATGCATTGCCCCGGTAGTGCCGACGCAGGCGCTCTGTCAGATCAGATTTCAGCCGCTCATCAGAAAACAGCACCGCATTGACGCCACTGTCCTCGGAAGCCATGGTGATAATTTCCCGGTTATAACAGGGAATCCCCAACTTTTCCGCCAGCAGCTTGCCCACAGTTTTCCCGCCGCTGCCATACTGGCGGGCAATCGTGACGATATAGGGCTTCATAAGCATCCTCCCTCTTATTCACCCAAATAGGCCTTTCTAATAGCCTCATCATCGAGCAGCGCTTTTGCATCGCCCGATTTGCTGATGTTACCGGTTTCCAGCACATAGGCACGGTCTGCAATGGACAAAGCCTTCTTGGCGTTCTGCTCCACCAGCAGGACCGTGGTCCCTGCAGAGGAAACCCGCTCAATGATTTTGAAAATTTCTCCCACAAACAGCGGGGATAAACCCATGGACGGTTCATCCAACAACAGGATTCTGGGCCGCGACATCATGGCCCGTCCCATAGCCAGCATCTGCTGTTCACCACCGGACAATGTGCCAGCTGCCTGATTCTTGCGTTCTTCCAGGCGCGGGAACCATTCATACACCTCTTTCAGCGAACCGGCAATTTCACTTTTAGGCCGCGTATAGGCACCCATGCGCAGATTTTCCGCCACCGTAAGGCTGGCAAACACACGCCGTCCTTCCGGCACATGGCTCATCCCCAGGCGCACAATGGCATGCCCCGGTTTTCTCGTAATATCCTTGCCGTCAAACATCACCTGGCCGCTCTTTGCCTGCAGCAGCCCTGTAATGGTGTGCAGCGTTGTGGTTTTTCCGGCGCCGTTGGCGCCGATCAGCGCAACGATCTCGCCTTCATTGACCTCGAAAGAAACATCGTGCAGCGCATGGATCAAGCCATAATAAACATTGATCCCTTTCACTTCCAGCATTGCCATATTCCGTCGTCCCCTCCTTTAATCGCCGAGGTAGGCCGTTACGACCTCCGGATTGCTCAGCACCTCGGAGGGAGTTCCCTCCGCCAACAGGCGGCCGAAATTCAAAACATACAGGTATTCGCAAATACCGGATACCAATTTCATATCATGCTCAATCAACAGCACCGTAACATGGAAGCGCTGACGCACCAATTCAATGGTTTCCATCAGCTCCGCTGTCTCGTTGGGGTTCATGCCAGCCGCCGGCTCATCCAGCAGAATCAATTTGGGATCTGTCGCCAAGGCACGGGCAATCTCCAGTTTGCGCTGCTTGCCATAAGGCAGGTTTGCCGCTTTATAGTCTTTTTGCTGATCCAGATCAAATACCCGCAAAATCTCTTCGGCCCTCTCATCCATCAGCTTTTCCTTTTTGCGATAGCTGCCCAGATGAAACAGGCTCTCTGCCAGAGAATAGGTCACTTCATTGTGAAAACCTGCCTTCACATTGTCCAGCACAGAAAGTTTGTTGAACAAGCGGATATTCTGAAAGGTTCGGGCAATCCCCATTTTGCAAATTTCATGAGGCTTTTTGCCCACAATATTTTCGCCAGCCAGTCGAATGCCGCCATCCGTAGGACGATACACGCCGGTCAACATATTGAACACCGTGGTTTTGCCTGCGCCATTGGGGCCGATCAAGCCCACCAGGGCACCTTCATCGATATGCATGTTCAATTCATCCACAGCGCGTAAGCCGCCAAAAGAAATCCCCAAATCGGTCACTTCCAGCAATGCCATTTCAGGCCACCTCCTTTGGCTGCTTTTTCCCTTTGCGCTCTTTGCGCAGCGCAATACGGTCCAGCAGTTTCTGCTTTGCACCGGAATTGTTAAACAGCATCAGCGCAATCAGCAAAATTGCATAGACCAGCATGCGGTAATCGTTGAAATTCAAAGCGCGCAGCAGTTCCGGCAGCACCGTCAGCAGCGCAGCAGCGATAATAGAGCCCCAGATATTGCCCAAACCGCCCAGCACCACAAACACCAGCACCAGGATAGACAGGTTGAAGTCAAATTTTGCCGCAGTAATCGTAGAATAGTTCATGGCATACAACGTACCCGCCATGCCGGCAAGCGCCGCAGAAATTACAAATGCCATCAATTTATACCGGGTGGTGGAGATACCGATGGAATCTGCTGCGATATTATTGTCGCGTACTGCCATAACAGCCCGGCCATGCCGGCTGTTAATCAGATTCAAAACAACAAACAATGTGACCAGAATCAGCACAAACCCCGCAGTAAACGTCGAGATTTTATCAATCCCGGACACACCAATGGGGCCATTGATGATCATGCTGCCGCCCTCATTCAGGGTAAAAGTCTGCTTGACCAAGCTGAAATGCAGCCCGTGGTCATCCATACCAATATACAGCACATTGATAATATTTTTAATGATTTCACCAAAAGCCAGCGTAACGATCGCCAGATAGTCCCCTTTCAGACGCAGCACAGGCACGCCCACAATCACACCCACAATAGCCGCAGCAAAGGCAGCAACCACCATGGCGATGGCTAACCGCAGCATGGGGAACGGCACACTCTGCGCCAATACAGTCGTCACAACAATGCCGGTAAAAGCACCCACAGACATAAATCCTGCATGGCCCAAAGATAATTCACCCAGAATACCCACAGTCAGGTTCAATGAAACTGCCATCACAATGTATGCGCAGATTGGCACGAGTAAGCCGCTTATGGTGTTGGAAATCCCACCGGTCATATTCATGGTCTGCAGCACGATATAAGCAACAATAACAATACCGAAAGCAATAACGGAGTCACGCCGCGTTTTGACTAAGGTTTTTACTTGTTTCATGCCGATCACCTCAGACTTTTTCTCTGATCTGTTTGCCCAGCAGCCCCGCAGGCTTCACGAGCAACACAATGATCAGCACAGCAAACACGATCGCATCAGACAATTCCTGGGAAATATAAGCCTTACTGAAAATTTCGATGATGCCCAGCAAAATTCCGCCCAGCAGCGCACCGGGAATGGAGCCGATTCCTCCAAACACAGCAGCAGTGAATGCCTTGATGCCGGGCATGGATCCCGTAGTCGGCACCAGCATGGGATAAGCCGACAACATCAGCACACCGGCAACAGCTGCCAGACCAGAGCCAATGGCAAAGGTAACAGAAATTGTGGTATTCACATTAATGCCCATCAGCTGTGCCGCATCTTTATCCTCAGATACAGCACGCATGGCCGTCCCCATCTTCGTCTTGCTCGTAAACCATACCAGTACCGCCATGATGATCACACAGACCAAAATCGTAACAATCGTCACATGGGTGATCTGCAATCCGCCGATTTTGACGGAACCCGAACCGACGACAGATGTAAAGGTTTTCGGATTTGCCGTCCAAATCAAGAGGGCCGCATTCTGCAGGAAATACGATACACCGATGGCTGTGATCAGCACCGCCAGTGCAGGTGCACGGCGCAGCGGCTTATAAGCCAAGCGCTCAATCACTACACCCAGCAGCGTGCAGACAATAATAGCCAGCAGGATCCCCATAGCCGGCGGCCAGCCCAGATAAAACGTAGCACAAAAACACATATATCCGCCGACCATGATGACATCACCGTGAGCAAAATTCAGCATCTTTGCAATACCATAGACCATTGTATAGCCCAACGCAATGATGGCGTAAATACTGCCCAGGCTGAGGCCCGCGATCAGATTACTTATCATGGAGTACACCTCAAATCTTCTACTGTTTCTGCCTATTTCTCTTTTTTCTTTGTTTCATTTTAAGCGAGAAATCGTCATAAGGAAGGATGGCACAGGGAAGCGCCGCCCGTTTTGGGGCGGTGCTTCCACTGCACCATCGCAGCGTGTCTGATATCAGAGGCCGACATATGCGCCATCCTGGATCACAACACCAGTGGGAGTCTTGCTGACTCTGCCGGTGGAAGCATCCCAGGTAGCGTTCGTACCAGTCAAGCCGCTGAAGGTCATCTGGGGGAACTCCTGGATCATCAGATCGCACAGCTCCTCAGCGCTCATATCGGGCGTTGCGCCAGCTGCTTCCAGTGCCTGCTTATATGCATAGACGCAGTCATAGGCATCAGCGGCAAACTGGTTGGGCGTTTCGCCATATTTTTCTTCATACTTTTGTACGAAATTCTGAGTACGCTCATCGTCGCTGCTGGGGTTAAACGGGGTCAGCAGCATAACACCTTCTGCAAGGGAGGTGTCAAAGTTTTCCAAAGTCAGAATACCGTCCATGCCATCCACGCCGATGAAGCTGATATCAAAATTCATGGTCTTAGCTTGGTTCAAAATCAGAGAAGCAGGCTGATAATACATGGGCAGGAATACCAAATCCGCACCATTATTCTTGGCATCATTCAGCTGCACGCTGAAATCATTGGAGGTCGCATCGGTAAACGTTGTGACAGATACCACTTCCAAACCCTTGACCTCAGCTTCTTCGACGAAGGTCTCATAGATACCGGTAGAATATACATCGTCGTTCTTATAAATGACAGCAATCTTGCTGCCCAGATTGTTATCAGCGATATAGTCGGCAGCCGTGGTGCCCTGGTCAGGGTCGATAAAGCACATCTGATACACGTTGTCTTTGCCCTCAGTCACTGCCACAGAAGAAGCAGACGGGGTCAAACCAAAGATACGATCATCATAATGATTGACGGAAATAGCCTCAGCAGGCTTGCTGGTAACGGATACCAGAGACAGCTGCATGCCCCAGTCCTTCAGCTTGTTGTAGCAGTTTGCCGCCTTTTCGGGGTCACCTTCATCATCCTCGATCTTCAGATCAAACTGGATGCCGCCTTCTGCATTAATCTCTTCCACAGCAAGTTCAGCACCGTTCTTAACGGCATTGCCGTAAATGGCACTTGTGCCGGTCAGCGGGCCTGTGCCGCCGATCTTAAAGGCATTGGGATTGCTCTCATCCGTAGAGCCGGCACCGTTGCCCCCATTGCCGCAGCCCGCCAGCGCACCCGCCAGCATCGCTCCGGCCAGGAGCACACTCAGGGTTTTTTTCATTGGAATCCTCTCCTTCTCATCAATAAATCTGTTTGCCCTTTCCACAGGCAAACAGCAAAGAAGCCACAGCTTCTTTTTTCGCCGCACATGCCGTTGTATTTGTAACTTCATCAACAAAAACAACAGGTGAACGGTTAGCATCTATTATAACTTTTCCACGACAAGTTTGGTAGTCTTTTTTAATTTCCCATGTAATTTCGGGGAATTTGCCGATGAAAGCCTTCTCAAAATGCTCCTTTTTGTGCCTTTTTCCGAAAAACATCTGTCCATGTCCGGACAAACTCTCAGCAAATTTTTCCTTTCTCAATACTACCGCCGCGAAGAAAGAAGAAAAACCGGCGCGGGGACCCCCGTGCCGGTTCTCAAGCCTCGCTGAATCCGCTCAACGGCTTTTATCCTCCATTTCCTGCAAAGAAGAAAAGCCATAAAGCCTTGCCACAAATTCAAGGTTTAAAATCGTCATGTTGGCGCCCTGACTCTCCAAAGCCCGCGCATGGGCCAGATAAGCACGCAGCGTCCGCTCAGAATAGGTATCCAGTTCGCAGCGCAGATAGGTTTCAAAGCTGGTAATATATTCGGCGTCACTGCTGCTGCTCATCGGCCGGGACCCCCGCGCTACTTTGGGATACCTGCGGCCATACTCCTGCTGCCACCGCAGCTGAATGGCAACAATCTCATTGACCAGCCGCTCCTTGGATTCTGAGATCACCGGCAGCTGATTGCACAGCGCAGCATACTGCTGCGGCGCAGTATAGCGCATCATCCGGGCATATTTCTCCGTCAGAAGATTCCAACCGATTGCCTCTGCATCCTTCAAATCCTGCAGGTAACTTGCACGCATTTCCTCATTCCAGGTTAAAAACTGCGCCAGGCGATTGATAACAAATTCCCGCATATGGTTCTGGCATTCCGCCCGGCCGCCCTCATTCTGTACTTTTTGAAATTGGCGCCACTCTGTGAAAACCAATTCTGCAATTTGTTTCATATGCCCACCCTTTTATCCTTCCATCAAATGCAGGCTCCGAATCTTCGGGTCGCGAATCCTGGACATAATCGAAATACCGTGATGTGTCAGGAAACTGTTTGTTTCCGAGGACAGGCTTTCCCGCCGCAGCTCATCAGCAATCAGGCGGCAGATCTGCTCAATCAAAAGCACGTTGCGATCTGCACTGTTCAGCGCCTGGGGTTCGCTGGAAATCTCCAAACCTTCCCACGCATTCATGCTGACACCATTTTCCACAAGTTCTTTGAGCAGGCCGCCCACTTCTTCGCCCAGCAGCGGAAGCGTCAGCATTCCCCGATGCATCCACTTATAATACGGCATATAACGCCGGTTCAGCAAAAATACCATAGAAATGGTATTGATAACAAATTGGCTGAGGGCATACTGTGCTGCCACTGTTTCCCCACGGCGCATGCAGCGCGCATAGTTATACTGACCAGCCTGCCCCATAATTGCCGCACGGGCCGCCATCTTCTTCAGGCGGACATCTTCAGGATAAAAGGCCAGAAGCTTTTCGCGAATGGCCGTAAACTGCCCTAAAGGATCGGTAAAAACCTGCCCGTTGGTCACAGTGGCCAAACGGGTTTCTGGCAAAGAAAGCCAGCCCATCAATGTAAATTCTGCATCTCCCCGTCCGATTTGGCGGCAGAAAAAGTCATCAATGCACAGCACACCGACGCGTTCTCCGCCATAAGGTTCCTCCTTGCGCGGCGGATACCCGTAAAAATCCTTTGGCAGCATATTATAAGCCCGGCGCAAATCCTCAGAAATAACCTGATAATCTTCTTTTGTCAACCACATGCAAAAAGAAGGACCAAAATCATGGTCGCGGGAAATTGCATCATCAAAGCCAAAACACTCCGATCCCTCTCCCGCCAGACCAACTGCAATGCGATTCACATACTTCGGGAATTCCTCTTCCAACATCTGCTTGCCATAAGTTTCATAATAGGCTTTTGCCAATTCCATACCCGTCATGATCTGAATCCCTCCTTCAGCTGCACTTAAATCCAACAGCTGCAATTACCTTTTTATACAATTTTATTTTAACAGAACACGCTCTACATACATCATACAAAACGGAAGACCTTTTTGCAATATTATTATTTATCCTTTTCATTTTTTGCAGTATTTTTACTTTATTGTATTTATTCGAAAATATTGGATTTTTTCATAAAATTCAATTCATTGAAGGGGCATTTTTTAAATCATTTTGACAAAATTTCCCATAAATGCAAAATTGTATTACTCTGCAGCATAACAAGTCACAGAAATCCATAAATAAGATGGAATTAGTGCAAGACGCCGCACAAAGACCCCGATATACTGAAAGACAGCAGATGCATCTTGCTATGACAGAAAATGCAGCATCTGTATAGACAGTCATTACAGGCTTGCCTATCGTGGTATGGTCGTTTCATACTTTCCCGTTTCTTGTGACCGTTGTTACCCGCATCGGTCGATTTGCCGGACTTTTTTCCCTTCGGAATCTCCTCTACCACCCATACTTTTTATTTTTATCCGGTAATCTACCTCCTACCCCCCTATTGATGCGGGAAACATTGTGCGATCCATACCTTTTGCCTGGGAATACAGGCAAAATCTTAATAGCCCTCTGCTGCGGTACTCTGCAGCAGAGGGCTGTTTTTCTCACAACAGGCCAGCAAATGCAAAGACAGCTTACTCTTCCAAACTGTTTCCGCCATCCTGTGCCATCCGAAAAATTTTTTTATATTTTTTTGGCGTCATATTCATCTGTGCAAAAAATACACGATTAAAATAAGACGGATCGGTAAACCCGCATTCACTGGAAATCCGATATGCCGGATAATTGGTTGTTTCCAGCAATTTGCAGGCATATTGGATCTTCAGCGTATTGACATACTCTGTAAAGGTAACTCCCGTTTCCCGTTTAAATACGCGGGAAAAATACTGAGCGTTCATATATACCCGCGAAGCCACCATTTGCAGCGTCAGCCGTTCTTTAAAATGCTTTTGGATATAGCGGACAGACTCATCAATAAAAGACTGCTGTTCAGCGCCGTCACTGCCGTTCTTCGCAATCGTTTCCGAAGCAATTTGCGGCACATTGGATTTTGCATAGGCCCGCCCTTCCTCTACACTTTCCATCATGCGCTTCAGAATCACCTTAAAATCCGAAGGCTTGATCGGCTTAAGCATGTATTCAAATACACGCAGGCTGATCGCACGTTGCGCATAATGAAATTCCGTATACGCTGTCAAAATACTGATGCAGGTATCCGGTGCAAACTTCCGAATTTCAGCAATAGCCTCCAATCCATCCATTTCCGGCAGCATCAAATCCATAATAATAATATCCGGGCGGCGCTTTTTAGCTATGCGCACCGCCTGCGCGCCTGTCTGCGCCGTCAGCAGCGTATCTTCCGGCTGCAACTCCTCCCGAATGACTGTTTCAATAAATTCAAGTTCCAGCTCTTCGTCTTCCACTATTAAGATGGAGTGCACCTGTCTCACCTCGCAATCAGGCTTTTCGAAATTGTAATCGATACTGTACTGCCGCTGTAATCTGACTTTACAACTTCCAAACCATAGGCTTCACCATAGTATTGTTTAATCCGCTTATCTGTAATCCGCAATCCCATTTCACTGTTTCCAGAATTTTCCTTCTCTTTCAAACGCTTCAAAACCTCTTTTGGAAAACCGTTGCCATTGTCCACCACAAAAATTGTAATTTTATCTCCGTGGTTTTCGGCATAAATATCGATTTTCCCGCCGTCCCGCTTTGGTGAAATACCGTGAATTAATGCATTTTCCACCACCGGCTGCAGAATCATATTCGGGATCCGGCAGGAGCGAATATGCTCCGGCACATTGATGGAATACTGCAGTCTGGACTGGAACCGTGCCTTTTGAATATAGAGATATTTCTCAATATTATCCAATTCTGCCTGGATTGTGTGCAAAGACTCCCCATTTTGCACATTATAGCGCAGCAGATCGGATAGATAATAAATCAACTCTTCTGTCTTGGGCGCATGTTCAAAATAGGCAATACGCGCAATGCAGTTGAGCGTATTAAAAAGGAAATGCGGATTGACAATCACCGAATTGTTTTTTGCTTCCAGGTCAATGATTTTCCGCTCCAGCATATCCTTTTCAATTGACTGCATGGAAACTTCCTTGACTCCATGCGTCAATGCACGGGAAATGCTCTGGGCAATATATGTGCATAGCTGTTCATGGGCATTAATTTTTTCTGTTTCCGCTGTTTTCAGCATGGAGCAGGTTTTGGCCACAAATTCCGCATCCAAATTGCGCTGCTGCGCCAATTTCGGAATTTCAAGCATATATTTTTGATATTCTGTCTCATGGGAATACACACGGCCGCCAATCACATAAGCCACCGTGGCATCCCCTTCCTGAATCGGCACCGCTATATTTTTCAACCCATTCGGACAGACAAAAGAAGGCTCCTGCCCTCCGTTCATACAGCCCATACAGGCCGGACAAACTGTATGCTGATCCGTTTGACAAACATATTTGCAAAAATCGGGTGAGGGAATAAACTCATACAGAATCTTTCCATCCAAATCCACAATCATAATGGCAAGGTTGCTTAAAGCCAGCAAACCGCTATAACGACTGTAGAAATCAGCTGTTAATACTTCTTCAATCTTCTTCTTTCCTTTGAGCGCCACCCTGATTTCTCCCCTTCACTGCCAAGCAACTGCATCCATATACGGTCGAAAGTTCTCAATTATGGTCGATTCATCAGTTTTTATTTACTTCTCTATTTTAATATAAAATCCGAAAAATACAATATTTATTATTAAGAATCAGAGAATTGCATAAAAGTATTTTTTATTATTGTGCACTCTGCTTATCATTCTTTTTTAATAGTTAAAAAATAGAAATAAATATATCAGTTTTTTCTTCTTTATACAATTTTTAACCGTGCAAAATAAAAACGCCCCGAATTTTTTGAATTCGGGGCGTTTTTCACTCGTTCTCAACTGTGCAGCACAAGGCTGCCAGCTGCAGTAACAAAAATATCTGCTTTATGCAAGATAGCGGCTGACCATCGTGGCAAATTCAGCTCTGTTCAGGTTTGCCTTAGGCACCAGCGTCTCCGTGGTGCGTCCAGTCAAAATGCCTTCACCCACAGCCCATTTCATGCTGTCCAAAGCATAAGAAGCAATGCTGTCCTTATCTGTAAAGGCCGCCAAATCATTGGTCTGGCTGACATCGTCCTGCTTATATTGTGCATAACGATACAGCATGGTGACCATATCCTGACGCGTGATATTGGCGTTCGGATTAAACTTGCCATTATAGCCCGTTACAATACCGTTATCTGCCGCCCAATCCACAGCTTCAGCATACCACTGGCCTGCACTGACATCGCTGAAAGTAGTGCCAGCTTCCGCCGCAACGCCTGTGGTTTCCCCAGACATACGATACAGCACCGTAGCAGCCATGCCGCGGGTCAGTGTCATATTGGGGCTGAATGCGGAACCATCGCCGGTACCATTCATCAGGCCCTTGTCGGTGACATCCATCACGGCATCATAGTACCATGCGCCGGCCTGGACATCGGGATAACCCTTGACGTCGACCCAGATGGGGTTGGACGCAGCCCACTTGCCGTTGGAATCAACGGCGGTGTAGCTGTACCACACGTGCTCGCCGGCGGGAACGGTGGTCTTGAAGGTCAGGGTGGTGCGGTCGGTGGTGGCGTTGAGTTCCTTCGTGTCGACGCAGATACCGTTGCGCCACAGATAGACCTTATCCATGCCGTTGACGGCCTGGACATCC
>CAJFVV010000005.1 GCA_904420565.1 Candidatus Pseudoscillospira faecavium
AGGGATTTGAACCCTCGCGCCGGTTACCCGGCCTACTCCCTTAGCAGGGGAGCCCCTTCGGCCTCTTGGGTACTTCTGCAGGTCGAATGATAAAAACATTTTGGCGGAGAGGGTGGGATTCGAACCCACGGAAACTCGCGCTTCGCCAGTTTTCAAGACTGGTGCCTTCAACCGCTCGGCCACCTCTCCAAGTCTTAATTCCCGGCTTCACGCCTAAACGCAGGTTGTATGATACCATAAAACCGTTCCGTTGTCAACCGCCATTTCTTTCCTGTCACAGAAAATCGGCCAATTCCGCTTTTTTCGGCCGTCTGCGGGCTGCAATCTGTGCTTTGCAAACCATTTGGCCCTTGCCCCCTCCTTGCAGCACAGTGCTCTTTTTCTCAATTTACAAAATTTTTCAAAAAACAGGAAATTTCCTCTTGCATTTCTCTGCTGGATGTGTTATCATATCCAAGCTGACATCCGGGTGTGGCGAAGTTTGGTATCGCGCTTGAATGGGGTTCAAGAGGCCTTGAGTTCGAATCTCAACACTCGGACCAGAAAATCCCGCAGACCATTGTGTTTCAATGGTCTGCGGAATTTTTTTATTTTGTTTCCACACTCCCGACTGCCACGGCAGTACGCTTGATTTTGGGAAAATTTTTAAGAATCAAGCATGCGGAAACCCGGCTGCGCTGTTGCCCGGTGAAAACATTTGCACGCTCTGCCATGCGCCGCGTTTTCCCGTGGGCAGCGACATTTTCCGTCATTTTGGAGAAATTTTGCAAAAGGTCTTGACAATATATATATATGATGGATTGTACGAAATACTGTCACTTTGCACAGTATTCGTACATTTTTCTTTTGTCAGATGAAGAGGACACCCAAGATGGACAAACACACCTTTTGAAAGGTTGTGCGGAAAGGAGATCAGGAACAATGAAAAAGATATTGCCGCTGATTCTGGCGGCGGCGCTTATGTTGTCCTTGGCGGCTTGCGGAGGGGAAACCGAAAATAGCGATAACGATGCAGACACACAGTACTACAATATCGGTGATACGGTATCAACAGATATTGTTGACTTCACTTTGAACAACTGCGATTTGTCGATTTTTGCCGACCCAAATACAATACAACCAACAGAGGAAGAAACTAATTTCGGCGCGAAAGTGGGAAGTTCTATGATTATCCCCACTTTTACGGTAACCAATAAAGACAGAAGTGGGTATATTGACATTAGAGACCAAGCCATTCGTTTGGATGACATTGATGATTTAAGCTTAGATTGGACAGTTTTATACAATGACGAAGAATATACAGTAACTCACCTTGATGGTGGGGCAGGTATGGAGTTAGACCCTGCGGTGGTTTTAGACCCTGATAGCGGAGATATAATCAGTCGCAATCCTACAAGTAATAATTACTTAAACGCCGGGGAAACCATTTCGCTCAGAACGATAGGATTTATCAACGTAGAACCGGAAACCCTAAACGATGAATTTAGCATCACGCTCAGTTTACCAAGTTCGTCTGGTATGGAAACTTTTACCTATTTGGTCGCAGCAAGATAACAAAGCAAGGGCAGGAGCAATCCCGCCCTTGCTTTTTGAATGTGAATAGGGTGTATCTCAGCGGCACGATGAAACGCCGCCGCTTTTCATATCACATAAATAGGAACCCAATTTGGGCATATTGCAAACGGGGCAGCCTTATTGGCACACACTCTCGCCCGTTTTTGCCTATGAAAAAAGCGGAGGCGCGCCGCCGCCTGCAAAAAAGCCCGGCAACTCCTTCTCGGAACTGCCGGGCTTCTTGGCTGTTTTACCGTCGACTGTTTAGACCGGATAGCGGCTCTGGGCGTAGAAATTGCCGTTTTCCAAAGTGCTGCGGCTGATTTCACGGCCCCAGTGGATGGAGCTGTTGTAGTTGCCTTCCGTCACAATCACGCTGTCCGCCCGCTTTTCCAACACGACCACGGAATGGGTGTTGTTGTTGATGCGGAGAATATCGCCCACCCGAATGGCGTCGAAATCGGAGTGCTTGCTGGTAATGGGCAGGTCGCCAAACACCGCATCGCTGCAGATAAAGGCAAAGCCCGCGCAGCCCAGGCCGGTGATGTGCATTGCGGAAGAATAGTACTTATTGGCATTGGTCCAGTGCATTCCCTCTGGATATTCGTCCTGCAGGCCATACAGAATCTCGCGGATATTATCATCCGTGATCTCTTTGCCGTTGGCCAGAACCGCATCCCCCGTGCCCGGGTCGGTAGAGGGTGTCTCCGGCGTGGTGGGATCCGTGGAGGGTTCTTCCACAGACGTGCCGGTGTGAATCGTATAGCGCTCCCACTCCGTATTGGTGATATCCATCACGCGGATGGCGGAATAGAAAGCCTGCGTCGTGGCAAAGTGCAGGTCGGTCAGATTGTCACAGTTCTTGATGCTGTTGTACATCAGCCAGGTAACGCTGCTGGGCACCGTGAGGGACGTGATGTAATCATTGGCACCGAAGTTATACACACTCTGCACGCCGCTGGGAATGGTGTAGCTCGTTCCTGTCTTGCCGTCGGGATAGCAGCACAAGCCCGTTTTATCTTTGGTAAACAGCACACCGTCCACGCTGCAATAAGACGGATTGCCCTGCTCCACATTGATGCTCTGCAAAGCTGTGCAGCCGCCGAAGGCATAGTAGTAATCAACAGAAGACACTGTTTTCGGAATGGTGATGCTCGTCAGTGAACTGCACCCGTTGAACAAATAGCCGTCAATCCGGCTGATGCTGCTGGGCAGGGAAACGCTGGTGGCGTTATAGCAGTCCCGGAAGGCGCTGTGGAACATCTCCGTTACGCCTTCTTCCACCACAATGCTCCGAACCTGGCCGCGCAGAGAATACCAGGGCTGCTTCGTGTGGGAATAATAGCTCATCTTCCCTGTCCCCGAAATGGTGAGAACACCGGTGCTGTCCAGCGTCCATTTGACATTTGTGCCGCAGGCGCCGCCTTTCACCGTCTCTTCCTCGGGCTGCTCCGGCTCTGCAGCGGGATTGCGGTTGTCCGCATAATGATATTCGCGGAGCATGGTCACGATGGACTGCTCAATGGTGTAGTTCTGATAGGGGCTGAAGGTCGTTGCCGTCGTGCCGATCATAATCTCCGCACCGTAGACCTGGGCAACACCGGTGACTGCCCAACTGCTGACAGCATCTGTAAAGGGCGTTTTCTCCGCGCTCAGGGTGATGCCCATCGCGTCCATCAGGCGCGCCAGAATCACGGCCGCCTGCTCCCGGGTGAGCAGATCATTCGGGCCAAAGGTGCCGTCGCCATAGCCGTTGATTACCTTGAGATAGGCCATTTTCTGCACATTGACATCGCTGGTGTCCGTAAAAGTAGCACGGCCTGTAATCGTCGTATCCATCACGGTTTCATACAGCTCCACCGCCAGCTTGCAGAACTGGCCGCGTGTGATTGGCTGGGTATAATCTGCCGGGAGTCCGCTGGGGATCAGGCCGAGGTCATCCGCCTGGGCAACATTTGCCTCTGCCCAGGAAGAAACAATCGGGCTGCTGCCAGCAAGGCTCTCAGAGTCCGCCGCCCATGCCCCCGTGCAGAGCATGCCAGCCAAAAGCACAACAGAAAGAATCATCGCGGTGAGTTTTTGAATAGGTTTCATCGTTTCATTCCCCTTTGCTTTTACTCTTGTGTTCTCTTCTTTTCATATTGTTTAGAATATTGTTTCTATATTTACTTTACCGCATATTTCCAGAAATAGCAAGGGAATTTCATTTCAGCAAAGATGCCCAAAGAGAAAACGATGCAGCTGATATGGATCATTGCAACTGCGCGGATAGTCGAAAAAAACAGCACCCTTGACCAAATAAACTATCATTTTGTTCCATCATTGTATTTTTATCAGCGAATATGGCGTTCTCACCACTTTAACGCCCTTCATCATTGTCTTTCTGTACAGAAAAAAGCCTTGTTTTTGTAGAAGTTTCTGATTTTTCATTCTATACTTGACAAAAATTATCCAGATTGATATGATGGCCATAAAGAAAGCATATAACATTTGTTCAGAAAGGACTGGCAGCCTTGGTCATCACCCGGGAAACCGATTATGCTCTGCGTCTGCTGCGCGTACTGCTGGACGGCGAATTGCACGCCGTGCGGGATATTGCAGAATCCGAACTCGTGCCCCAGGCTTTTGCCTATAAAATCCTCATCAAGCTTTCCAAAGCGGGTTTGGTATGCTCCATCCGGGGCACCGCGGGCGGATTCCGCCTGTGTGCAGATTTATCGCAAACATCTTTGTATGACCTCATGCAGGCTATGGGAGAGCGAAGCGATCTGAACGCCTGTATGGATCCGGAGTACACCTGTCCCTGGCGCGCAACGCACGGCATGTGTGCGCTGCACTGCCGGTTATCCACAATTCAGCAGAAACTGGATGCCGAGCTGCGTGCCCATTCCCTGGCAGAGCTTTTGACAGGCACTCGCTGAATTTTTTAATTGTACCTGCACAAATTTTGTTTTATTATATAAAGGAGGTACCACTATGCTATTCCAGACGACCCAAGCACACGAGGACCTGCGTGCCAAGATCCGCGCTTTTGCGGAAGAAGAAGTCAAGCCCCTTGCCTTTATGATGGACCAGCAGAATGAATTCCCCACAGAGGCCATTCAGAAGCTGGGCAAAATGGGGCTCATGGGCATTCCTTACCCCAAAGAGTATGGCGGCGCAGGATTGGACGCCATCAGCTATGCCATCGCGGTGGAAGAGCTGTCCCGGGTGGATGGCGGTACGGGCGTGATTCTGTCCGCTCATGTATCCCTGGGTTCCTGGCCGATTTTTGCTTTCGGCACAGAGGAGCAGAAGAAAAAGTATCTGGTACCTCTTGCCAGGGGCGAAAAACTCGGTGCCTTCGGCCTGACGGAGCCCAACGCAGGCTCTGATGCCGGCGGCACGGAAACCACCGCTGTGGACAAGGGCGACCATTATCTGCTCAACGGCGGCAAAATCTTTATCACCAACGCCCCCAAAGCGGACACCTATGTTGTTTTTGCCGTCACCACTCCCGACATCGGCACCCGCGGCATTTCCGCCTTTATTGTGGAAAAGGGATGGAAGGGCTTTGAATTCGGCGACCACTACGACAAGATGGGCATTCGCTCTTCTTCCACTGCGGAGCTGATTTTCAACGATGTAAAAGTGCCCAAGGAAAATCTGCTGGGCAAGGAAGGCGAAGGCTTCAAAATCGCCATGGCCACTTTGGACGGCGGCCGCATCGGCATCGCAGCACAGGCGCTGGGCATCGCCCAGGGTGCTTTTGAGCAGGCACTGGCCTATTCCAAAGAACGCGTCCAGTTCGGCAAACCCATTGCAGCCCAGCAGTCTCTGTCCTTCAAACTGGCAGACATGGCCACAAAGCTGCGCTGTGCCCGCTTCCTGATTTATTCCGCCGCGGAACTGAAGGAGCATCACGCCCCTTATGGCATGGAATCCGCCATGGCCAAGATGTACGCATCCGACATCGCCCTGGAAGTGACCAACGACGCGGTTCAGATTTTCGGCGGCACCGGCTTCCTCAAGGGCATGGAAGTGGAACGGATGTACCGCGACGCCAAAATCACCACGATTTACGAGGGCACCAACGAAATTCAGCGCGTGGTTATCGCTTCCCACCTGATCGGCAAGATGCCCAAGGAAAAAGGCGGTTCCAGCCGCTCCGTGGCCAAAAAACCCGCGCCCATCACCGGCGTGCGCAAGCACCAGATCTTCCGGGACGGCGAAGCCCAGGACAAGGTTGCCGCTCTGGTGGAAGCCCTGAAAAAGGATGGCCACGATTTCACCGTGGGAATTCCGCTGGATACCCCCATCGCCCAGGCAGAGCGGGTGGTTTCCGCCGGCAAGGGCATCGGCGACAAGAAAAATATGAAACTCATCGAAAATCTGGCCAAGGCCGCCGGCGCGGCCATTGGTTCTTCCCGCCCTGTGGCGGAAACCCTGAAATACCTGCCGCTGAACCGCTATGTAGGTATGTCCGGCCAGAAATTCACCGGCAATCTGTACATCGCCTGCGGCATTTCCGGCGCCGTGCAGCATCTCAAGGGCATCAAGGACGCCTCCACCATTGTGGCCATCAATAAAAACGGCAATGCCCCCATCTTCAAAAACTGCGATTACGGCATTGTGGGCGATGTCAATGAAATCCTGCCCCTGCTGGCTGCCGCCTTGGACACAGGCAAAAAACAGCCTGCGCCGCCCATGGTGAAAATGAAGCGGCCCCCGGTGCCCAAGCCCGAACCCATCGGCAAACGCTATGTCTGCAGCGGCTGCGGCTATGAATACATTCCGGAAATCGGCGACGAAGATGCGGAAATCGCCCCCGGCACGCTGTTTGAAAATCTGCCTGCAGACTGGGTCTGCCCCGAGTGCGCAGAAGGCAAAGAGCAATTTATTGAAGCATAATGGATCATGTATTTGATTAAAGGAGGATTGTTATGCATTGTGTAAGAACCGTTACGGAAAATCTGTATTGGGTAGGCGCCAATGACCACAGGCTGGCCCTGTTTGAAAACATCCACCCCATCCCCAAAGGCGTGAGCTACAATGCCTATCTGCTGCTGGACGAAAAGTCTGTCCTGTTTGACACGATTGACTGGTCCGCCTGCCGCCAGATGCTGGAAAATGTGGAATATCTGCTTGCCGGAAAGCCTTTGGACTACCTGGTGATCAATCATGTGGAACCGGATCACGCCGCCTCTATTGAGGAGATTCTCATTCGCTATCCCGAAGTACAGATCATCTCCACTGAAAAGGCGTTTATGCTGATGCGGCAGTTTGGGTTCCATGTGGACAGCCACCCCTGCATTCAGGTGAAGGAAGGCGACACCTACACCTTCGGCACCCACACCGTTACCTTTATCTCCGCCCCCATGGTGCACTGGCCCGAGGCCATGGTGACCTTTGACACCACCAACGGCGTGCTCTTCTCTGCCGACGCTTTCGGCTCCTTCATGGCGCTGGACGGCAAACTGTTTGCCGACGAGGTGGATTTCGACCGGGATTGGATTGATGAAGCGCGCCGTTACCTGACCAATATTGTGGGTAAATACGGCCCTCATATTCAGGCGCTGCTGAAAAAAGCCGGCGGTATTCTGGATCAAATCAAGTATATCTGTCCTCTGCACGGCCCCGTGTGGCGGGAAAATCTGGGATATTTCATTGAAAAATACGACAAATGGAGCCGTTATGAGCCAGAAGTCAAGGGCGTTCTGATCGTCTACGCCTCCATGTACGGCAACACCGAGGCTGCCGCCCAGGCGCTGGCCGCCCGGCTGTGCGAAAAGGGCGTAAGAAACGTGGCTGTTTACGATGTATCCAACACGCACGTTTCCTATCTGATTTCCGAAAGTTTCAAATACAGCCACATCGTGCTGGCCTCCGTTACCTACAACCTGGGCATTTACCCGGTGATGAAAAATTATCTGGAGGACATGAAGGCGCTGAACCTGCAGAACCGCACCTTTGCCATCATCGAAAACGGCTCCTGGGCCTGCAAGTCCGGCGACCTGATGCAGAAATTCATCGACGAGGAAATGAAAAATATGACTGTCCTCAACGAGCGTCTTTCCCTGGCCTCTGCCCTGCACGACGACAAAGAAACCGAATTGGATACCCTGGCCAATGCATTGGTCAGCGATCTGAACGGCGATACTTAAGCATCCTTTCTTCTCTCCTTTCTATTTGATACATATCAGCCGCAGCGCGCTTGTGCAATATTGCACAAGCGCGCGGCGGCGTCTCTTTCCTTCACCGGCAGCAGGAGAAAAAGCAGCGCCCCGGTTCCGCTGAGGAAGCCGGAGCGCTGCTTTTTCAAAAATACACGGGCTGCTACACTCAGGGTTCCCGGAAAATAAAGCCCGTAATCTCTTCCCCCTGCAAAACGCGCACCACGCCGGAGGACGCCTCCAATTTCATGCCAATAGCAGCCGGACTGTGCAATTCCAGCTGTCCGGAAACGCGCACGCCATTTTCAAATTCCACAATTCCAAAATCGAGGTGCGGCTTATTGATGCCCGCCGGCAGATTGTGCACCCGGGTATATGTCAAAAGCCGCACAGGCCCCTCCAGCGGCTCCTGCACAAACTCCCGGCCGCCGCAGCTGTCGCAGACAAAGCGCGCAGGGTGGGTTCGTTTGCCGCATGTTTTACAGCGATAAGCACACAATTTCACACAGCTCTCCTCCCTTCACGCTCTGGTCAGCACTGTGGCAACCACATTGTTGCCGAAACCGCCAAAATTCACGCACAGGCCGGCCTTCGCACCTTCCACCTGCCGCACGCCGGCTTCCCGCCGCAGCTGACGCACAATCTCAACAACCTGTGAAACCCCCGTGGCGCCCAGGGGATGTCCCTTGGCTTTCAAGCCCCCGGAGGGATTGATCGGAATTCTCCCTCCCAGCGCCGTATCCCCTCTGCGCACAGCCAGATGGCCTTCGCCGCGTGGAAAGAAGCCAACCTCTTCGCTCTCCACAATTTCCAGAATTTGAAAAGCATCGTGCAGCTCTGCCACATCCATGTCCTCCGGCCCCAGTCCTGCCATGGCATAGGCCCGCTGCGCCGCCAGGCGCACTGCCAGCAAATCTGTGGGCACTGCGCGGTTGGCCACCACATGGGTATCTGTGGCCTGCCCGATGCCTGCAATGCGCACGGGCGGCTTCACAAAGCGCTCCGCCCGCTCCATGGCACACAGCAGCACCGCTGCAGCGCCGTCGGACATGGGGCACATATCATACCGCCGCAGGGGATCAGCCACCAGGGGATTTTTGCGCTCCAAATCCGGTCCCTCCGTCAATTCCTCCAGTGTCACGCGCTTGTGCAGCTGGGCATCGGGATTGTGCATGGCGTTTTCATGGTTCTTCACCGCCACCCGGGCCATATCTTCCGCCGTTACACCATATTTTTCCATAATCAGCCGGGTGAACATGGCGACAAAGGCAGTCAGCGTCAGTCCATAGGCATACTCCGCCTCAGGGTGCAGCATGGTGGAGACAAAATCGGTGGCTGCAGCGCCGCCCTTTCCATTCATCTTTTCTCCGCCCACCACCAGCACGCAGTCGCACATGCCGCTGGCAATGGCCATATAGCCCAGTTTCACCGCGCTGGCGCCGCTGGCCGGCCCATTTTCAACGCACTCCGCCATGGCGGGACACAGATGCAGCGTATCCACCAAAGCGCTGGCGCTGGCACTGATACGGTTGACCATTCCTCCGCCCACGGAAGCCACAAGCACCTGGTCAATGCCCGCGCCGGGCCCCGGAGCAACGCCCGCGTCATCCAGGCAAAGCAGCGCAGCCTCTCCCAGCATCGTCAAAAAATCCTGATCGGTTTTTCCAAATTTCGTATGGCCAACGCCTACAATTCCAACTTCCCGCATGGTCGCTCCTCCTCACTCCAAAGCGAGGGCCGCCGCCGTTTCTTCCAAAGACGCCCGATCTTCCACATGCAGAAGCCGCGCATCCGGCGCAATTTCCCGCACAAAATTGGAATACATCGTTTTCGGCCCCAGCTCCACAAAAGTGTCCACACCGTCGCGCAGCATATTGCGGATAATCTGCTCGCACTGTACCGCCACGCACAGCTGCAGCACCATTTTTTTCTGAATCTCCGCCGGATCGCTTTCTTTTTCTCCGTCGGTATTCATATAAAAGTCCACCCGGGGCGCCGAGAGTTCCACCGCGGAAAACGCCTTGTCCAGCGCCTGCTGCGCCGGTTCCATCAGCGCACAATGGGATGGAATGCTCACAGGAATCACAGTGTTTTTGATTTTCTCGGCATCCAGCAGCTCCTGAAACGCACGGGTAGCAGCAATCTCCCCTGCAAAAATCAGCTTGGCCGGCGCATTGCGATTGGACACTGCAAGATATCCCTCCACCTGTTCACTGAGGGCAATGGCACGCTCCGCCGGGCCCATAACCGCCACCATGGCGCCTTTTCCCACAGGCACCGCTTCCTGCATTGCTTTGGCCCGGATTTTAATAATGCCCAGCGCATCTTCAAAGGAAAGGACGCCTGCGGCAGCCAGTGCGCCGTATTCTCCCAGAGAAAAGCCTGCAATCGCATCGGGCCGAGCGCCGCGGGCCGACAGCGCCGAAAAAGCCGCATATTCCGTTGTCAAAATGCAGGGCTGGGTATTTTCCGTCATATTCAGGCGTTCATCCGGCCCTTCAAAACAGATCGCGCTGATATTCCGGCCCATAATATCATCAGCACGGTCAAAGCAGGTGCGGCAAACTTCCGCACTCTCATACAGGCTTTTTCCCATCCCCACATATTGGGAGGACTGTCCGGTAAATAAAAAAGCAGTTTTGTTCATGGCGGCATCCTTTCCGTCTGCTGCCGCGCAGATTCTTCGGCAAACCCGGAACATACCCGGTCTGCTGTCAAAACTGCGCGCAGCGCTTTTATTGCCATGATTATACCATGGCGCAGTTTGTCCGTCTATTGGCCACAATCGCTGATTTTTCGCCATGCTTTTTGATCTTCCAAACGGCCTATACAAAAGATTTGTCAAATGCCATACTTCTGTCTTGTCAGATGTCGTTTCATATGCTATACTATACCAGAATTTTGCATTGCCTTAACAACAGCAAAGAAAAAGAACATGTTATTTGGGGGAATCCTGATGGAACTGAAAGAGAAAATTGAAGCTTTGAAAAAGCAGCAGGACGCCGTAATCCTGGCCCACTACTATGTCAGCGATGAGGTGCAGGCCATTGCCGATTATATTGGAGATTCCTTTTATCTGAGCAAGCTGGCCGTCAGCCTCAATGCAAAAACGCTGGTGGTCTGCGGCGTTTCCTTCATGGGCGAGAGCGCCAAAATCCTCAATCCCGAAAAAAAGGTACTGCTGCCGGACAGCCGGGCTGACTGCGCCATGGCCCACATGATCACACCGGAAAAGGTTGCACAGCTGCGTGCAGAGCATCCTGCCGCCGCTGTGGTGTGTTATATCAACTCCACCGCAGAGCTGAAAACCTGCTCCGACGTATGTGTCACTTCTGCCAATGCGCTCTCCATCGTCCGCGCTCTGCCCAATCAGGAGATTATCTTCATCCCCGACGAAAACCTGGGCCGCCATATCGCCGCTCAGCTGCCGGAAAAGCAGTTTATTTTCAACGACGGCCGCTGCCCCATCCACGCGAAAATCACGCCCGAGGACATCGACCGGGCCAAAGACGCCCATCCCGGCGCGCCCGTTCTGGCCCATCCGGAATGCACTCCCGCCGTGCTGGCCAAAGCCGATTATATCGGCAGCACCTCTGGTATTCTGCAGTATGCCACTGACCATGCAGACACACAATATATCATCGCCACTGAATGCGGCATCGGTTATAAACTGCGCACACAGAATCCCACCAAGGAATTCTTCTTTGTGGAGCCGCTGCCTGTCTGTGAGGATATGAAATTCATCACTTTGGAAAAAATCGCCCATGTACTGGAGACCGGCGAAGGGGAAGTAACGCTGGAAGAGGCCATGCGCCGTCGGGCCAACGCTCCTCTGGAACGGATGCTGGCGCTGGCCAAATAAAAAGGACGGTACATATGGAAAAACAGGATATTGTAATCGTCGGCAGCGGCTGTGCCGGCCTGTTCGCCGCGCTGCAGTTTCCGGAAGACCGGAAAATTCTGATGATCACCAAGGAAATTATCGAGCACAGCGATTCTTTTCTGGCCCAGGGCGGTATCTGCGTGCTGAAAACGCCTGAGGATTACCAAAGCTTCTTTGACGATACATTGAAAGCCGGCCACTACGAAAACCGCCGGGAATCAGTGGATATTATGATCCGCTCCTCCCGGGACACCATACAGGAGCTGATCGGCTACGGCGTGGACTTTGCCCGTGCCAGCGACGGCACACTGCTTTACACCCGGGAGGGCGCCCACAGCAAGCCCCGCATTCTCTATCACGAAGATGAGACCGGCAAGGAGATCACCTCCTGTCTGCTCTCCCAAGTGCGCAAAAACAAGCCCAATGTGCAGATTCTGGAAAACACCGCCATGGTGGATTTGGTCTGCACCGGCAATACTTGCCTGGGCGTGGTGATCCGCCGCAGCGACGGCAGCTACGACACCATTCCCGCCGACTATACCATGCTGGCCTGCGGCGGCATCGGCGGTCTTTATACCCATTCCACCAATTATCCCCAGCTCACGGGCGACGGTCTGGCTGTGTGCATGGAGCACGATGTCGCTTTGGAAAACATCAATTATGTACAGATCCACCCCACCACACTGTATACCAAAAAGCCCGGCCGCAGCTTCCTCATCTCCGAATCTGTGCGCGGCGAGGGGGCCTTGCTGTACAACGCAAAAATGGAGCGCTTCGCCAACGAGCTGATGCCCCGCGATCTGCTCACAGCGGCCATTTATCAGCAGATGGCCAAAGACGGCACCGAATATGTCTGGGAAGACCTGCGTCCCCTGGGCGAGGAAACCATCAAAACCCATTTCCCCAACATTTACACCAAATGTCTGGAAGAAGGGTATGACGTGACCAAGGAATGCATCCCCGTCACCCCCGCCCAGCACTACTTTATGGGCGGTATCCATGTAGACGAGGAAAGCAAAACCACTATGGAGCATCTGTATGCCATCGGCGAAACCGCCTGCAACGGCGTGCACGGCAAAAACCGCTTGGCCAGCAATTCCCTGCTGGAATCCCTTGTGTTTGCCAAGCGCGCGGCGCGCCATATTTTAGAGCATTATGAAGCATTGAGCACAGCGCTGCCCGCCATTGATTTCAGCCGGTACGAACCCGCAGAAACATTGGCGCAAAAACGGAAAGAACGCATTCTCGGCGAGATTGAGAGGTTGAATCAACATGGCAATCAGTGACGTGACGATGAAATTGAATATGGACCGCTATCTGCGCATGGCCCTTGAGGAGGACATCACCAGTGAAGATGTGTCCGCCAATGCCGTGATGGCCAAGCCCTGCCGGGGCGAAGTCGAGCTTTTGTGCAAACAAAGCGGCGTCATCGCCGGACTGCAGGTCTTCGCCCGGGTATTCCAGCTGCTCGACAACACATTTTCCATGGAATACTTCTGCCAGGATGGCGATCATGTGGAAAAAGGCCAGCGCGTCGCCCTTTTGCAGGGCGATATCCGCGCCCTGCTTTCCGGCGAACGCACAGCGCTGAATTATCTGCAGCGCATGAGCGGCATTGCCACTCACACCGCTGAAATGGTAAAGCTGCTGGAAGGGACAGGCATCACCCTGCTGGATACCCGCAAAACCACGCCCAACATGCGTATTTTTGAAAAATATGCCGTCACTGCGGGCGGCGGAACCAATCACCGCTATAATCTCTCCGATGGCGTCATGCTCAAAGACAATCACATCGGCGCAGCCGGCGGTATCCGCCAGGCGGTGGAACGCGCCCGCGCTTATGCGCCTTTTGTGCGCAAAATCGAGGTGGAAACCGAAACTTTGGAGCAGGTGCAGGAGGCTGTGGAAGCCGGGGCTGACATCATCATGCTGGACAATATGGATGCTGATACCATGAAACAGGCTGTTGCTCTGATTGACGGTCGGGCCGAAACAGAGTGCTCCGGCAACGTGACCGCTGAAAAAATTTCTCAGCTGCGGGAAATTGGCGTGGATTATATTTCCTCCGGCGCTCTGACGCACTCCTCCCCGATCCTGGATTTGTCCATGAAGCACCTGCACCCCCTGGAAGCACCATCTTCCCCTCACACCCCAGATTGATGAAAGGAGCGATTGCATCATGGCTGGTGAAGACCGCCGCAAAAAAATCCTGCAGCTGCTCAAGGGTCAGATTTTGAACGGCTCGCAGCTGGCCAAGCAGCTGAATGTCAGCCGTCAGGTTATCGTACAGGACATTGCGCTGCTGCGCACCTCTGGACATGAAATTCTCTCGACCCGGCAGGGATACATCTTGTCGGCGGACAACACCTATACCCGCACTTACCATGTCCGCTGCCCGGAAGCGGACATCGAGCCCATGCTCAACGTTTTTGTAGATGCCGGCGGCACTGTGCAGGACATTTTCGTGATTCACAATACTTACGGCGTTATCCGCGCAGAACTGCACCTGTGCAGCCGGCGGGAAGTCAAGCAGTTTATTGAGAGCATCCACACAGGCCGGGAAGCCGCCCTGCACGGTTTATGCAAAGGCGGCCACTGGCACACGGTTTCCGCCGATTCGGAAAGCGCCCTGGACATCATCCAGCAGGATTTGCGCGCCAAAGGATATCTCATCGAAAGCCCTCCCGCCGACGGCAAAGCTGCCCCCCATACCGCAGCGCCATAAAAAGCCGCTTCTTACAGAACATTTTGCAGGATTTTTGTGAAAATTACCTCTTGTTGTCCTATATTCTCCTCTGCTACAATAAAAAGACTTGAACGATTATATCAATAAAGGATGGATTAAAGCATGAATAACGCCGCATCTTTGTCAAAACTGAAAAAAGACGAACTCGTGGAGCTTTGCAAACAGCATGGTATTTCCGGCTATTCCAAACTGAAAAAGGACGAGTTGGTGGCAGTGCTGACTGAAGCCATGGGCAGCGGCGCTGCAGCGTCCGCCCCCGCCGCGGAGCAGGCGGAGCCCGCCGCTCCCACTGAAAAAAGCGCCGCTCCCAAAAAGGACAGCGCCGAAAAAGAACCGCTGCCGGACAATCCTCTGACGCGCTATTGCATTGCCCTCACCAATTTGTGGGGCATCGCTCCGGTATCAATGATCGCCGCTGTTTATAATCAGCACACCGGCGCTTCTGTCACTGCAGAAGAGGTGGAAGCCGCAGCGCCCACGCCCGCCGTTGACGGCGAATTGATTCACGCACGGCTGTCCGGCAAGACCGCCCGGATTGAGGAACTTCGCCAGAGACAGGCACATTACAGCCATTATGTTCCTTCTGCCACACACATTGCAGATTACCTGGATGAAAATTTCCGGGAAACCACCCATGCATTTCACGCCATGTGTGATTTCCTGACGCGCACATTCCAGCTCAGGGAAGCAATCGCCATTGCAGATGCCCTTCAGATTCTGCAATATTTGGAATCCGGTTCCGATGTGGATGCTTTTATGCGCCAACTCGCCGCCACTGGCATCCGGTTTGACAGCGAAGATCAGCTGCGCAGCTTTGCCTTTTTGCTGGGAAACCTGAAATCCGTTTCCCGTTTTTGGTCCTTCTGCGGCCACACGCCGGAAGAAGCCGCCAACTTTGAGGCAAAAAAGGGACCCGTACATGTACAGAAAGTGGGCCGCAACGACCCCTGCCCCTGCGGCAGCGGCAAAAAATATAAAAAGTGCTGCGGCCGGTAAATTGGCTATCTGTTAAAATCGGAGGTTTTGCCCTTTGAATGTCGATATCAGCACACTGACAAGCCTGCTGGGCGGTTTAACGCTGCAAAATGTTGTTTATGCGCTGATCACGCTGCTGGTTTGCCTTGTCGTAATCCGCATTCTCATGTCCGTCGTCCGGCGCACCATCCGACATACCCAACTGGACGAGCGGCTGCAAAAATTTCTTTTGACCGGCCTGAAGGCCTTGATGTACATTGTTACCTTCATCATCGTGGCCCAAAGCCTCGGCATCCCCTCTTCTTCTCTGGTTGCTCTGCTGGGCGTTGCTTCCCTGGCCGTTTCTTTGGCAGTTCAGGGTATGCTGTCCAATTTAGCCGGCGGCATCATGCTGCTGACCTCGCGTCCTATTTCCCTGGGAGATTTGGCAGAAATCGCCGGCGTAACCGGCACTGTTGAGGAAATCGGGCTGATGTACACGAAATTGTATACTGCCGACGGCGAAATCGTGATGCTGCCCAACTCCAATATCTCCGCAGAAAAAATCACCAACTATACTACCCTGGGCCAGCGGCGGATTACCGTCACCGTAGGCGTTTCCTATGAAGCAGCCGTAGCCGATGTGCGCGCTGCACTTTTAGAAGCCGCTGCGCAGACAGAACACTTGCTCGCCGATCCCGCTCCGGCCGCCTATGTCAATGCCTATCAGGACAGCTGTGTGGAATATGTGCTGTATGCCTGGGCGACTGCAGACGATTACTGGGTAACTCATTTTGTTCTGACAGAGACCGTGAAGGAAATTTTTGACCGCCGCAAAATCGAAATCACTTATAATCATCTCAATGTTCATCTGATGAAAGACAGTACCCTGACCGTACAAAAAGATATACTGTGAGAACTATCTGCGGTGCGCTGCTGCGCACCGCAGATTTTTTGTCCGCGCCCAGTTTTTCCGCAGCACTGAAAAGGCGGGGTGTCCAGCTGGACACCCCGCCCTAAACGCCATATGCCATTTATCGCTTATCTCTTTCCCGATCTGCCGCAATCAGCAGCTTCAGCGCTTCCACGCCCACATGGACTGCTCCCGTTGTGTCAAACACCTCATCCTGATCCAGTCCGGCTTTTTCCCGTTCCTGATTCCACAAAGCACTGAATACCGCACCACATCGCAGGCCTCTGGCAGCAGCCACCGTAAACAGTGCTGCAGACTCCATTTCACTGGCCAGCGTGCCCAGGCGTTTCCATGCCTCCCATTTATAAAGCAGCTCTGGTGCCACAGGCATGCTCTCCGGCGCATGCTGCCCGTAAAAAGAGTCTTTACACTGCACCACGCCGGTGTGGAATGGCCAATCCAGCTTTTTTGCCGCCTGCACCAGGGCACAGACCGCATCAAAATCCGCCACAGCCGGGAATTCAATGGGGGCATATTCCCGGCTGGTGCCCTCCATACGGATCGCGCCGGTGGCAATGACCACATCCCCGGCGCGCACCTGCGTCGCCATGCCGCCGCAGGTGCCGACACGGATAAAAGTCCGCGCGCCGATGTTGGCCAGTTCCTCCATGGCAATGGCCGCAGAGGGGCCTCCAATGCCCGTGGAACATACGCTGACCCGTTCGCCCAGAAGCGTTCCGGTGTAAACCGTATACTCCCGGTTCTGCGACACCAATTCCGCATGATCAAACAGCGAGGCAATCGGCGCACAGCGCCCTGGATCCCCCGGCAAAATACAATAGGCTCCCACATCCCCCTGTTTGCAATGGATGTGAAACTGGACTTCTCTTTGCTGCATAATACAAACAACTCCTTTCCTGCTCCGGCAGTGCCGTTATCCTCTCGCCCAAACCGAAGGGAAAAACATCAGCAGCACCGGTACAATCTCCAAACGTCCTGCGATCATTCCCACACAAAGCAGCAATTTTGTCGGCGCTGAAAAAACATTGAAGGTGCTGGTTGGCCCGGCCAGTTCAATTCCTGTGCCGGTATTGCTGACACAGGCAATTGCCGCCGACAAGCTGGTTCCTAATGTGTGGCCGTCCAGCGATGCCGCCGCAGCCATCACAATAATAATCATAATATAAGCAAAGAAATACAGCGACACATTGGCCAGCACCGGCTCTTCCACCCGCCGTCCATCCACGCAGATGGTACGCACCACCCGCGGATGTACCAATCCATAGACCTGGCGGTACATAATCCGAAACAGCAGCGCCACCCGCTGCACTTTAATTCCTCCCGCCGTGGAAGCTGCACAGCCGCCAATGGCCATCAACACCAGCAGCAGCATCTGAGAAAAAGCTGGCCATTGCCCAAAATCTGCTGTCACAAAAGCTGTTGTACTGGAGACCGATACAGTTTGAAACACCGCATGACCAAGGCTTTCCAGACCACCCAAATTGCTGTGCAGCATCAAATCCGCTGTAATCAATGCCACTGCCCCTGCCAAAATCGCAAAATAAATCTGAATTTCCCGGTTGTCCCTCAGCCGCATTGTATGCTTGACCAGCACAAAGTACAGCATTGCAAAATTCAGGCTGGAAAGCAGCATGAAAACCACCACAATCACATTGACAGCCAATGATTCATACGCTCCCAGGCTGGCAGTCCGGCTGGAAAAGCCGCCGGTGGCCACTGTTGACATGGCATGCACGATGCTGTCGTACCACGGCATCCCCGCAATGCGCAGGCAAAGAATTTCCGCAGCCGTCAAAAGGAGATAAATGGAATATAAGATTTTGGCACTTTGCCCAATTTTGGGCACAAGCTTTGTTTTAATCGGCCCGGGACTTTCTGCGCGCAGCAGATAAATGCTGCCCGTTCCCATCTTCGGCAGGAGCGCCAGTGTAAGCACCAGAACGCCCATGCCGCCGATCCACTGGGTCAGGCTGCGCCAAAACAAAAGACCTTTTGGCAGCGTTTCCAAAGCAGCCAAAAGTGTCGCCCCCGTAGTAGTGAAGCCAGAGCAGGATTCAAACAGCGCATCCACCGGCGAGGCAAAGCACCCGCTCATCCAATAAGGGAATGCCCCAAAAACAGACATGACAATCCAACTGAATGAAACAGCCAGCAGACCGTCCCTGGCCTGCAGTTTATCGTGCTCCGCCGTTTTCACACGGAACAGCGGCAAACCTAAAACCACACAGATTCCCGCCGAAAAGCAAAAAGCCATCGTCATCTGATGTTCCCGGTAAAGGGCAGAAACCAAAGCAGGCGCCAGCATACACAAGCCTTCCATGCTGAGTATAATCCCAATCACCCTGCAAATCAGTCTATGATTCACGCCGTTCCTGCCTCCCTCTCAAAAGCCGGCTTTTATTATAGCAAACCGGGTACTCTTCCGCAATGTTTCCGCAGCACCCGATCCCTTTCGCAGCCCGTCAAACTGCTGCGCGTTTTCACCATCCAACAGCGTCTTAGCAGCACACCCCGGCGTGTCACCTGCTCTTCCAGAAGAGCCTGATAGCCCCGCCTCTCAAAAAAAGGCCGTGCCGTGATAGAAGCATGGGTCTGAATGGCAAAGTCCTTCGCCGTCTGCTCCAGATAATCGCAAATCGCTGTTCCTATACCCATAGACTGCATTTGCCAGTGCACATACAGCCGGTCAAGATAGCCTGTGCATGTCATATCCCCAAATCCCGCAATGCACCCGCTCACTTGCGCAACCACGGTGGTATGTTCCAAAAATGAACGGTTCCACTCCTCAAGATCCACTCGCCCGTCAGCCCAGGCATTCAGCTGTACCTGCGTGTAATCCCGCGCATTGACGGTGTGCACTGTTTCATAAAACAGCTGTGCCAGCACCGGACAGTCCGCCGGGCAATAAGCCCTCAGCTGCATCCTGCCGCTCCCCCTTCTATTTATAAAAAGATTATAATGCTCGATTATAACACACTCTCCACACCGCAGCAAGAAAACCCTGCACATCAGCAAATAATCCAATACCGATAAGTTTTTGTATTTTCACCGGATTTATGTTATAATAAAATCTCTGTCTATGATAACCACTCCCTGCTATGTTCCCATAGCACGACTTTTGATGCAGGTGACCGCTTTGGATACGATTATGCAAATACTGAACCAATTCTTCGCCGCACTTGGAAATGCCTTCTCTCAGTTTTCTCTGCCGGAAGGCGCAGGCGCGGCTTTCGGCGCGGCAGGCACACTTCTCCTCCACATTTTGTGCGCCGCGCTGGCCCTAATCATTGTGCTGCGCTGTGTTTCTTCTCTGCTGCGCGGCCGGGTGGAAGAAGAATCCTGGGGATTTTTCAGCATGCCCAACGGCGCACGGCTTCCTCTCAACCACTGGGAAAACATCATTGGCCGCGCAGCTTCCTGCGATATTGTGCTGAATTTTCCCACTATCTCCCGCCAGCACGCCGCCGTGCAGCGGGATGAGGACGGCCTGTGGACGATCTATCCGCTGACCGCAAAGGGCGGCGTAACAGTCAATGGCAAAACAGTTAAATACCAGCGGGCCATTACTGTGGGTGACAAAGTAAGTGTGTCCGGCATCGACCTTTATTTTTTCCCAGCCGGCGTGGAAGAACTGCGCCAGCAGTCGCAGCGGCGCAAGCGCCCCGGCCGTCGGATCAAACCAACGCTTACCCTGGCTTATCTCTCTTTGTTTCAGGGGCTTTTGCTGCTGCAGCTGGTTTATGCCAAAGGGCCGGAACACATGATGACACTGCTGGGCTGCTTTGGCATCCTCTGCAGCGCCATGTGGGGGTTATATGCCCTGTACCGGGTATTTCGCCGCACCGGCTTTGAACTGGAAAGCCTGGCATTTTTCCTCACAACCCTCTGCCTGAGCATCACAGCTTCTTCCACCATCTCCACACTGCCCAAGCAAACCCTTTCTGTATTGCTGGGGCTGTTCTGTTTTGTGATGCTGGGGCTGTTCCTGCGGGATCTTGCCGTTGCAAAAAAGCTGCGCTGGCCTGTGGCTATTGCCGCCTGTGCATTGCTGGCTTTCAACGTGCTGTTTGGTCAGCAGCTGTTCGGTGCGCGCAACTGGGTCTCTCTGGGCCCCCTATCTTTTCAGCCCTCAGAATTTGTGAAGGTGGCTTTCATTCTGGCCGGTGCAGAAACCATGGATCGGCTCTTTGCTCGGCGCAATCTGATTTTCACCATTTTATTTTCCCTGTTCTGCGTAGGCTGTCTGGCACTGATGAGCGACTTCGGCACGGCACTGATCTTTTTCATCGCCTTTCTTGCCATCGCCTTTCTGCGCAGCGGCGACCTGCCCTCCATCGCTATGATTTGTGCCGCCGCCACAGCTGGCTGCGGTGTGGTGCTGAAATTCAAACCTTATATTGCTGACCGCTTTTCTGCGTGGCGGCATGTGTGGGAGTATGCCAGCAGCACCGGTTATCAGCAAACCCGCACCATGTCTGCCGCTGCCAGCGGCGGTCTGTTCGGGAACGGCGCAGACAACGGCTGGCTGAAAAATGTAGGTGCCGCTAATACAGATCTGGTATTCGGCATGGTGGCAGAGGAACTGGGCCTGATTATCGCCGTACTGACGGTAGTGTGCATTATCACTTTCTCTTTGTTTACCTTCAAAGCTGCCGCTACTTCCCGCTCCACCTTCTATACCATCGCTGCCTGCTCCACTTCCACCATGTTGGTATTCCAAACCGTCCTCAATGTGCTCGGTTCTGTGGACCTGCTGCCCCTCACCGGCGTCACTTTCCCCTTCCTGTCCTGCGGCGGCTCCAGTATGATTGCATGCTGGGCTTTGCTGGCTTTTATCAAAGCCGGGGACAACCGCCAAAACTCCGGGCTGGCCATGCGCCTGCCCAGCCGGAAAGACGCGCCGGTCCGCCCCAGCGGCGATCCCATGATGGAATTCGACCCCTCGGTCTTTGATGATATTCCGCCGCGAACCGCCAAATCTGATCCCACGCTTCCAAGGGCGGACAAAGCACCCCGGCGGCGCGGCGATACAGAAGACTTTTTCCTGGATTTGTCCGCCTTGGACGCGCTCGGCGAGGATTGCGGCATTGACGTGCCGCTGCCCGACAGCCGATCGCCGCGCTCCTCCATCGATATCCCCATGGATGATGCGTATCACCGTTCTTCCATAGATATTCCCATCGACGGCACACCGCGCCGCACTTCCAATCACATTCCCACCCGCATAAAAAAAGGAGGCCGCAGATGAAGCAAGTGAAACGACGCACCTGGTTTTGCCTGATTTTCACAGTTTTGCTGGCTGTCGGCGTCGCTGTTTTTCTCATGCGCTATGTTGCCAACGGCAGCGATTGGGCTTCCTTCAGCGCCAACAAACACATCTATGACCAGAGCGGCCGCTTGAGCAGCGGCGCTATTTTGGATCGCAACGGCAATGTTTTGTACGATGCCGCTTCCGGTTCTTACAGCGAAGATGGAACTGTACGCAGGGCAACGCTGCACGCCGTGGGCGACCGCACTGGGAATATCGCCACCGGTGCGCTGACCGCTTTCAGCGGAAAACTGAGCGGCTTCAACCCAATTTTAGGCACTACCGGCGGCGGCCACGATCTCTATTTAACCATTGATGAAGATTTGAACGCCGCCGCCTACAACGCCATGAATGGCCGCAAAGGCACCGTGGGCGTATACAATTATAAAACAGGCGAAATCCTGTGCATGGTCAGCCTGCCCACTTTTGATCCCCAGGATCCGCCGGAAATCAGCGATGGTGACAGCCGCTATGAAGGCGTGTATCTCAACCGCTTTCTTTCCTCCACTTACACGCCCGGATCCGTGTTCAAACTGGTAACCACCGCTGCAGCCATTGAAAACCTGGATGACCTGTTTTCCCGCACCTTTACCTGTGACGGCAGCGTGGAAATCGGCGGTCAGGTCATCACCTGCCCCAGCGCCCACGGCACCATGGACATTTATGACGCCCTGGCCAATTCCTGCAACGGTGTATACGCCCAACTGGCAGTAGAACTTGGCGGCGATACCATGCAGGAATATGCACAGAAAGCAGGATTGCTGGATCGCATTTCCGTCAGCGGTATTTCCACTGCAGCCGGCAGCTTCACTGCCGCAGCAGACGGCAGCGCCGATCTGGGGTGGTCCGGCGTGGGACAGTACAGCGACCTGGTCAATCCCTGCGCTCTGATGACTTATGCCGGTACGATTGCCAACGGCGGCACGCAGGTGCTGCCCCGTTTGATCGACCGGGAAACCACCGCCTCTGGTCTGCCCGCCGGCATCTACCGCACTTCCAAACAGTCCAGCGCCATCGCCCCTGAAACCTGCAGCCTGCTCAAAGAAATGATGCGCAACAATGTGGTTTCTCATTATGGACAAAGTCAATTTGGTGAATTGGCAGTCTGCGCAAAATCCGGCACCGCTGAAGTGGGAGAGGGCCAGCGTCCTCACTCCTGGTTTACAGGCTTTATTGATGATGCAGACCACCCACTCGCGTTTGTTGTCATTGTGGAAAACGGCGGCAGCGGTGCATCCGTTGCAGGCAGCGTAGCAGCAGCCGTGCTCTCCGCCGCTGTCAGCGCGGGCTATTAAGCTCCGCCAGAATGCATCAAATTTGTATCATTTCTGTCTAAAATCCAAAGTTTTTCTTAAGTTTTTCTTTTGTTTTCTTATATTTTCCGCTTCCTTCGCAGCAAAAGCATTCTTTCTAAAAAAGACAATTTGACCACAAAACATGCAAAATACCGCAAAAAATCGGCAAAAGAATCACAAAAAGCTGCGGTTAGAGGGGTGACAAACAGCAGTTTTTGTGTCATAATATTGTTTTTGGGTGGAAACCTTTCCACAAAGAGCTTCAGACGGGAGGAACGCTATGACAGGGCATTACATGTATGGCTGTGATCTGGCACATTTCAAGCACCTGCTGGAAGAAAACAAGGCCGATTTGGATCCAAAGCAGGAACCGCGCATCCAGGAATGCCTGCGCTATTCCAAATTCCTGACTCGCTTTGCCAAAATCGAGCGTTTTTTCTGGGATCAGCGTATCCGCAATGTGGTCATTGACAAGCCTCCGGTGTTTATCCTGGGGCATTGGCGCAGCGGCACTACCTATTTATTTAACTTGATCTCCTGCGATCCCAATATGTCTTACATGGATTCCATGACAACGTTTACTTTTCACAATTTTCTTCTCCTGCGTTATCATCTGCCAAAGCACTATCGCGGCATGCTGACCGGCGACCGCTATGGCGATGATATGGAATTTCTCCCCAACTCGCCGCAGGAAGAGTGCTATGCCATTGCCAACTGTATTGACGAGACTTTTACCCACCTGATCACCTTTCCTAAAAATTATAAAAAATATATGGATTATGCTTTCGAGGACTGTTTGAGCCCCGAACAGCGGCAGCGGTGGTGCAGCACCCATGAATACCTTTTGAAAAAAATCACCTACTTCCGCAGAGGAAAGCGCATTTTGTTCAAAAGCCCGGACAACACCGCAAAAATGGGCATGCTGCACGATTTGTATCCCAAGTCCCCGTTCATACATATCTACCGTGATCCTTATAAAGTGCTGCTTTCCACCATCAACATGTTTGAGGCAGGCATCCAGGCTATGACCTTCGAAGAGGTGCCGCCCCATGAACTGGTGGAAGATATGGCGATTCAGTTTTATAAACGGATTTACACCCAGTATCTCAAGGATATGGCTCGCGTGCCTGCGGGGCAGCTGGTGGAAATCGCTTACACAGATCTGGTAAAGGCTCCGATCGAAACGCTGGAGCACATTTACCGCACCTTGGACCTGCCCGGTTTTGAGACAGCAAAGCCCTTGATGCAGGCCCACGTGGACAGTCAGCGCTCTTATAAAACCAATCAGTTTCAGCTTCCCGATACACTGCGCAAAAAAATCAACCGCGAGCTGGGCTTTTTCTTTGAGCATTATCACATCCCGATGAAAGTTTCGGAAGGAGAATCGTAACCATGGACCACAAGCAAATGGACTATCTTGATAAGTTGGAAGCCAAAAGTATTTATATTCTGAGGGAGGCATACGCCTCTTTTGACAAGCTTTGCATGCTCTGGTCCATCGGAAAAGATTCCACCGTGCTGCTTTGGCTGGCACGCAAAGCCTTTTTTGGCCACGTTCCCTTCCCTCTCGTCCATGTGGACACGCATTTCAAAATTCCGGAAATGATTGAATACCGCGACCGGCTGGCCAAAGAATATGGCCTTTATATGATCTACGGCGAAAACCGCGCGGCGCTGGATGCCAAACAGACCTATCCAGATGGCAATGTCAGCCGTCTGGAATGCTGCAAAAACCTGAAAACTGAGGCGCTCAAGCACACCCTCAGCGGTGACTGGCCCCGCTACCGCCTGAATCTGCAGACCGGAGAATATGAAGTAGATGAGGATCACACCGCCTATACCGGTGTGATCGTTGGCGCCCGCGCAGACGAGGAAGGCTCCCGCTCCAAAGAACGTTACTTCTCTCCGCGAGATAAAAACAACGACTGGAATGTGGACGATCAGCCGCCTGAATTCTGGAATCAGTTCAACACGGATTTTGCCCCCGGCACCCATTTGCGCATCCATCCCCTGCTGGACTGGACTGAACTGAATGTCTGGGAATATATTGAGCGCGAAAATATTCCCACAGTATCCCTGTATTATAATCATGGCGACGGCACGCGTTACCGCTCTCTGGGCTGCTGGCCCTGCACCAATCCGATTCCTTCCACCTCCAGAAATGTGCATGAAATTATCGAAGAGCTGCGCAGCGGCGCTTTGGCCGGCATTGCCGAGCGCAGCGGCCGCGCCCAGGACAAGGAAGACGGGGGCGGTCTGGAAACACTGCGGCGCGACGGCTACATGTAAGGGAGGGAGCATCGGTTTATGCTGGAAGACATTATGAACATCGTGGTCGTAGGCCATGTGGACCACGGCAAAAGCACCGTCATCGGTCACCTGCTGGCCGACACCAATTCTCTGCCCAAGGGAAAATTGGAATCCATCCGTGAAAACTGCAAGCGCAACTCCAAGCCTTTTGAATACGCATTTTTGCTGGATGCGCTGAAAAATGAGCAGTCCCAGGGCATTACCATCGACACCTGCCGCTGCTTTTTCCAAACGGAAAAGCGCCGCTATATCATCATTGATGCACCGGGCCACATCGAATTTTTGAAAAATATGGTGACCGGTGCATCCCGGGCAGAAGCCGCTCTCATGGTAATTGACGCTTCCCATGGGGTCGAGGAAAACACCCGCCGCCACGGTTATTATTTATCTATGCTGGGCATCCGCCAGGTTGCCGTATTGGTCAACAAAATGGACCTGATTGACTACAGCGAGGATAAATATCGCCAAATTTGCACAGAATATACTGCATTTCTGAAAGAAATTGGCATTGCTCCCAAAACCTTCATCCCTGTTTCCGCACGGGTGGGCGACAACATCGCTTTCCACTCTGATGTAATGCCCTGGTATGACGGCATGACCGTGCTGCAGGTGCTCGACAGTTTTGAAAATATCCAGCCCTCTCATCAGCTGCCTTTCCGCATGCCGGTCCAGGGGGTGTATAAATTCACCAGCGGCGGCGATATGCGCCGCATCATTGCCGGAACTGTGGATTCCGGTTCCCTGCGTGTGGGTGATGAGGTGGTGTTTTATCCCTCCGGAAAGCGCACCAGGGTGAAAACTTTTGAAGTATTTCATGCACAGGCCCCTGTTGAAGTGCAGGCAGAGGATGCCATCGGCTTCACCATGGAGGAAGAAATTTATGTGCGCCGCGGGGAAATTGCCTGCAAAGCCGGTGAAACACCTCCCAATGTGGCTGTCCGCTTCCGGGCCAACCTTTTCTGGCTGGGCAATCAGCCTCTGAAAGCAGGCCGCAGCTATCATTTCAAATGCGGCACGCAAAAACTGCCTTTACAGCTGCTGCAGGTAGAACGGGTCATCAACGCCTCCAACCTCAACTGTGAAAGCCGCCAGTGGGTGGAAAAAAACGAGGTGGCCGTATGCACATTCCGGCTGGATGTGCCTGCCGCTTTTGATACTACGGATCAGCTGGCAGCCACTGCCCGCTTCGTGATCGTAGATGAATATGAGCTTGCCGGCGGCGGCATCATTGTGGAAGCACTGGAGGACGAAACCTATGATGTGCGCAACATCCGTGTCTCCGCCGGTGCATTGAGCGACACCGAGCGGCGGAATCTTACCGGCCGTAAAGGCTTTGTCGTTTGGCTGACAGGTTTATCCGGCGCTGGAAAATCCACTATCGCCACCGCTGTGGAGCGGCGTCTGCTGGCGCAGAAAATTCCTGCCTTCACCTTGGACGGTGACACACTCCGCGCAGGGCTCTGCAGTGATCTCGGCTTTTCCGATGATGACCGCACAGAAAATCAGCGCCGCGCCGCCTATGCGGCTGCATTGCTGCAAAAATCCGGTCAGGTTGTTCTGGTGAGCACCATCTCCCCGCTGCAAAAGCATCGGGATTTCGCCCGCGCCTGTGCCGGCGATGCTTTTATGGAGGTCTATGTCAAGGCAGATTTGGAAACCTGCCGCCGGCGCGACCCCAAAAAACTCTACGAAAAGCTGGACACCACTGGGATTGAAAATTTCACCGGCGTCGACTCCAGCTATGAAGTCCCGAAGAATCCCGACCTGATTCTGGACACTATGACGGACAGCGAAGAATACTGCACCGGCGCACTGCTGGATGCCGTGCTGAAAAAGCTCTCCTGATTGCCTCACATCAACACAAGAAACGGAACCACCGCCTATGTTTGAACTTCTTGTATGTATTGCTGCCAGCCTTGGCGCAGGTATGACCGCCGGCCTGGCCGGTATTTCCACCGCCACGGTCATCTCTCCTCTGCTCATTGCCCTTCTGGGCTTTGATGCCTATGAGGCACTGGGCATCGCCCTGGCGGCCGACGTACTCTCTTCAGCCCTGGCAGCCATTCCCTATGGCCGGCGCAGGCATATCTGCTATCGCAAAAGCCTGTTGGTACTGATCCCCGCAGCCATTTTCACTTACCTCGGCAGCTATGTGGGTTATTCCGTCTCCCACGGTTTTCTGTCTTATATCTCTCTGGCCGGTATGATTTTAATGGGCATTAAATTTCTGACAAAGCCGGTCAGGGAGGAAAACACACCGCTGCGTTTCGTCAATTCCCGCAGCAGAGAAGTGGTCTGTCACCTGCTGACAGGTGTGGTCATCGGCTCTATCTGCGGCTTTTGCGGCGTAGGCGGCGGCATGATGATGCTGCTGCTTTTCACAGTCCTGCTGGGCTATGATATGAAAAACGCAGTAGGTACCAGTATCTTTATTATGACCGCCATCGCCGCCGTGGGCGCCATCAGCCACTATGCTTTCATCGGCACCATTCATCATTTTACGGCGCTGGCTGTCTGCATGGTAACCACACCGATGGCAGCCATTGTTGCCGCCCGTTATGCCAACCGCGTTTCCAACCAAATTCTGAATCGGACCGTGGGTACCTCCTTATTTATTGTCGGATTATTGCTCCTGTCTATTCATATATTCAGCTGAAAAGAAAAACGCCGCCGCATCCGGAAGGATGCAGCGGCGTTTTCGCTGTTTTAATTTTCTGCCTTCGACCAATCCAGATGCCGAAGCGTCCGCCGTACAAAAATCAGCGCCAGTGTGATAGAGGCAATCTCCGCAATGGGAAATGCCAGCCATACAAGGTTCAATACATCGAGACGGGACAGCAAAAATGCTGCCGGAAGGAGCACCACAATCTGCCGGCCAAAGGAGACCGCCAAACTGTAGAGCCCGCGGCCCAGCGCCTGGCAAATGGAAGATGACACAATAGCAAGACCTGCAAACAGGAAAGATGTGCTGATAATCCGCAGCGCAGGTACGCCAATACTCAGCATTTCCTCCGAACCGCCAAACAAAAACAGCAGTTTATCCGGCATCAGCTGGAAAATAAGCAGGCCGATAATCATGATAACTTCCGCCGCAATATAGGCAAGACGAATCGCCCGCTCCATTCGCTCGCGTTTGCGGGCGCCATAATTAAAGGAAACGATGGGCACCAGACCGTTGTTCAAACCAAAAATCGGCATAAAAACGAAACTCTGCAGTTTAAAGTAAACGCCAAATACCGCTACGGCTGTGGATGTAAATGCAATTAAAATTTTATTCATGCAGAAAGTCATAATGGAACCAATGGATACCATCAAAATCGACGGAATGCCGATATATAAAATCTGCAGCAAATACTCCCGGCAAGGCCGCAGCAGGCGCACATGGAACTGTATGTCAGGATTTTTCTTCAAATTCATATACAGCGCCAGCAAACCTGCCACACACTGTCCGATGACTGTCGCAATCGCGGCGCCAGCTACACCCAGTTCCGGTGCACCAAACAGGCCAAAAATCAAAATCGGATCCAGTATAATATTGATAACCGCGCCGACACTCTGCGTAATCATCGTTAACATAGTGCGCCCTGTGGACTGCAGGATACGCTCCAGCGTAATCTGCATGAAAAATCCAAAAGAACACGCACAGCAAATGGAAAGATAGGTGATACCATACTCTGCAATGCGGTTCATTTCACCGACCTGCACCAAAATAAACGGGGCAGCTGCGAACAAACCAATCAGTAAAAATACAAGATAGCTGATTCCTTCCAGCAGCAGGCCCTGCATGGCATAGCGGTTAGCCGCTTCCTGCCGTTTTTCTCCCAAAGATCTGGAAATCATCGCATTGATGCCGACACCCAGACCGCTGCCCACTGCAATCATCAAATTTTGCATGGGGAAGGCCAAAGAGAGGGCCGACAGGGCATCCTCATTCATCATGGCCACAAACATACTGTCCACCACATTGTAAAGCGCCTGCACCAACATGGATACAATCATGGGTCCCGCCATATTAAACAGCAGCTTGCCCACCGGCATAACGCCCATTTTATTTTCCGCAAGTTGTTTTTCCATAATACCTCTCTTTTCTCCTGAATGAACCGCAAATATCGAGCCCGCCCACATTTGTGGACGGGCACACGCCGCATTTTCTTGCGCTTATTATATACTCCCACACGGGAGCATCGCAAGAGATCTTCCTGATTTTCCCTGATGTATACAAACGAGTCACAGCTGCTCCCGAAATTTTCAGCAGTTCTTCCAGTGCCCCGGCACAAAAACGGGCTCCGCAAAGCACGAATGCTTTGCGGAGCCTGTAATTAATGATCTGCCTCCCATTCGGCAATACCCCTGGTTAAATTGGGCACCATCTGCTTTTTGCGGGAAACCACGCCCGGCAGCAGCACCGAAAAATCACTCGGTTCAGCCGGAGCAAACGCAGCTGCAACAATTTCTTTGGCATGCTTGCCTGCAAAAATCAAGTCCGTAGACTGGGTCAAAATATTGGTCAGCATATAGCAGACCATGTCAATGCCTTCTTTTTCCAATACCTCATTGAGATACGGCAGCAACAGGTCCTTTGCTTTTTGGGCACTGCGATCAGACATAAAGCTGCTCTGCCCGATTCCGAAACGGACAGACCCACTGACAAACGGTTTAAAATCCGCATAGAAAAGATCCTTGGCTGTTTTTCCATCCAGAGAAGCACCCGCCTCGAACATCTCGCTGGCATACTCATCAATTTCAATACCTGCAATGGCCGCCAGATTTTCCGCTGCATTTTTGTCTGCCACCGTACAGGTCGGGGAACGGAACGCCAGTGTATCAGACAGGATCGCCGAGCACATCAGTCCCGCAATCTCCCTCGGGATTTTCACCCCGTTCTCCTGATACATCTGATAAATAATAGTAGCTGTGCAGCCCACAGGCTGATTGCGGAAATACACCGGCGCGGAAGTCTGCAGACCGCTGCCCAGGCGATGATGGTCAATGATCTCCAGCACCTCAGCTGCCATCAATCCTTCCACCGCCTGCCCCGGCTCGTTGTGATCCACCATAATCACCTGCTTTTTCCGCAGATCCATCATATTCCGGCGGGAAATCATGCCATAATAGCGGCCATCCAGATCCAGCACAGGGAAATAACGGTGGCGCACCTTGACCATTACTTTCTGCACATCCTCCACCGGTGCTTTCAAACTGAAGGACAACAGGCTGCCTTTGGTCATAAAATACGACACCGGCGCGCTTTGACTGATGAGACGCGCCGCCGTATAGGAATCATACGGCGTGCAAAGCACCGTTGTGTCATGGTTTTTCGCCATGCGCTGGATATGCTGCGGCACCGCATTGCCCCCGGTGACAACCATGCATCCCGCGCCCAGCTCAATTGCCAGCATCTGGGAATCCACACGGTTGCTTAAAATTACCGTATCGCCCTTTTCAATCACACTGGCCATGGTAGCCGCGTTGCCCGCTGCCACGCAGATTTTTCCTTCGCAGACACTCTCACTCAGATCACCTACAACCAGTTCGCCGTCCAGTGTTTTCACAATATTGCGGTAAGTGGTCTCTGCCTTGGTCATAATAGTGGCATCAAAGGCATCCATATAGGCTTTTGCTACATCCGTCATTGTGATCAGGCCCTGAATCCGGTTGTCCTCATCCACAATCACCAATGTGTTGGCATCAATATCCTGCATCAGGTTCCAGGCATCTTTCATGGACAGCGAGCCTTGCACGCCTTCTACCCGGCGGATGGTCAGATCCTCCACCTGAGGGCTGACATCAAGGCAAATCTGCGGCGTGTCCATATGAAAATAGTCCAAAACAAATTTTGTTTCACTGTTGACCTTGCCTGCCCGGCGCGGTTCATAATGCAGCGCCGGATTAATTTTATTTTTCAGATAAGCATAGGCAATTGCTGAACAGATACTATCCGTATCCGGATTGCGATGACCAATCACCAAAACATTTTTCTGCGTCTGCGCAGTCGTTTCCGCCATAAATAAATTCCTCTCTCTTGCCCGGGCAAACATTCTGTCCGGCGAAAACGCCGCCGGACTGCTTACACTGCCGCATACAGACAAGTTTATCATTTTGTTACCTGTATTTTACACTGCCCCGAAAAAAAGCGCAACGGAGAAATGGGAGTTTTTACAAAGAATTTCAGATTCCAACACACTCTTTTGTAAAAAAAGGCGGCCGTTTAATCTCGGCCGCCCCCCTGATCCCTTTAAGATCCGCTTGTGGGAAGGAATGGAATAATGGATTTTGCCAGTGCGGGCGCAGGCATTGTCTGCAGCCAGATATGACCGGGCCCGGTAATGCGGGTGTTGAACAGGCCTTCCCCGCCGAAAAGCATATTTTTCACACCCTTGACCATCTGAATATCCATCGAGCAGGTCTCATCCATCGCAGCCAGGTATCCGGTATCCACCACAATCGTCTGATTGGCCGCCAAATCATACTCTACCAAGCTGCCGTTGATTTCCAAAAAGGTTATGCCATTTCCGGCAAAGCGCTGCATGATGAAGCCCTCGCCGCCGAAAAAGCCCGAACCCAGCTTTTTCTGGAAGAAAATGCTCATATCCACGCTGCTCTCCATAGCCAGGAAGGCAGATTTCTGCGCAACAATCGGGCGCTGAGGCGTGATCTGAATCGGCAGAATCTGCCCCGGCATTGTGGAGGCAATGGAAATCATGCCGCCGCCCTGGCGGGCCGTATAAGTGCAGCGGAACAGGGATTCTCCTGTCAATGCTCTTCCAAACAGCTTGCCGATGCCGCCGCCCGTATTGGTAGTCATTTCCATATTGGGCGACATCCAGGACATGCCATCGCTTTGGCAATGGATGGCTTCGTTTTCATTGAGACGACATATCACTGCAGGGAAAGGGGTACCGATAATTTCATATTCCATAAGTAAACTCCTCTCTCAAATTTGGCAAGAAACATTTGCACTTTTTCCAAATTCTGACTATAATAGGGCTTGCGCTTATAATTTATTATAAAGGTTTGCGCCGGATTTGAAAAGAGGGAATTTCTTCATCCGGCCCCCGCAGGAGGTTTCCATGTCCAAATCAAAAAAGAAGAGAAAAAACAACCGCGTCAGCGCCGAAGATAAAGCAGCGCTGCGCCAGGAACGGGCTGAACTGCGTGCAAAGCAGAATCGTCGGGCTTTGTATGCAATAGGCGGTTTTATCATCTGTGCTGTAGTTTTAGTTGCTCTGCTGGTAGCCACGCTGCGTTTTCACCCGGAAGCGCGCTATACCGCTGAGCAATACCAGCAGCTGCAGACTGGCATGAGCTATGAACAAGTAGTCGATGTGCTGGGCCATGAAGGCGAAGCCGCTGAAGGCGGCAGCGGAACAGATGATTCCCAAACCTACATCTGGTCCAACGATGACGGCAGCAGCATCACTGTTACCTTTACAGGAGATACCGCTTCTGCAATCGATCAAGAGGGCATTTCCAACGACAGCTCCACGTGAAAAGCATCCCGCCTGCAGGCGGGATGCTTCAGCGCTGGCTGATGGCCCGGTCGTCACCATAGATCAAGTCATCCACATCAGTTTCACTGCTGCCCTGATTAAAGATCCATTTCATAAATTGATGCCTCCGTTTTGAGATACTCATAACAGTATATGACCGGAGAGCAGCAAAAAGTGTCATAAACGGGCGGGACGGAAAAATTTTTCCGTCCCGCCCGTTTATGACGTTCAATACAATCCGTCAGGAGCCAAAAAAGTCCTCCACAGTTTTCAGATGACGGCGGATCGCCAGCTGCTGCGGGCAGTGCGCCTCACAGGCGCCGCATTGGACACAGGCCGAAGCGTGCACCGCAATCTGGGCATAGCGTCGCGCTGCCACCGCAGGCGTACTCCCCACAACAGAATTGTAAGCTTCAAACAGTGCCGGAATATTCAGTCCGTTGGGGCAGGGCATGCAATAAGCACATTGTGTGCAGGGAATCAGCGTCTCTTCCATGTAGGCTCTGCGCACCTGTTCCAGCATCGCAAGTTCCTCTTCCGCCAGGCAGCCCACGCGGCTTTGCTCTGCCCACGCAAGGTTTTGCTCAAGCTGTTCCATGGTACCCATACCGGAAAGCAGCACCCCCACCTCCGAAAGATTCCACAGCCATTCCAGCGCCCACTGCACCGGCGTTTTCTCCTCAGAAATGCAGGCCGCCATTTTCGGTGTCAGGCGTGCCAGTTTTCCGCCCAGCAGCGGCTCCATCACCACCACGCCTAATCCACGCTGCGCCGCCATACGCAGCCCTTCCAGACCCGCCTGATATTCTGTGCCTGCATAATTGAGCTGAATCTGGCAGAATTCCCAAGCATCGGTATATTCCAAAACCCGCTGAAACACCGGAAGCTGATCGTGGAAAGAAAAGCCAATGTGTGAAATCTTTCCGGCCTTTTGGGCACGCTGCATCCTTTCTATCAAGCCCATGTCCTTCACTTTGCTCTCAAACGTGTTGGCGCTGATAGAATGCAGCAGATACAAATCAAAGTGATCTGTTCTGCACTTATGCAGCTGCTCGTCCAAAATCCGCTCAAAATCCTCCGGTTTTTCCAGCAGCCAGATGGGGCATTTATCGGCCAGATAGACCCGCTCCCGGTATCCGTCCGCCAGCGCTTTGCCCACCAAAGTCTCCGCGTTGCCGCCGTGGTAGGGATACGCTGTGTCAATATAATTCACGCCGCAGTCAATCGCATGGCGCAGCAAGCGGATACTTTCCTCCTCATGCAGCGCGCTGCCCATCTCCTGTCCATCCAACGTAGGCAGGCGCATTGTACCAAATCCCAAAACCGATACGGACAATCCTGTTTTTCCCAAAGTGCGATACTGCATGTTCTCGCTTCCTTCCTTTCAAACCATTTCTCCCAAAGCATAACGCTCCACTGCCGCCGCAGCCCCGTCCTCATCGTTTGAGCCGGTGCGCGCATCGGCGCAGCGGAACAAAATCTCCTCGCTGTTGGCCATGGCAACACCCAATCCGGCCTTACGGAGCATGTCCAAATCGTTTTCGCTGTCGCCCACCGCCATAATTTCCGACGCTTCAATCCCCAGCAATTCCCCCAGTTTCAGCAGTGCACTTCCTTTGCCAGCGCCTTTGCGGATTATTTCAATGTTTCCGATACCTCCGGAAACGAAGGATACTCCGGAATAATGGCGCACAATTTCCAGCGTCTCCTGCCGGAACCGTGCATTGCCCTCCGCATCCTTCAAAAAATTGATGACAATTTTCTCAGGCGCTTCCCCGCGCGCTTCCACATAGGCAGGCAGATCCTCCACCACTTTGCGGGAAGCAATCAGATAATCCTGCATCGCCCGCACCAAATCCAGTTCACGAATGCGCGCACGGTCCACGCTTTCCATATAGCCCCAATCGCCGATAAACGCTCCCTGAACCACTTCCATCGTCCGCGTGCGCCGCAGGATTTCCACTGCATCTTCCAGCGGCATGCAGTTGGTATACAGCCGTTTGCCGCTGCGCAGATCACATACCGCCGCGCCATTGGTCACCACAGCATAGCGGATGCCGGGAATGGTAAGCAGCGCCTCCGGCAGGCCCACCCGCGGCCGTCCCGTGGCGGGCACCACAACAATCCCCTGCCGCGCTGCCCGGGCCAAAACACTGCAGGTATGTGCTGTGAGTTGTTTCTGACTGTTAAGCAGCGTGCCATCCAAATCAAGGCCCACCATGCGGATCGCCATTTACCGGTCGTCCCTTCCACAAAAAGAATTTGATTTCCGCCCGCGTGTGCGGTATCATAGATCTAAACTGCATTTGATTTTAGCAGTTTTCCCATGGAGATGCAAGATAAAAGGAGCCTGTGCCTATGAAGAAAGAATTGCACCACAGCGGCAGTGAAGCCTTTTATGAAACCGTCCTCAAACTGCAAAATGTGGACGAGTGCCGCGGATTTTTTGAAGATATCTGCTCCACCCACGAGCTGCGCACCATAGAACAGCGTTTCCAGCTTTTGTATCTGCTCACCTGCGGCAGCAGCTATTCCGCCATCGAAGAAGAGACCGGCGCTTCCAGCGCTACTATCAGCCGTGCAAGTCGTCAGCTCAACGGCAGCCACTGCAATATTGCGGAAATCATTACCCGCAGCAACATTTCAAACGAAGAAAGAAAGTGTACCCTGTGAATCATCAATCCCTGCGTCGTCTTGTTCTCTCTGCTCTGTTTGCAGCCCTCGCCTGTATTGCAACGCTGGTGATTCAGCTGCACGTCTCTCCCAATGGATATATCAACCTGGGCGATTGCATTGTGCTTTTATGCGGCTGGCTGCTGTCCCCGGTTTATGGTGCTGCAGCGGCAGGTATTGGCTCTGCCATGGCCGATATTTTATCCGGTTATGCCTATTACGCCCCTGCCACACTCGTGGTAAAAGCACTCATGGCTCTGTTTGGCGGCATGGCGTTTCGCGCTGTTTCTGCTCACGGCAGGCACCGAATTCTGGCAGCATGCATTCTCAGCGCTGTTATTGCGGAATGCATCATGGCCGGCGGATACTACCTTTTTGAAGCCTTTGTTTTGGGTTTAGGTCCAGTGGGCGCGCTGATCAGCATGCCTGGCAACGCCATTCAGGCCCTGGGCGGCGGCATTTCCGGAATCGTTGTATATTTACTGCTTCGGCGCAGCGGTGCGCTGAAGCTGTTCAATGACCTTTCATAACCTGCATCTTTCATTTGTTTTCATTCCAGCACAATGTGCCAATTCCGTTCCTGTTCTGCTTCCGCTCACGGCAGCGGTTATCTGATCAAGAAAAGAAAAACGCCGGGTAAAATACTGCTTTTACCCGGCGTTTATTCGATCAATCTTTCAGCAGGTTTTCCCGGCCGTTCAGCACAGCTTCCTTCAGCACATCGCCTTCATAGCGCAGCTTAAGCGTAAAGAACGGACTTGCATCAGCCATCCGGCGCAGAAACAGGCGATCTCCTTCCCAGGTAGGCAGCGCCATCGCTTTTTCCTTTTCCACCCAGACAAGTTCTCCTTCGCTGCATGCAGACAATGTTCCCGTGTAATCCGTTGCATGAAAGAGGTACATGTATTCCCCCTCCCAGCGGTCCGAGAGGAATGTGATGACGCTGCACAGGCGAAATTCCGTCAGCGTCAGGCCCGTTTCCTCCTGCACTTCACGCAGCAGGCATTCTTCCGGGCTTTCATTTTCCTCAAACTTGCCTCCCACGCCAATCCATTTGTCATGATTCAGGTCATTTTCCTTTTTTGTCCGATGCAGCATAAGATATTGACCATCTTTTTCAATGTAACAAAGGGTTGTGTTTTTCATCCTTTCGCCTCCCAGGTCGTATTGTATCGAACTTTTTCCTCTGCAGCAAGGGCGCTTGTCCCCTTGTTTACAAATTGTTCACACATCATTCAAAATTTCGTAACCACTTTAAGGCCCGCAAATGATAAGCTACAATCACAGCAAGGGATACAAGATACCCTTTCATAAAATAAATTCTCCTCTTTTACTCTCTCTAACACATGCTGTGTTTTCGTTTCCCCCACGGAAACACAGCCCCGATTTCTCCCGTACCTCCCCCTAAACTGGTACGTTTCAAAAGCCGCCCGGTTTTGGCGCACTGTGCGTCACAAGCCGGGCGGCCTCTATGTAAAAAGCACGGGTCTTCTGTAAAGGCCCGTGCTTTTTCGCTGCCGCAGAACTCATTTCCGCCAAAGCAGCTGCACCAGTGTTTTTTGCAAGGCTTTGAAATCAATGGGTTTGGAAATATGCGCATTCATACCGGCCGCCGTCGTGGCGGCAATGTCTTCGGCAAAGGCGTTGGCCGTTACCGCAATCATCGGCACAATTTGTGCATCCGGCCTGTCCAGCGCGCGGATTTTTCGTGCCGCACCGCAACCGTCCAGTACCGGCATCTGCATATCCATCAAAACTGCATCAAAGAAAAACGGCTCCGCCTCTTCAAACCGCTCCACCGCCTCTTTCCCGTTCCATGCCTGCGTCACATGGACATCCTGCGCTGTAAGCAGCTCCGTCACAATTTCCATATTGACTTCATTGTCCTCCGCCAGAAGGATGTGCAGCCCCTTGAGTGAAACAGCCGCCTCCTGTTTTGGTTCTGCTGTGTCGTCTGTCTGCTCTTCCTGCGCCGCAACAAAGGGAAGCACCACCGTAAATACGCTGCCCCTGCCCGGTGCGCTATCCACCTGAATTTCGCCGTTCATCTGCGAAACCAGGCTTTTGGTGATAGACATGCCCAGTCCCGTACCCGCGGCCTGCTTGGCTGTAAAGCGCATCTCCCGCGCGTAAGGTTCAAACACATGCGCAAGGAATTCTTCAGACATTCCAATCCCTGTATCCGCCACCACAAAGCGATATTTCCCATATTCGGCTCGATCCAATTGATCCACTCTCATGGTAATACTGCCACCCTCCGGCGTAAATTTCAAAGCATTGGAAAGCAAATTATTTAAAATCTGCCGAACGCGGAACGGATCTCCCATCAGCCGGGCTGTTTCCAGCTGAACCGACGAGCGCAGCGTCTTTTTCTCCCGTTCCGCCTGAATGCGAAATGGCGCCAGGCACTCTTCCACGCAGTCCTGCAGGTCAAAGCTGCGGTTATCCAGCATTACCTTGCCCTGCTCCATGCGGGCCATATCCAAAATATCATTGATCAGATCCAGCAGATATCGGCTGGAGGAGCGGATTTTTTCCAAATAGCCCGTCACCTTTTCAGCATCGTCTGAATGCTGGGCAGCCAGTTCGCTCAGGCCGAGAATGGCATTAAGCGGCGTGCGCATATCGTGGGACATATTGCGGAAAAAGGCCTGCTTGGATGCTTCATTTTTTCTGGCCAGCTCCAGAGAATCCTCCAGTAGCCTGCGCTCTTTGAGCTGCTGCTGCTTTTCCTGTTCTGCTTCCCGAAAACAAAGCACCACTTCTTCCGGCGCCAGAGACTCATCAAACAGCACCCGCACGCTGACCCAGCGGTATTCTCCATCAAAGTTGCGCAGGAACTCTCCGCCGAAATCCCGCACACGCTGCCGCACCAGCGCACGAATGCTTTCACTGGAAAAACTCTCGTTGAAATCCTTAAAAGCATTTTCTTCGATCACTTCTCCGGCTGTGCGCAGCAAATCAGCATACGCTCCGGTGGGCGGAATTTTGCCGGCAACATAATTTGACCCCTTGATCATTTCATAAGTTTCCCGCTCATAATCCACACGATAAAGGGCGTAATAGGTATTTCCCAGCACCTGCACCGTTTCCTGCGCCCGTTCCATCCCCGCATTGAGGCGCAGTTCCCGCCGGCTCATAGCCAACAACGTGAGGAAAGAAACAAGGAGCACCATCGCAAAAAAGAAAGCAAACGCATACAGATCGCCCAGGATGGTGAAATAGGGCACTGTAACAATGGAATACCAGCCGTTGTCCATTTCTGTATAGTAAATGCCCCGCATCCTGCCGTCCAGGTCGAAGATCGAATCCTCCGGACCGCTCAGTGCTCCTGCGGCAATCTGGTCCACAATGCCGCTGAGATAGTGCTGCGCCTTTGTATGGGAAACCTGAAGATCCGTTTTCTGATAAATGATTGTCCCTTCCCTGTCGCACAGGAAAAAAGAACTTCCCTGCTCCAGATCGACTGTCTCAAACTGAAAATGCTCCGGCAAAATATCGAAAGCCACCACTGCATCGCTGTTCTGGCATTTCTGCGCTGCAGTGATCACCGGCGCACCTGTGATGGCACCGGTATAGACATCCGTGAAAATAACTGCGCCATCTGCGGCAACCGCCATTTGATACCACACTGCATCCTCAATATCATAGGTAGCGTCCCCTTCCCATGGATTGGCTGCCAAAATTTTCCCATTCACCACAACATAAGGATCCACTACACCGCTGCCCAGCACCAGATCCAGCCGCTGAAAATACGGATCTAACCAAACCTCCAGATTCTCCTCTTCCCCACGGGCTACCAGCCAATCGATGGTCGCCGTACCAAACGTGAGCAGCGTTTCATAAACGGCAAAATTGCTGTGCTGCTCCGCCGCATAGCTGCGGGAAAGCGCTGTGCCCGTATCATAAGCATTGCGCAGCAGGGCAGAGCGAATTAAAAGCACTCCGGCCACCGCCAAAATCACGAGAACCACAAAGGCACACAAAGCCAGGCGCATATGCCGCAAAAGCTTCCATGCCTGTCCCCGCCGGCCGTGTTTAGCCCGCTTCATGACAATCTGCGGCGCTGCGCACCGCTTCCGTCAGGTGCAGATAAGCCGGCTGAATTTCCTCCATCAGCGCCCGGGCCGCCGGCCAATCCCCCTGCCGCAAAGCTTCCACCTGCCGGGTAAACAACGGGTACAATACCGTCAGCGACAAATTGCCGCAGACCCCTTTCAGCGTGTGGGCTGCCGCAACAGCCGCCTCCTGGTCTGCGCATTCCAGGGCAGTGCACAGCTTCTGGTAATTCTCATCCTCTAAAAATTTTTTCAAAAGCCGCTCCAGCAGGGCCTCGCTGCCCATCAAACGCTCCAGCGCATCCGCCACATCCATGCCGGCGTCTGCCAACTGCTGTTTGCAAAAACTTGTCATATCGCATCTCCTTTCTGATAAAGCCGTGAAAGTTCCTCTTCCACTGAAAAAAAGCATGCAAGCAGCCGGGGATTAAACACGCCGCACTCCCCGCTGCGGATCATTTCCAATACCCGCTCCCGCGGAAAAGCGTCCTTATAAACCCGCTTGCAGCTCAGCGCATCATAAACATCGGCCAGAGACACCACCTGCGCCCAAACAGAAATCTCTTCTCCGCGCAGCCCGTCCGGATACCCACGGCCATCCCAGCGTTCGTGATGATGCCGGGCAATATCACAGGCATAATGATAGGCGCCATATGCTTCCAGCTGAGGAATCCGTTCCAACAGCGCCGCACCCTGCACCGTGTGTGTTTTCATAATTTCAAATTCCTCTGCAGTCAGTTTTCCAGGCTTGTTGAGAATGGCGTCCGGCACGGCAATTTTACCTACATCGTGCAAAATTGCCGCCAGGGCAATTTCGTTGATCTCCTCCCGGCGCAGACCTGCGCCCATCTCTGTATGCAGCAGCACATACTTTGTAATATCGTGAATCCGCCGGACATGGTCTCCGGATTCCTCGCTGCGAAATTCAATGGCCGCTGCCAGCGCTTCAATCATGCCCTGATTGAGGTTAATAATCTGTTTCGCCTGCAGCAGCAGGCGCGCCTGCTGGGATTCCACAGTGCGGCGCAGCCGCCGCCGCGCCTGATACAGCTCAATCACCGACTGGGTGCGGCGCAGCACCACATAGGGCACCACAGGCTTGCCGATGACGTCCATCACCCCCAACTCATAAGCCTCTTTCAGCACACTATCGCTGGTTTCCGCCGTGATTAAAAACACCGGGAGCTTCTGCAGCATACCGGCCTCCTGCAGGCGCCGCAGCACCTGTATGCCGTCCATTTTCGGCATAACCACATCCAGCAGCACTGCGCACAGCTGTTCCGGCGCCATGAGGATACGGTGCAGCCCTTCTGCACCGTTTTCCGCTTCTTCAATGGTATAATAGGGTGAAAAAATATGTTTCAGAATTTCCCGATTGATGGCGTCATCATCCACAATCAGCACAGTGCCTTTTTCCACATGCTGCAGTTCTTCCTCTGCCAATGCAATTCTCCTCTCACAGCGCAGCGGTTTTTTCTATGCCAGCTGAACCCGTTCCAAAATTTTATGTTCCGCCTCATCCGCCGGAAGCGGCACAGAAAAGCGAAATCCCTGCAGCACATCGCAGTGGAGCTGCTGCAGCGCTTTCACCTGCTGATCATTCTCCACACCCTCGGCCAGAACCGTCATCCCCATCTCATGACCCGTGCGCACCAGACCGGTGAGAATAATCCTGCCCCGGTCGGTTCCCATGTTGTCCACCAGGCATTTATCCAGCTTCAGGCCATCCATGGGGTATTCCTGCAAATCATGGAAGGAAGAAAAGCCCATGCCGAAATCATCAAACATAATCCGCACTCCCAGAGCCCGAATCTCCACAATATTGCGGAGCATCTGCATCTCTTCCTCCGCGCAGATCTGTTCGCTCTCCGTAATCTCCAAAATCAGCAATTTTCGTACAAAATGATATTGTTCGAGCACATTTCGAAATGTTTCAACAAACTGCCTTCCTGCAAATGTTTTTCTTGAAAAATTACAGGAGATGAAAAAATCCTGCACCTGCTTTTGCGCCAGGTGCTCCAAAAACGCACAGGATTTTTTCAGATTATAAAAATCCAGGCGGCTAATACGGTCCTCCTGCTCTAAAAGCGGCACAAAACGGCCAGGATGCAAAAGCCCTTTCCTGGGATGATTCCAACGGGACAGCGCTTCACCGCCCACGATTGTATAGGTATTGGCATCCACAAAGAACTGAAAGCAAAGCTGAAATTCCTCGCGTTCCAGCCCCCGGTCAAAATCGGCCAGCAGCTGCCGCTCTTCCTGGCAAACACGGCATTGCTCCCCGCCGCAGACTTTGCATGCTATCCGATCCCGCCGAGCCGCAAAAGCGCATTGCCGCGCATGGAATATCGCGGCTCCCGGATCATGGGAATCCTCTCCCAGGGGATAGATGCCCGCCGCCGCATCCGATGACCGCAGATCGCCGCCGGTACGCAGAAAATCCCGCATTTGCTGCAGCGCCGTTTCCGTCCATCCCCTGACTCCCGCCAGGTTCTCTGCCTGCCGCAAAACCATCAGATCTCCGCCTGTAGTTCTGGCCAGTACATCGGAGACACCGGCGCACCGGCGTAAAATTTCCGCAGCCCGGCATTGAAATTCCCGAATCTTCTCCTGCCCGCTCAGCCTTTCCAGATGCCCCAGTTCAAAATGATAATACACCAGGTAATACAGCACCCGATTTTGGCGATTGATCCTGCGGGCAATGGTCTCTTTCATGCCGTTTTCATTCTGCAGGCCGGCATCCGGATCTATCAGGCGCGCAATTTCCATCCTTTTAAGCCGCCTGCAGCTGCGGCGCCAAAGCAGGGCAAACAGCGCAGCCAACAGGCAAAGCGCAACGCCAGCTCCCGCCATCGCGGGCAGAACAGGCGAGGCTTCTTCCCGCCCCTGCACAGAGGCTTCCAGCAGCATTTCCGTCCAGTCCGCCTGGGTATAACCGGCCGCATATGCTTGCAGATCCGTGCGAAGCGACGCCGGGGCGATATCTGTAAAGAAGATCTGGCAAGTTGTGTTGTTTCCCTCTGCCTGCGTCTGAAACAGCACCAGGGGCTCCCCCTGGGTATTGGAAAACTGTTCGTCTGCACTGCAGCTGGAAATCAAATCCACCTGCCGGCTTTGCGCCAATGCCTCCCGGCTGTCTTCCCGCCCGGGCTGGTAATACGCAACTGTATACCCCCGTTCCTGGGCAAACTGCTGCAGCAGCGCAGGGATAACCCCCTGATAGCTTTGTGTCTGCGGGTCATAATATTCCAGGGGATAATTGTCAGGATTACCCGCAACATAAATCAACTGTGTATTCTGCATACCGGCCATTTCATCCGCTGTTCTCATCGAAACAGCGATAAATTCGCCTCGGACGTATCTTCAGAAAGCGTTTTTGCCTGCTGTGCCAGCTCCTCCGTCTTTTTCTCCATCTCCTGTAAAGCCGCTCGGATGGACCGGCGCAGCTCTTCGATCTGTTTGCGGCAGCCCTCCAGGCACGCCAGATCTTCCTGCATCTTCTGTTGGACGGTTTGGCGCGCAGCGGCCTCCTGTGCCTGACTTTCCGCCTTCATGGCTTCGGCGCAGGAACGCGCATCCAAAAGAGCAGACGAGATCATATCCTGTCGTCCGCGCAGAGTTTCCAGTTCCCGGCGCAGTGTGCTTACCTCCTGCTCCAACTCTGCAATGCGCTTTTGCGCCGAAGCCGCCTCGCGCTCCGCCTGGGCGTCCTTTTCCATCAGCCGCTGGGAAAATGCCTCTTCCTGGGCAGTGATATATTGAAAGACGCCCTCTTTCTTGTATCCCCAAAGTCCTTTTTTTAATTCTTCCAACCGCACGTGCCATCCCTCCGACTCATTTAAACTCAATTTTCTGCCGCTCAATTCTGCCCCAGACATTCTTCTTTTTGTGGTATCCGATCAATGCAGTCATCCGTACCCAGGCCATCACAAAACGCAGGCAGGACACCTCCACCACACAAAGTCCCACCGCTTTGAGCACATCTGCCACCGTCAGGTTCAAATCAATCGTATGCACCCGGGCAAAAAAGGCTGTCAGGGAAAGAATTGCCGTGTATGCCACATAGATTCCAAAAAAGAAGATCATAAACGGAACATTGATCAAATCCACTGCGAATGCCAGCAATGTGGCAAACAGGCCAAAAATCTCAATGTAAGGGGAAAATAATTCATAAATCAGGAAATACAGATAGGAAACAAAACTCACCGCGCCATACTTGGGGTTGGCCAGAATATTACGGTATTTCATCATGCTTTGAAACAGCCCAATGTGCCAGCGGCGGCGCTGCTTGCACAAATCCTTCAGCCGCTCCGGCACCTGCGTCCAGCAGACGGCGTCGGTGACATAGCGGATGCGATAGGGCCGGTTGTGCTCCCTGCAAAAGACATGCAGCTTGACTACCAGCTCCATATCCTCGCCCATGGTGCTCTCATCATAGCCGCCGGCTGCAATGACAACGCTTTTCAGGAACAACCCGAACGCGCCGGAGATAATAATATTGCCGTTGAATTTGTCAAATAAGATGCGGGAGGCCAGGAAAGAGCGGTCATATTCCAACACCTGCATGCAGGGCAGCAGTTTTCTGGGCATCCGGTAACGAACCACCCGTCCCTTGTCAATCTCCGCCCCGTTGCAGGGCCGCACCGCACCGCCCACAGCCACCACGCTGGGGTCCTCCAGCACCGGCCGCACAATTTTTTCCAGGGAATCGTACTGGAGCACGGAATCCGCATCAATACACAGAAAATACGGATAATTGGACACATTGATCCCCATATTCAGCGCATCCGCTTTGCCTCCGTTGCGTTTGCTCACCAGGGTGATCGGCACTTTCCACTCCCTGCTTTCATAAACGGCATCCTCCGGCTGGCATGGAACCCGGCGTTGGATGGGGCGGTTGATGCGCCACATGTGAAATGCTTCGCGCACCACCTGCGCCGTGTCATCGGTGGAACCGTCATCCACCACAATGATCTCATAAAGCTTATAATCCAGCGCCAGCAGAGACCGCACGGTGGCCTCAATGGTCACGCCCTCGTTGTGAGCCGGCACAATGATGGAAACCGGTACATAATAATCGTTGGACAGCTCGTTTTTCAGCAGGTTGCGCCGTTTTGCGGCATAGAGATCGGACGAGCCCACCGTGACGGACAAAAACAGGAAGCTGGCATAGCCCGCCATGTATAAAATAAACAGGCATTCCACACACAACAGAAAAAACTGAATAAAATCCCTCATGCGCCTGCCATCGCCTCCTTTTCTTTTTCCGCCAAGCGGCGCCTTTCCAGGCGGTAGGTCAGCATTTCCCGGGCATAGCGGTCCTCGCCAACCGCCGTGCCAACCAAATCCTCATAGGCAAGTCCGTGCGCTTCCAGACTGGCAGCAGCATTATAACGCACATACCAGTTGGGGCTGTGCATCGCCTCAGACAATGCTTCAACCACATCCTGCCCGGCATAGCGGGCCAGAGAAGAGGCACTGATAGCCGTGAATTCCCAGTGAAGCGGATCCAGATCGCACACAAACGCCAGCAGCAGCGCCCGGGCCGGAGAGAAGGGATAGCGCCCAAAATACCGGATTGCCGCAAAGCGCAGTTCCCGGTCCTGTTCCTGATCCTGCAGAATTGCAAGCATCTGCTCACAGTAATCGCCGCTTTTAAAACGTATGTAATCCAAAATTGCCCGCTGCAGCGGAACAGAAAATTTCTCAAACTGCTCCCACAGCAGTCCGATCAGCATATCAGCCTTCCCGGTAAATGCCATCAGCGTTTCCGTGAGTACTTTTTCATGCAGCGTGCCGTCCGCCTGTTTATCCAGCTGCAGCAGCGCCTGCACAATGGTTTCTGCACTGCCAAAGGCACACAGCGCTTTCAGCGCGTTGATTTTACAGTAAAGACTTCCCTTTTCCAGATATGATGCCACCAGCGGCTGCATCTGCTGCATCTGCATATGACGCTGCAGCTGATGACGAGCCAGAAAATGGCAGAAGTAAGCCGCCTGCATATCTTCCCGCCGCCGATACACCGTGGTCAAATAAAGAAACACCGGCTGCATCTGGCGCAGATATGACTGAAACACAGGATCTTCATCGTCCTGCTCATCCAGAAAATGGTCAAAAGCAAGCAGGTTGTTCACCCGGGAAAGACGGCGGCTCATTTCTTTCAAATGGCGGTGTCCCACCTTTTGTCCTGTCTGAACCGCTGCAAGCTGTGCAGCTACCAGCCGCGCAATATCTCCCATGCGCCGCTTTAATCTGCGGTCGCTGACCCGCAGATGCAGGCTGTACAGGATATTGAACCCCAGCATGCTCAGGCACACCAGGCCATAACCATATAAAAGGACTTCGCTGCCCATCATAAAATGCTTCACCTTCTCATCGCGGCATCAGAGACCGGCCCAATAATCTTTCAGCATGTAGTAGGATTCTTTCAGCCGTTCGTGATAGGTCACCGTTTTCCCCCACCCCTCTAATGCAAAAGACTCCATTGCAATCCGGCTGTCTGTGTCTTTATTTACAGCAAAGCCCACATACATTTCATCAATCGGAATGAGTTCCACGCCGTAATTTTCATAATAGTCGTCGTGAATCATCATTTCCGAAGGGTTGCCGAAATTCAAAAGCTGCCAGGGGATGCGGATCTCCACGCCGTTGCCCGTGAACATATAATCGGCAAGGGAGTCAAAGCTGTCCGCTTCCGGATTGGCATTTCCATAACGCAGGGCGCCGGTTTCATAAGTCTCCGCGCTGGCTTCCCAGTTGCCGGTCAAAAGCGGGGTTGCCGTCTGGAGCATCAGATCAATATTCTGGAAGACCGGCGTATCCGCATCCGGGACATTCAGATAAGCATCCATATCGTCGGTTTCGTGCATAAACATCGCGCGCAGTACTTCATAGCGTTCCTGCACCACCACCCGGCTGTTTTCTCTGCCGTCAATACAGATGACAAAATCGCAGGCCCGCTCAAAGGAAATATCGTAATTTTCGCAATATGTGCTCCCCGTTTTCTGCGTGGTGTCAATGGGAATATACAGGATATCCGATTCCGGGTCAAAGTCCCCCTCCACATAGAAATACAGGAATTTTTCATCGTACTTCATGGAAAGACTGCCGCTGCTGTCCGACAGCACGATATCCTCTTCCTTCCACTCGGAGGGATCGCCGTCCACATAGCAGACGCTCTCCTTCTCCCCCGGGTCGAAGGTCAGCAGGCCGAAATACTGCTCGTTGGTCTGGTAATCGCTCCAATAGGGCGTATTGTCCAAATCCACATTGGCCATCGTATTCCAGGTGCGCTTGAACCATTCATCCTGCCAGGTGAATACACAGCTGCCGGCGCTGCCGGCGTCCATGATATCCTCATAGCAGTCAATGATCGCCTGCCCCTGCTCCTGCTCTGTCATATGCCCCTGGTTGCGCCCGGTATTGATATCCCGCTGGGCCATGCCCCGGCCGGTAGATACGCCGTATTCAGAAATAACCACCGGAATGGTGTGGTGATTATTCAGCATCTTCAGATATGCATAATAGGTGTTTTCCCTGCCGTCCCGGTCGTAGTAATCTTCAGCCACATCTCCCGTCATAGCCTCTTCATAAGGCGTGCCGCCGGCAGTGCCTGCTGCAGGGCTCGGATCATTTCCTCCGCCGGTCCAAAGAGGGGTTTCGCTCACAATCTCAACCGGATTGAGGACATAATTCATATAATCCGGGTAATAGGGATAGACGTGATAGGAGGCAAACTGCCCGGAAAGAAAGGCATCTGTCGTTTTGATATGCTCCACATCCACCTGCGCGCATTTGAGAAAAAAGTTTGTGATGACTTCAGGATAGAGGAATGGGTCCGTCGTCGGCCAGTTGGAAAAGGCAATCAGCCGCTGCTCCTTATACCGCGTGGTTTCGTATTCAATGATGCTGTCACCCACCTGTGCCAGCATAGCCTCAAAGGGTGTGGCATCCTCCGTCGTATACATATAGGTGCCGGTGTAGCTGTTCCGTTCCGGATATTTCTCGTTGGTATAGGCCACCGTCACATCCTCCCATTCCACGCCGAGAATATATCCGATCACCCATTGGGACACATCTTTGCGGTAGCTGCCTGAACCCAGCCCCCGGCCCAGGGAAAAATTCTTTTCTCCGTGAAGAATATCCACCACGGTTTTGCAGTCATTTATAAAGGTCTGCAGGAACTCATCGTCATAGGCATCCCGGTGAGAATTCTGAACATAGTCGTTCACCCACACGCCGTGAATCAGCCACAGGGGCTCTTCTCCCGCAGCTTCCCGCGCGGTATTATATTCATAAAAGGCGTTGTAAAAATCGTCGTGAAGGATTGTATACACACGGATTGTGTTGGCCCCCATATCCTGAATATACTGGAACCAGCGCAGATACGTCTCCTTGTCGATGGCATAGTCTGTGGCCCACTCTCCCGGAATACCCACACCCATGTTGACGCCGCGGATTTCAAAGGCTTCATAGTTTCCGTCCCGCTCCATATAAATCGTATCCTCATCTGTTTTCATAAATGTGGTCACCGGTGCATCAGGGTCCAAATCAATATAAATCCCCATGTGATAATATGCATAATAGCCCATAAAGAAGAGCACCACCACGACACAAGCCGCCGCAATGAATTTTTTCATTCCGCTCTCCTTTCCTGACACTCAATGGTTGAACTTCTTATTTTTGGACAGATGGCTGTATTGCTGCAAAATGTCAATGTTCTCATCCATCCACGCCCCCCGCTCAAAGCAGAAATCCTTGAGCTGCTGCACCGCTTCTTCATAGCTGCCGGGATTGCGCTCTTCCGGCTCCAGCGGCTGGTATTCCTCAAAGGTGTATCCCCACACCTCGAAATTGCGGTCAACCGCATCTCCAAGATAGGCAATGGTTTCATCGATATAATTTTCGATATATTCATCGCTGAGCCAGTGTTTTCGCAGCATATGATAGCGGTTGATAATCCGCTTCACAAATGCCTCATCCTTTGTCAGCATAAAATACCAGACAGTGTCCTGCATTTCAAAATGCTGCGGCGACGTGGTCGACTGCACATAATTATCGCAGGCAGAATTGAAATCCCAGATACACAGCTTATACGCTTCGCTGATATCCTTGTAAAGATAGGTAGAAAGCGTGCCGGCATCATAATTGGCGGTGAATTCATTGAGGATGAAATAATCCACAAAGGAGTCCACATCAATCCATGTTTGATATCCATGCAAATACGAATCATAATCATAGGAATAAATCGTCTTCTCAAAATCGGACAGCTCCTGTTCAATGGCATCGGCCATTTCCTGTGTGAGATCCCCGCTGCGCGGATACACAATATTGATCATAATACCGTGGAGCCGGTCAATCCGATAGGTGTAATAAGTAAAGTTATTGATGTTTTTCACCGCCGTGTTGCTGCCCCGATCCATCCGCAGCACATACCCCGTAGCAGTGGTATTTTCAATGGGCTCGGATACATTCACCCGGCTGTCTTCCCCGTTGGTAATTGTTTCCGTCATCAAATAAAGGCCCTGATACTCCCCATTGATGATGACTTCACAAAACCGGACATTGGGCGCATAATCCATGATTTCCCCGGCAATGTTGTACCACATATAGTTGCGGATTAAACTTTTATCAAGATAAGGGCCGTAAAGCGCCCATTCATAATGGGCCTCCATCCCCATTACCTCGTGGTCGGCATAGCTCCCATCGGTATCCGTAAAGCGGATCAAATAACTTTTTTTATCAAAATAACGCGAAGAATTGCCCCGCACGCGAACCAGCGCTTCACTCTCCAGGTCCGGCGTATCCGAAGGATGGTGATTGCGCGTATCATCGTCTAAAACCGAAACCTTTACAGACAGCATACTTTCTCCCGTGGATGTGAGCGTAACCGGCTCATCGCCTTCATACTGCTCCGTCACCGGAACGCCCGGGATATCCTCTCCGCCGGTGTCGATGATCACCAGGGGCAGGTGGGTGCACAGTTCGCTGCCGTCACAATCGCATCCCGCATCGGGCTGCCGGGCTGTGAGATGCTGATGGACCCGGTTATTCCCCTTGTCCCAATCCATCGTCCCTGCGATTAAGGCACACAGAATCATCGCCAGCGCCAAGGCAATGCCCCCCACCTTATACTTCACATGCTGTCACTCCCCGCATTAAACTCAGCCGCTGATTTCATCGTTCTGCATCACAATGTTAAAATATTCGATGCTGCCAATCTCATATACCGCCTCAGTGATGCTCTTTCCGCCGGCTTCCACAGGCGCCGGCTGATTCACATATTTTCCATTGAGCTCATAGATAAATTCCACCGATTCTTCTGTGGTGTTTTTTGCCCGAAGCACCGCTTTATGCGCATAATACTGAAAAATCAGCGCCTCTACCTTCGTTTCATTGGGGCGGGCCGTGCGCAGAATCAGCAGCGCCCGGTTGTCATTGCGGATGCGGCCGAAGATCAGAAGCATGACAAACACAAAGGCGCTGCCCAATGCGGCCACCAGATAGTCGCCCGCGCCGCAGCAGATGCCCACCACAATGGCCCAGAAAATATACACCGTATCCCGGGAATCCTTGATGGCCGTGCGGAAACGCACAATGGACAGGGCGCCCACCATACCAAGAGACAGCGCAATATTGTGGCCAATGACAACCATAACCGTGGTGGTAATCAAGGTCAGCGCCACCAGCGAGACATTGAATTTTTTGCTGTAAATGCTCCCGCTGTGGGAAATCCGATAGGACAAAAACACAAAGCATGCCACCACCGCCGCTACGGCCAGGCGCAGCACGATGGTTTCCACGGACAGATCTCCGGCGCCGCTGTCCAGTATCTGCAACAAGTATTCTCTCATATTTTCTTCTCTCCTTCGTTTCCCGGGTCACTTTTCATTGCCCATAGAAATTTGCCGGCCCATGCAGTATTTGCTCAGCGACAGCTCTGAGCGCTCCACCTGATTCAGCAAATCTTTGATATAACTGAGTAAAAAGCCATTGTATTTGACTTCCAGCACCATGCGAAAAGGACTCAGCACCGGATACAGCGGCAGCTTTTGCGCAAACAAATCATAACAGGATTCTGTAGCTGTAATCCGGCTGTCCAGGGTGATACGGATATGGTTTTCCTTTGCAATATAAGCCTGGCGAAGATACTCCACCACCACCCTGGGCCGATAACAGCGGCAGTGCATCAAACCGTAGCATTCCGCGGCAAAGGGATCCCGGCAGTGCAGCAGCACCCCATACTCTCCCCGAATCAGCGCCTCGGCATCCTCCCGGGACAAGCGCAGGGAGCGCTTGCGCTGATAAGCCCCCTCCTTCTGCTTGAGTTCCAGCATGGCAAAGGATGCGCTTGGATCATAAATACGGAGCCGCACCTTACGGCGCAGCTCCAATCCATCCACTTTATCGGTAAAATCCTGATTATCCGGGGTATCGAAATACAGGGAGCGAATGGTGTAGCCCATAGCACCGTTGTGCGGGTCGCGCCGCATGATGCAATCCAGCCGCGTGCGCAGCACAGCTCCTTTATCTATTGGAATGGCAAACTTTTTTTCCTGGCGCAGTACCTCATTCATATGCATCCACCTGTCATCCGCACAAATTGCCAATGCCCCAGCCCGCAGCAGAGCAGCGCCTGCTCGCAAGACCGGAATCATTGTCATCACTATAATGTCAGTCATTAATCCGACATAAAAAAGCAGTTTTTGCCCCGGGCTTTTGCCAAATACAGCCGCCGGTCGGCACAGCGCACAAGGGTGGGGTAGTCTGTCCCATCCTGCGGGCTCACAGCCACACCAATGCTGCATGAAATGGAACATGTGCTGTCCTCATGCAGAAAGAGATCGCTGATTCCCTTGCATATCCGCCGCGCACAGTTTTCCACCTGCCCATGATCCTTCACATCACGCAAAAGCACCAGAAATTCATCGCCGCCAACGCGCCCCTGGATATCCTGGTCACCGGTTTGCAGCTGCAGCACCTGTGCAACTTTCCACAGCATCCGGTCTCCTGCCTGATGTCCCATGGAATCGTTGACTTTTTTAAAATCGTCCAAATCGATAAACAACAGCGCTGCGCGCTCTTTTTCCTGCGTCAGAATTTCCTCAAGCCTGTCGTTGATCCCGCCATAATTCAGCAGACCTGTCAACGAATCTGTTTTTGCCTGCCGCTGGGCGGCCTGCAGTTCCTTCTGCCTGGCACGCTCTTCAAAATACACCTCAGTCACATCGGTGCAGGAGAGAAGAATCCGCTGTGCGCGGCGGTCATAATACCGATAGGACAGCTGTTTTCTGGCATAGCCCCGGGCAGGATCCTGAACCCCCATGGTAAAAGAATACACTTTGCCGTGCTCCAGCTGCTCTTTCACATGATTCAGCTGCATTTTCCGCAACACTTTTTCCCGGTCATCCGGCACCACAAATGCTTTTGCATAATCCTCAATGGCTGCATGATAATCCTTGCACACAGCCGGGGGCAGCGGCGAACCCGTCCGTTTTCCCGAGAACATTACATAACTGTTGCTGCGCGCATCCAAATAAAGGAAATAATCGAAACTGTCATATACATACAGGTCGATGATACTTCTGAACAAATGCTCCTCATTGGATCTGCGTACAAACAGATAAGCGTATCCGCTTTCCTCTCCAACCCGCAGGCATACAGAAATATTCAGCCAGTTGGTAACACGGTTTTTTTCATAAGAAACATCGAAGGCAAAGTCCCTTTCTCCGCTGCTGGCCTCAGCCAGCAGCGCCTGACATGTCAGGCGCTGCTCCATTTTGGCACGCCCCTGTTTTGTCAGCATCTTGCTGTAATGATCGAGATATTCCTGCCATGGCATTTGAGTCTGTTCCCACTCCGGATGATCTTTGCTCTGCAAAACCGCCACCATGCCGCTCGCCAAATCAAGCCGCAGCACAGCATAATACATCTCGTCCAGCGCATCGGTCAATTCCCACCGAACCTCCCGCAACTCATAGTCTGCGCCTTTCATCCCGGTCACGTTCATTCCTCCTGTTGATTTAGCTTTCAAGATAATTCTCTTTTGCGCGCATCCGCCTGATAAAGCAACTGTCAGCTCATGTTCGCACTGCAAAGTTCCTCTTTTCCACGGCAAACCCGCTCAAAAGGGTCCCAAAAGGGAACTCTTTGGAATTCAAAGAGCCGGGAAAAATCTCCCGAAATCGACAAAAGAAGCTTTTTTGTTATTTTATCACAAAATATACGACACTACAACAAAATTTTTGACACAAAACACGGCAAAAACTGCATTTTCTCCCGCCCAAAATGGTTCTGTCATCATGCGCCCCAGCCATTATTTTGCATGTCTCTCCATTACACAAATCCTCTGCAATGCTCTGCACACCTGTTCTGCTCGGACCCGTGCAATCGGCAGCACTCTTGGACCGTTCTGACATTCGCCGTTTTTAACGAAAATAATCCATATTTTTTGACAAATTTGAGAAAGTGTCCATTGTAATTCGAGGCTGTTCTTTTTATAATAGATAAATCTGTGAACTATTAGCCAAGGAGAAAGGAGCGGTCCTTTTTGAAAATCGGGATTCCAAAAGCGCTGTATTACTACCGCTACGGCACCCTCTGGTGTGAGTTTTTCCGCGCGCTGGATTGCGAGGTGCTCCTCAGCCCGGATACCAACAAAGAATTTCTGACCGAGGGCAGCAAGCTCTCCATCGACGAAGGCTGCCTTTCCCTGAAAATTTATCTTGGCCATGTGCAATGGCTGCTCAAGCGCTGCGACTGGATCTTCGTGCCGCGCATCGCCAATTTCGGCTGGATAAACACAGGCATCAAAAAAATCTGCTGTCCCCGCTTTGAAGCGCTCCATGATCTGGTGCGCAACACTTTCCGCGAGGATGCCAGCCGGATTCTCGGCTGCCAGATTGACTATATCGATGTCAATCACAGCCTCGGCACCCGCACCGAAGAGGCCGCCTTTTTGGAGCTGGGCAGAATTCTCGGCAAATCCCGCAGAGAGACTGTTCGGGCCTTCCGCCGGGCCAAGGCGGCAGACCAGGCCCGCCAGGCAGCACGGGCACAGGCCCAGCAGCGCACCCTCTCCGGAGACGGCACCAAAATCCTGCTGGCCGGCCACGGCTATGTGCTGCACGACCCCTTTGTCGGCGTGCCGGCCCAACAGATTCTGCATGGTCTGGGCGCCAAAATTGTATACTCCGACCGGCTGGACCGGGCGGCCTGCCTGAAAGCCGGCAACGAGCTCAGCCCCACCGTCCCCTGGGAAGTCAACCGGGAAATTTTCGGCGCCGTACAGCTGTGCCGCAGGCAGGTGGATGGTATCATTCTGCTCAGCGCATTCCCCTGCGGGCCCGATTCCATGACCAACGATATGCTGGTGCGCATTGTCAAGGATGTTCCAGTATTAACCATTATTTTGGACAACCAGTCCGGCAGCGCCGGACTGGAAACGCGCCTTGAAAGCTTTGTCGACATTCTGAATTTTCGCAAGGCCGCCTGTCTTTGAAGAAGGTGAAACACCATGAGCAAAAGAAAAGTGGGTTTTCCCCGCATGGACAACTACAATATTGCCCTGAAATACTTGGTGGAAAACGGTCTGGACTGCGAGTATGTGATGGCGCCTCCCATGACCCGCAAAACCCTGGAACTGGGCAGCAAATACAGCCCGGATTTTGTCTGTGCGCCGTTCAAATATACCCTGGGCTCCATGCTGGAAATGCTCCAGGGCGGCGGCGTGGACGCCATTGTGGAAACCGGCGGCGTCTGCCGGCTGGGATACTACGGAGAGCTGCAGAGACAGATTCTCCATGACCTGGGTTACCAGATGGATTTTGTCAATTTAGCGGACATGGGCAAACACAAGCTGCGCGGCTACTATGCTGCCGTGCGCAAACTGAATCCCCAGGTCAACATTCCAAAAGCTGTGAAAACCCTCAAAGATGCAGTGCATCTGGTGCGCTGCATCGACACCGTTGAGGATCGGGTCCGCATCGACCGCGGTTTTGAAAACCAGCCCGGCAGTATGAAAGCCATTTTTGAAGCATACCTGCAGGAACTGGGCGCCGCACACAGCCGCAGAGAAATCGACGCCGCCTTCCAGAAGGTTCAGAATGCGCTGGACGCCGTGCCGCTGCACAAACCGGAGCATCCGCTGCGGGTTGGCATCGTCGGAGAATACTACACGGTAATGGACGATTTCGGCAACCACAATGTGGAGCGAATTCTCGCCTATATGGGGCAGGGCGTGGAGATTCACCGGTGGATGACCTTTACCCACCGCAACCTGGAGTACAATGAGCAAGCGGATCTTGCCACCATTGCCCCTTATGTGCGCTATTCCATGGGCCCCACCACTTCTGCTACAGTAGCGGCAGCGCTGCGCTACGCCGATGCGGGCTTTGACGGCATTGTGCATGTGAAATCCTTCGGCTGCACGCCGGAGGTGGATGCCATGGCCGTGCTTCAGAACATCAGCGCCGACCGCAAAATCCCCATTCTTTATCTCAGCTATGATTCTCAAACCGGTGACGCGGGCATTCAGACCCGCCTGGAAGCTTTTTATGATATGATTGACATGAAAAGGAAGCGTGCTGTATGAAAAATGCATATCTTGGTATTGATATCGGCTCTATTTCCACCAAGGGTGTTATTATTGATGAAGACAACCAATTCCTTGCCAGCGAATATATCTGGACCGAGGGCAATCCCATTGATGCTGTCAAGCGCCTGCTGGAACTTCTGGAAGCGCAATTCGACAAAAAGCACTATCAGGTGGTTTCCGTGGGCACCACCGGCAGTGCCCGCCGCCTGATCGGCGCCATTGTCGGCGCATCGGTAGTCAAAAATGAAATCACCGCCCATGCCGTAGGTACTACCACACTCCATCCGGACGTGCGCACCATTTTTGAAATCGGCGGCCAGGACAGCAAAATTATTCTGCTGGAAAACGGCGTTGTCGTAGACTATGCGATGAATACCCTCTGCGCCGCAGGCACCGGCTCATTCCTCTCCAGCCAGTCCCATCGGCTGGGCGTCGAAGTGGAGGAATTCGGCCGCATCGCCCTCAAGAGCCAGTCCCCCACACCGATCGCCGCGCGCTGCACCGTATTCGCCGAATCGGACCTGGTGCATAAGGCCCAGATGGGCTACAGCCGCGAGGATATCATCGCCGGGCTGTGCAAGGCTGTGGTCACCAACTATCTGAACAACGTGGGCAAGGGCAAGCGTATTCAAAGCCCCATCGTCTTTCAGGGCGGCGTGAGCAAAAATGTCGGCGTAGTCCGCTTTTTTGAAGAAGCCACCGGCGAGCGGATTCTCGTCGACGAAACCGGCCACCTGATGGGCGCTTTCGGCGTGGCCATCCTGGCCCGTGCCGCAGGTGCAGCAGAAAAGCCCTTTGATTTCAGCGTATCCGGCGACAGCTACAAGACCCGGGAGGTCAACTGCCGCAAGTGCGCCAACCAGTGCGAGATCATTTGTGTATACCGCGGCAGCCAGCTGCTGGACGCCTGGGGCAACCGCTGCGAAAAAGGCGAAATGAAGCCCGCCTGAATCTACAACCCCGGATTTGCCGTTTTGAATGGCAAATCCGGGGTTTTTATTCTGCTGCAGAAAGCCTTTCCAAAACACCCCTCTCCTGTCGACTCCGCGTCCGGGAGCACCTTCGTGTTTTGCCGCCGCGCAGATTTCGGCGTGGAAAACCGCATCGCTCAACGCCGCCAAGGAAAACAGCAACGCAAATAAACGCGGAAATTTATCGGTCCGCTCTTGTCCTTTCTGCGGTTTGCTTTTATAATAAACGGTAATAACAGCTGACCTTGCAAGTAATCGTACCGTTCTTTTCTGCGGCCCCGGATTGCAGCGCTCCTATCTCTTCTCCCGTACCTCTGTGAACTGGACAGCTGGTATCTCTTCTGGAGCAAAAGCCGGAGGACAACCGCGCAGGCCTGGTAAAGAAGGGAGACTTGCTGGCAGGTGCAGAGACGGTCTGTCCGCACCTATCCAAGAGGCGCGTGGGGGGAATGCCTGTTCAATGTACACGCAGGTGCGGACCAAGCCCGCACGGCAAACATAAAGAAGGGGGATTTGGAGATGCATGGACGTCTTTCGCGCATTGTGTGCGCATTTTTCTCCGCCGCATTGCTTTTATCTCTGCTCTGCACCCCGGCCGGCGCTGCCCAGGGTCAGGCCGGGCAGGTGGTTTCTGTCGCCCTGTCCCAGGCAGGGTATACGGAAGGCGCCGATGAATACACCAAATACGGCCAGTGGTACGGCATTTCCAAGGGATATTGGTGCGATATGTTCGTCTCTTGGTGCGCCAGCGAAGCGGGCGTTTCCCGGGAGATTTTTCCTTACTCTTCTTCCTGCACAGCCCATATCAATTTGTTTAAAAAGATGGGGCGCTATGCCGTCAGCGCTTCCCGCGGCGGCACGTATATTCCCCAGCAGGGCGATGTGATTTTTTTCTACGATCCCACACTGTCACCGGACGGAGCCCGAGCCACCCATGTGGGGCTGGTGCTTTATACGGAAAACGGATATGTCTATACCATCGAGGGCAATGCGCTGCCCAACCGGCTGGACTGCTCCCCCTTGCTGCTCAGCAGCCTGCGGGAAGATGACCAGGAACCGCCGGACTATGTTACGGTCAATCACTATCCCCTGAATGCCGTCCAGATTCACGGCTACGGCACCCCGGATTATGCCGACAGAACACCACTCGTTCTCAGCGGTTTTGTGGACCTGGGCCGGCACGCCGGCCAGTCAGAAATATTCCGCACCCTCAGCGACGAAGGAGTCATGGCCGGCACCAGCACGCACACCTTTTCCCCGAACCACGGCATGACCCGGGGAGATTTCCTCACTGCAGTGATGAATCTGTACGGTTTGTCCGGCTGGAGCGCAGAAACCCAGCCTTTTTCGGACGTTCCTGCGGAAAGCGCCTGCTACGATGCTGTGATGACCGCCCGATGCGCCGGCATCATTCAGGGCACCGGCGACAATACATTCCAGCCGGACGCCTATATCTCCGGCACGGCAGCCCAGGCAATCCTTTCCGCCGCGCTTTCCTATGCGGGACTGGAGGACCGCACATTTTCTTTTTCCGACGGTGATCTGGCTTACATCTGCGGTAGTTACACCATCCGCGCAGACCTGGCCGCCGCTCTATATGCCCTGTTGGAAAATGTGCCGCTGCCGGAAACTTTCCCCTCGGCCATTACTTTGAACGGGAAAGCAGTTGACTGGCCGGCGCTGCAGGTAAACGGTTCCTGTGCAGTCCCGCTGGCCGTGCTCCAGGAGCAATTCCCGGCGCTGACCCTCGTGGAAGGCGCAGAAGAGTCTGCGCTGTCCCCGGGAGAAACATCCTCCCCGCCGGTACCCATGGCCCATTCTGAGCGTGTACTTCTCACAGAAATCGTGCTGGGCTGCGAGGGTGCCATTGACCTGGTGCCGTCCTTTGTCTGCCAGGGTACACGCTATGTTCTGCTGCGCGACGCCGCAGCCGTGCTCCCGCTGGCGGTTGACTGGGACGGAAGCACCAAAACCGTGGCATTGACAATTGATCCCTCGGAACCGCAAATTTCATAAAACCGCAGCGGCGTTGATTTTTCTTCTAAAATCGACGCCGCTTTTTTGTCGTTTTTATCTCTGTTTCCCGCTTCGCTTTTTGGCTACAATAAAGATATCTTGGAAGCCAGAGGGGAACTTTTCTATGAAAAACGGCCGCTATACCATCGGCGAAATCAGCCGCCTGTGCGCCATTTCCGCATCGAAACTGCGCTATCTGGATGAGCGGGGCGTAATTACCCCCTGCTTTGTCGATGCAGAAAATGGCTACCGCTATTACGATGAGGATACCCTGCTGCAGATTTCCGTGCTGAAATACTATCAGCATTGCGGTTTCAGGCTCAAGGATGTTGAAGCGCTTCTGCAGCGCATGACACTGAAAAAGCTCCCGCCGATGTTCACCCGGCAAATCACCGCACTGGAAGAGGAAATGCGGCGTCTGCAAATGCAGCGCGACAGTTTGCTCGCCTGGCAGGAACTGGTGCAGGAAGCGCTGGCAGCCTTTCAGGAAAACACAGCTGCCGTGCGGCATGCCTGGTTTGAAACAGCCTCTCTGTATGTTTCCACACCGCAAACCTGGGAGGACAGCTCTTATAAAATGCTTTTGGCCAATCTGGAGATGATCAACTATGCCACAACACGCTCCGCCACTGTTGGACCCACTTATCTCTATTTTCCAAAGGGGAAACGGCAAAAATTCCGTGGAATCAAGCTCTACATCCAGCCGCATCCTTTGTCACGGTCTGTATTGGACGAGGAAATTGTAGGCGGATTCTGCGCCCTGACCTGCTATCACAGGGGGCCTTTTGCGCAGGCGGAGGAAGCTTATGAAAAAATCAAAGCCTATGCCAGCACGCACGCCCTTTCTCTGCGCGGCGACAGTTTTGAGCGCTCCGTCATAGACTGGTGGAGCACCCGGCAGGAAGAAGAATTTCTGCTGGAAATCATCTGCCCCCTCACAGAAAGCAAAACGGATGGCCTGCCTGTCCGCCAATTTTGAACCAATACTGGCAGTTTTGAACAATTTTTCGGCTTATTCTTTTACAAAATGTCAATTTTTTGAAAAACACTTGACCTTCAACCCTACTTGAGCCCTTATACTCTTTCCCAAGAAAAGAAATCACGTGCTTTCTGATCCACCAAAACGATTGAGAAAGAGGGTTCAAAAGATGAAATCAAACGGTAAGCGTCCCGCCGCACTGCTCCTTGCTTTGCTGATGGCCCTGTCCCTGGCGGCCTGCGGAAACAATACGAACGATACGCCTTCCAGCGCTGAGAACAACAGCAGCACCACCTACGAACTGCAAATGGAAATTTCCCAGGAAGACTGGGATGCCAACCGCCAGTACATTGAATTGGATACTGGTATCACCATGTCCTATGTGGAGATGGGCGATCCCGATGGGCCGGACCTGATTTTGCAGCACGGCATGACCGACAACAGCCGTAGTTGGTCCCTGGTGGCCTCTTATTTCACTGAGGCGGGCTATCATGTCTATATGCCCGACCTGCGGGGCCATGGGTACAGCGACAAGCCGGACACCGGTATGTATACCATCAATGACTACGCCAGCGACCTGGCCGCTTTCATGGATGCCAAAGGCATTGAATCCGCCGATCTGGTGGGGCACTCCCTGGGTTCCATGACTATGCAGGCTTTCATGTTTGCCTATCCGGAGCGCTGCGAACATGTGGTGCTGGTATCGAGCAACTATTGCGCAGCTGATGGGGCAGACGGCGATGTGAGTATGTATGATATGGCTGTGAATCTGGGACCGGACGATCACCCTGACGACGCCTTCATGGCCGGCTGGTATACCAATCCCAACCCGGTGGACGAGGACTTCCTCTCTCGGGAAATGGCAGAGTCCCAGCAGCTGGACGCCACCGCATGGCGCTGCATTACCGCGGGCTCCGGTGCTGTGAACCTGGCGCCCCTGTATCCCTATTTTGACAACTCCATCCCCGTTTTGATTCTGCACGGCACCTTGGATACCTTCTTCGGCGCAGAAGCACAGCAGCAGCTTTGCCAGGCGCTTCCGCACACAGAATACATCGAGTATGACGGTGTTGGCCACAACATCCAGTGGGAAATTCCAGAAGAATTTTCCACCGATGTGCTGGAATTCATTGCCGCCTGAGACACGGCTCCTGCACAGCGCCGCGCAAAAACATGAATCGTTTCCGCTTGCCGCCGGTATCACTGCCGGCGGCAAGCTTTCATTGCTTTCTCCCCATAAAATCAGAGGGAAGGAGGACCGCCATGAAAAAAGGACGCTACACCATCGGCGAAATCAGCCGCCTGTGCAACATTTCCATTTCCAAGCTGCGCTACCTCGACGAGCGGGGCGTGCTGACGCCCAGCTTTGTCGATATGGAGACAGGATACCGCTATTACGATGAGGAGACCTTACTGCAGATCTCCGTGCTGAATTATTATCAAAAATGCGGCTTTAAGCTACGGGAAATGGAACCGCTGCTGCGGCGCATGGACCTGGACCGCCTGGCCACTCTGTTTGACCGTCACATTGAAACGCTGCAGCGCAAAATCACATCGCTGCAAATGCAGTGCGACAGCATCGCCGCCTGGCGCGGCCTGATCGCAGAGCAGCGCGCTGCCGTCGCCGGCGTGGTGCGGCATGTTTGGTATCGCCCCACAGCGATGCGCGTGTCCAGAAACCACCATATCGGCGGCAAAACCTCTTATAAATCGCTGATCACCAACATCGAAATGGAAAAGCAATCCAACCAATGCGACAACATGGGCATCGGCGCATTGTATCTATATTTCCCACAGCAGCGGCAGCATCGCCTGGCCGATGCACGCATCTACATCCATCCCCATCCGCTGGAAACATCGGATGTGCCGCGGGAAACCATCGGCGGCCACGGCGCCCTGGTATGCTACCACAAGGGCGCTTTCGAGCAGTGTGCCGACACCTACCAGCTGTTGGCGGAATATGCCGCTGCCCACGCGATCCCCCTGCGGGGTGACAGCTATGAGCGCTCGGTCATCGACTACTGGAGCACCAAAAATGAAGCGGAATTTCTTCTGGAAATCATCCTTCCCACCAAAGAATCCACACCCCTCGCCGGCCTGCCTCAGCGCTCTTTTTGAAGCGCTTGTTTCTCTGGCGGCCGGCAATCTTTCTGTTTTGCCCAATTTTCCAGTCTCTTTCCCGTCAAACTGCAGAATTCTCCCATCGGTGCTTGACTCTCACCCATACTCGAGGCCTTATAGTGGATGCATCCCGGAGATCTCCTGTAATTGACAAAAAACAATATGAGGAAAGAGGGTTGTACACATTGAAAACAACGTATAAACGCACTGCTGCACTGCTCGCTGCGCTGGTTATGGCTCTGTCCCTGGCCGCCTGCGGCAACAACAACGTCGGTGCCTCCTCCAGCAGCGGGGAAAATGACGCCGCTCCCTATGAGCTTCAAACAGAAATTTCCCAAGAGAACTGGAACGACCACCGACAGTATATCGAACTGTCCACCGGCATTACCATGGCCTATGTGGAAATGGGCGATCCCGAGGGCGATCCCGTGCTCCTGATCCACGGTTCCACAGACAACAGCCGCAGCTGGTCCATGGCAGCCCCCTATTTTGCCGAGGCGGGCTATCACGTCTATATGCCTGACCTGCGCGGCCACGGCTATACCGACAAGCCGGAAACCGGCATGTATACCGTGGGTGATTATGCCGCGGACATCTCCGCCTTCATGGACGCCAAAGGCATTGAAAAGGCCGATATTGTGGGCCATTCCATGGGCTCCGCCACAGCCCAAGCTTTTTTGCTGAACTTTCCGGAAAAATGTGACCATGTGGTGCTGGTTTCCTCTTCCCCGGTGCGGGCCAGAGGTGTGGGCACCTATGAAATGGCCGTCACCCTGGGCGAGGATGAACACCCCAGTGATGAATTTATGGACAGCTGGTATGTCAACCCCAACCCAGTGGACGAAGAATTCCTCAATTATGAAAAGGAAGAATCCCAGCGTCTGGACGCCAACGCCTGGGTTTGCATCGGCGCCGGCAGCGCCGTGACCGATCTGACCATCCTGTATCCCTATATGGACACCTCCATCCCCGTGCTGATCCTCTACGGCAGTGCCGACAGTTTTACCAACGCCGAGGAACAGGCCGAACTGAAAGAGGCCTTCTCGCACGCGGAATATATCACCTATGACGGCATCGGGCACAATATTCAGTGGGAAATCCCCCAGCAGTGCGCAGAGGATATTCTTGCATTTATCGCCGCCTGAGAAATCTCACCAAAACAACATGCAAAAGGACGCCGCTGCGGATGATGCGCAGCGGCGTCCTTTTTCGGGAATGTATAAAACAGTTTTTTTACGCTATATTGCAGCCGGCAGGGCAGGCACCAGCCGGAAAAATTGATTAGGCGTGCTTCAGCTGGAACAGCTTTTTGGGGGTATCGTAAAACATCATCTTGCCAATGCGTTTTGCTTCTTCCACGTCAAACAGGCCTTCCTCCACCTTGATGGCCAGCGCGCGGCTGACATTCATGCGCGCCATATGCTGATGGCCGCTCACGCCGTCGATGAAGCAGTAATCTCCGCCGAAAGCGCTGATCTTGTTCAGCGGTACGGAATCCGCCCATTCCACCAGCGAATTGACACAGGCCGTGGGCGAGATGATATGCGCCCAGCACATGTCGATATAGACATTCGGGAAAACTTTTGCCAGCGCAGACAGCGTGTGCTGATAAGGATAGCCAATGTGGAAAATATCAAAGTTGACATCCTTATACTGCATAAACAGATTAGTCAGCAGCGTAGGGTCGCTGTAGGAAATGATATTGGCGTTCCCCTCCTGCAGGCCCGTATGGATCTGGAAGGGAATGTGGCGCTTATTGGCCCAGCGGCAGAGGAAATGCATCATGTAATCCTGGAATTTCTTTCCCACACGATACACTTCATCCGCGCGGCAATACTGGCCGCCCACATGGAAAATCGTATTGAAATCGGCCTCGGCCTCGCTGAAGGTCACCGTATCAAAAAACAGCGGCCGTTCATAGGCGGCTTCCGTTTTGAGCGCCACGATATAATCCGTTGCAAAAGCCTTTTCCAAAATGCATTCGCATGCCTCCAACCAATCGCTCAGGCAGGTGATGCGGATCCCCGTGGCATTTTCCACGGCAATGAGATCATTGCCGCCCTTGGGATACATGAAATTATCCAGCCGCAGCGCACAGTTGACATACCGGGTGTCGATATCATCGTAAAGATCGGACATAATGACTTCTCGGACATTCACTGCGATTTTGGACACGTCGGTAAGCACTTTTTTATAGTGATTTCCGCTGTGCAATGCCTTCAAAAATTTGTCATTTGCCTCTTCAATGGTATTGCGGTCGATGCGGTCAATGTCGTATAATAGTTTTGCGGAATAATCCAGGCTCCGGCCGTAGCCCGTGTAGCGCGCAAGCTCCCAGTAGGGTTCCACATCAAGCCAGCGCTCCATCAGAGGCTTGGAGATATCGGTCAGGTAATCCATGTTCCGATAGCCCGCAGACACCAGGTCGCTGCAGAAGTAATAGGTCATGTATTCTTTGAGCAAATCCGTCTGCTGATCCCGATACTTTTCTGCCACCGGGATATGCTCATGGGTGTCAATGATGACAATATCTTTCAGATAGTCATAAATCTCTTCATAAAAGCGCTCTTTCATGTTGTCTCTTCTCCTTTATTTTTGATGTATTTAAGCAGCGATTTTCCATAATCGGTAATGCGGTATTTCATCACAATGTCGCCATTTTCTTCAAAGGCATCCGCCACTTCCGTGGCGCCCACGGCACAAAACGCCTCCATGTGCGTCAGCAGTGTTTTTCCAGAAACCTGGCGCTCTCCGGGATAGGCTTTCTGCGCCAGGGGAAGCAGGTCTTCATAGGAGCACGGCGCCGTCTGTTCAGCAATACAGCGGAGCACATAAAACTTGAACGGCAGTTTCACAAGCATTCTCCCCTTTCAGTTATTTCTGACCTTAACCAGATCACTGGGCTTGGCCACAACCAGGATAACACCCACAACAACAACTATCGCACCGATGATCAGATTCGGCGTGAAGGAAAATTCCATAAGGCCGACTGCGCTGAACAGCGCTGTAAATACCAGGCCCCAGAGCACATAGGTATCATTCAGCGCCATGGTCCGGCTGACACCGGTCATATTCAGCGCTTTATACCAGAAAATGTAACAGCCGGCACCGGTGATTGCCGCTACGGCCAGCAGCGCCATGGCGTTCATGGACACGACCGCCTGGAACAAAAACGGCAGGCCGCCGCATGCCGGAATGACAACCACAAGATACACCACGAAGGAACTCAGATATTTGATGCCCGTTGCCAGGTTGGGATCCACGAGATCCAGGCCATAGGACCCCAGCGCCCCCTCAATGCCCCAGCCCAGGGTGGCCAAAGTTGCCAGAGCGATGCCCAGATAGAAATTGGCAGGATCCGCCCCTTCCGGCGGCACATAGCTGACGATGATTGCTCCAGCCACAGCCAGAATGATGCCGACCCATACCCGCGGCTGGATGCGCTCTTTCAAAAAGATAGCAGCCAGGAAGGCACCGACGCAGGGACAAAGGGCGGAAATCGGCATGGCATAAGCTGCTCCGGCCAAATTGATCCCCAAAACATAGCCGGTCATAGCGAGCGGCCCGCCGCAGATGCCGCCGATGCAGATAATTTTGCCCGGCCGCGTGGACAATGTGCGAAGATATTCTTTGATTTTTCCGTTTTTCAGATTGTAAAGAATCACCCAAATCGCGGCAAAACCGTCGTGCAGGCCAGCCTGCACAATGCTGGCGACCAAAATGCTGACCGCCGTCAAAAATGGATTAAAATTAAAAACAAAACCCAAAAGCACGCCGTTAAGACCCCAAAGCGCACCGGCGCCGACAGCAGAAGCCATGCCCCTTTTGGCATAGCCCACCTGCTTGTTTAAAATACGCGTCTGCAGAGAAGAATTCATGAGTACCTCCTTACTGTTTCCATTTTTAAATTTCCAAATCGTATATTTTGTGCACACAAAATTAACTGTAATTTCAGTATATTATACGTATTGTCTAATGTCAAGCAATATGATAAAATAATTTTACAAAAACAAAACTGCCATTTAAACCGGCATCTGGAAACGAAAGGTGAACTATGTTAGGAAACAAAGTCAAGGTTCTGCGCGGCGAACTGGATCTGACAAGAAAGGAACTTGCCAAAGATCTCAATATTTCTTATCAAACCCTCTCCAAATATGAGACCAACGAGCGGGAACCCAACATCGACACACTGAAAAAGCTGGCAGACTATTTCAATGTCAGCATTGATGAATTGGTCAGCCGAAACAGCAGCGATTCAACAACTAATTCAACAGCTATAAAAGCGGAAAATGAACACTCTGTCCCTGTTTATCAAAAACTGTATCCGAATATGGAAACATCCTCGCCGGAACACATCGCATGGTATGAGCACATCCTGCTGCGGCCGGAAGACCGGGAGAAACACTTTTTTTATTATATTGCCGAGGATATGTCGCTGCAGGGGCTGCGCATTGAGCAGAATGATAAATTGCTGTTTGAGTCAGCATCGCATATTGAAGAAGATTGCATCGCACTTTTGCAAATCAACCGAGCTGTGCCTTGTATCCGGGCAGTTTGTTTTGATGCTGCACATTTGATTGTGATGGCCGCCGTCCCTTATGCAAAACCTCTGGTCATTGCAAAAAAAGATGCGGAAAAACAGGTGAAATTTCTGGGCAAGCTCAGAAGGGTGGAATTCATCCCCGCATTGTCCGGCCCCTCGCCTTTTTGATCATAATATTTTTCCGGCGGCACACACACTTTTGGTCAGTGATGTGCCGCCGTTTTTCCTTTTGACGGCTGATTGCCGTATTGCTTCTTTTCCTTGGAATTTGCCATACGGCGCCGCTCGCACTGCCGGCTGCACAGGCTGCATTTCCTTTGCCCTTTCTTTTGAAAAAAAAGTTGTCAAACGCCGTCGAATCCGCTATAGTATGTAAAGGAAACTATGGCACAAATATGTGCTTACTTGTCAAACGCTTCCTTCCCGCCTAAAATAAAGGCAACGTTACAGGAAAGGGAGTTTTCGACATGAACCAAACTGCTAAAACTTACATAGACTTATTTCGCAGCGTAAAAATTGCTTCGGCATCTACCGTGGACTCAGCCGGCCATCCCCAAAGCCGCATCATCAATATTATGATCGCCAACGATGAGGGCATGGTCATTGTAACAAGCCGCGGAAAACCCTTTTGGAAGCAGCTGATGGACACAGGCGAAATCGCCCTGAGCGCCATGTGCCCCGACTGCCAGAGCCTGAAATTCACCGGCAAAATCCGCCGGCTGGAAGAGCACAAAAAATGGGTGGACGCTGTTTTCGAACAAAATCCCGGTATGAACGAGGTTTATCCCGGTGAAAGCCGCTATGCTCTGGACGCTTTTCTGATTTACGAAGGGACCGGAGAATGGTTTGATTTGCTGCATTACCCCATTTCCCGCGAGCGGTTTGCCTATGGCGGCGCCGTGCTGGAAGACGTGGGATTCCGCATCGAAGAAAGCTGCATCGGCTGCAATCGCTGTGCAGAGGTCTGCCCGCAAAAATGCATCGTGCCCGGCGCTCCCTATCAGATCACCTGGAAACACTGCCTGCAGTGCGGCCTGTGCGCTGAAAACTGCCCCGCCGGTGCAATTACGCGCCTTCATCCTTAAGTAACCAAAGGAGAAGAGACTATGGAGTTCTTTTCTAATGTCCTGCAAATTTATAGCGAACGCTGGCCCTGGTTCATGGAGCTGTTGGGAGAACAGCTGCGCATCTCCCTGCTCTCCATTTTGATTTCCGGCAGCATCGGCCTGCTTCTGGGTATTTTCATCGCCGAACATCGGCGCTTTGCAGAGCCTATTATCGGTGTCTGCAATGTGTTTTATACCATTCCCGCCATCGCTCTGCTGGGACTTCTGATTCCCCTGGTGGGTATCGGCGAAAAGAACGCCATTATCGCCATCGTTCTGTATGGCTTGATGCCCATGGTGCGCAATACTTATACCGGCATCACCAATATCAGTTCAGACCTGATTGATGCCGCTGTCGGCATGGGCAGCACCAAGCGCCAGCTGCTGCTGCGCATCAAGCTGCCCCTGGCCACCAGCGTGATCATCGCCGGACTGCGGAACCTGGTGGTCATTTCCATTGCCACCGGCAGCATTGCCGCCTTTATCGGCGGCGGCGGTTTGGGCGACGCTATTTTCCGCGGCATCACCATGTATAATACAGAAATGATCTTCGCCGGCAGCCTGATGCTGGTTCTTTTAGCGCTCATCTGCGACTACAGCCTGAGCCGCGTGGAAAAATACATCAAAAAGAAATGGAGAGTTGAATGATGAAACTGTACAAACGTCTTTTTGCCACTGCAGCAGCTGCCTGCATGGCGCTGTCCATGACAGCCTGCGGAAACAACGCCAATGGTACCCCCTCTTCCGCGGCCAATAATGAAAGCGGAAACACCGACCCCATTCAAATTGCAACCAAACCCATGACCGAACAATATATCCTCGGTGAGATGCTCAAGCAAATCATCGAAGCCAAAACAGACTACACCTGTGAAGTGACCGAAGGGATCGCCGGCGGCACCAACAATATTATGCCCGCCATGGAAAGCGGCGAATTCGATCTGTATCCCGAATACACTTCCAGCGGATATGTGATGGTGCTGAACCACGATGCCGTCGGTGTCGACGATGACACCATGTGGGATCAGCTGCTGCAGGAATACCATGACAACTACCAGATGACCTGGGTTGGCAAATACGGCTTTAACAACACCTTCTGCCTGGCGGTCCGCGGCGATGTGGCCCGGGAATACAACCTTCAGACTTCTTCCGACCTGACAGCCGTTTCTGACCAGCTGGTATTCGGCGGAAATCCGGATTACATCGAGCGCGCCGATGGTTATAACCTGCTGTGCGAAACTTATGATTACCATTTCAAAGATACCAAGGGTATTGATATCGGCGTGAAATATGCAGCTCTGGAAAACGGCGACATTGATGTGACCAACGGTTTTACCACCGATGCCCAGCTGGCTGCACAGGACGTAGTTGTTCTGGAGGATGACAAGCATCTGCAGGTCAACTATTTCTGCTCTACCGTTGTGCGCGAGGACAGCCTGGCGGAATATCCCGGCCTGGAAGACGCCCTGATGCTGATGGATGGCTTGCTGACAGACAGCGATATGGCCCGGCTGAACTATCTGGTCGAAGTGGAAGAGCAGGACGAAGCCGACGTCGCCCACGACTTTTTGGTGGAAAAAGGAATTCTGGACGCATAAATTCCTCTGGAAAGGAACCATGCTTTCATGGAAGAATGTATTCGATTTGACCATGTCACCAAGCGCTATGGCAGCCACACTGCGCTGCTGGACTTTGATTTAACCGTTTATCGCGGAGAGTTTCTCACCATGATTGGACGCAGCGGCTGCGGAAAAACTACAGCGCTGCGGCTCATCAACGGTTTGCTGACGCCTGACGAAGGCTCCGTGTCCGTACTGGGCAAGGATGTGGCACACACCGATTTGATTGCGCTGCGGCGCAGTATCGGCTATGCCATTCAAAATGTCGGGCTTTTCCCCCATATGACTGTGGCAAAAAACATCGCCTATGTTCCCTCCCTGTCCAAAAGCTGGACCCGGAGCCAGGAGCAGCAGGAGGTGGAAAAGCTGCTGCATACGGTGGGGCTCGACTCATCGCTGGCAGGCCGCTATCCCCATGAACTCTCCGGCGGCCAGCAGCAGCGCGTGGGCATCGCCCGTGCCTTGGCAGGCAATCCGCAGGTTCTGCTGATGGACGAACCCTTCGGCGCAGTGGATGAAATTACCCGCCGGGGCCTGCAGCAGGAAATCTTGAAGCTGCAAAAGGAATTGGGTATTACCCTTCTGTTTGTTACCCACGATATCAAGGAGGCATTGCTGCTTGGCAGCCGCGTGCTGGTAATGGAAAACGGCCGGATTTCCCAGCTGGATACCCCGGAGGGGCTGTGCGCCGCCCCGGCTGATGATTTTGTGCGGGAATTGGTTGCCGGCCGGGCTTAATTTCCCCTCGTCGCAACCCCATAAAAAAGTACGGTGCGGCAGCAAAAGCTGCCGCACCGTACTTTTTTCATCTTTTCCGCAGAATCATCAGAAATGTCCAGCTTTCCGCTCCTGTTCTTTTTTGTCTTTCAAATAGCAATACCAGTAGATAACGCCGACAGCAAGACCACCGACGATGTTGCCCAATGTCACCGGCAGAAGATTCCCCTGCAAAAAGCTCTGCCAGCTCAATCCGCTCAAATCAACTCCAGCCTTCGCCGCAGCCTGCGCATATTCCGGTATCCCCTTCGCCAAAATACCCACTGGCACATAGAACATATTCGCCACGCTGTGCTCAAAGCCGGAGACAACAAAAAGCAGAATCGGAAAATACAAACCGGCAATTTTTCCGATGGCATCCGTCGCCGCAAAGGAAATCCACACGGCAATACAAACCAGACAATTGCAGGCAATCCCGCGCAAAAAGGCATCTCCAAAGGTCAGAGCGCATTTTGCCGCCGCTGTGCTGAGCGCAGAAACCGCCAGGGTATCGGAAAAATTGCTCAGCTGATGGCTGTATACCGCCAAAGCCGCCACCAGCGCAGCGCCCAGAAAATTGCCGCAGTATACAATAATCCAGTTGCGCAGCACGCCGCGCAGACGCACTGTTTTGGAAAGCAGCGGGATAATCAGCAGGCAATTGCCCGTAAACAGCTCCGATCCGGCCAGCAGTACCATCGTCAATCCCGCAGGAAAGACACAGGCGCTGATCAATTTTGCCATTGCCGGGTTTTCGGCAGCACAGGATGCGCTGGAAGCGCCCACACCTGCCAGCGCAATAAAAGCGCCCGCCAAAACAGCCAATAAAAGCATTTTCCAAAAATGCAGGCGCACCTTATACATACCAAGGTTCAGATAATTTGCAGCAACACCCGCAGGTGTGTTCATAAAAAAGCCCCTTTCTCGCTATACACTCAGAAAAGATGCGCCCTAAAAACAGGCGCATCTTTTTCATGTTCCACAGTGCCTATGTGGGATGATTCAAGCCTTTTGAATGCGGACAGCGCAGACTTTATACTCCGGAATCCGGGCATAGCGATCCAGCGCAGCATTGGTCAGCCAGTTGCAGTTGCCATCCGGGAAATGAAACGGCATCCAACTCTCACCCGGGGAGCACTTTTCAGAAACCCGGGCGGTGGTTTCAATCTGCCCGCGGCGGGAGGAAACCCGCACCCGGTCTCCGTCGGCAATTCCCAGCGCCGCAGCATCCCGCGTGTTCATCTCAATGAAGGATTTTCCCTCAATCTCCATCAGTTCCGGCGTTTTTCCAGTCATGGCCCGCGTATTGTAATGATACAAAATCCGGCCGGTCATCAAAACGACCGGATAGTCTGCATCCGGCAGTTCTGCCGCAGGGATATACTCCGCCGGATAGAACCACCCCAGCCCCCGGGTAAAGCGCCCCACGTGCAGAATCGGCGTGCCCGGATGCTCCGGAGAAGTGCAGGGCCACTGCAGCCCCCGGCCGGCCACCGCCTCGCTGTCCAGCCGGGCATGGCTGATGCCTGCAAAGGATGGCGTCAGCGATGCAATTTCATCCATAATTTCTGCAGCCGTCATGGGCTTTTGCACATAGCCCATACGGTTCATCAGATCGATGATAATATCGGTATCCAGGCGCATATTGCCCGGCAGCGTCACCGCCTTGCGCACCCGCTGCACCCGGCGCTCGGTATTGCTGAAGGTGCCCTCCTTTTCCGCATAGGAGCATCCCGGGAGCACTACATCGGCATAGCGGGCCGTCTCCGTCATAAACAGCTCCTGCACCACCAGAAAATCCAGCGATGTCAGCGCCTTGATGATATGACTGGTGTCGGGATCCGTCACCACCGGATCTTCCCCATAGATATACAACCCCCTGATCCGCCCTTCAACAGCAGCGGGGAACACTTCCGTGGCATGCAGGCCGATTTCCCCATCCAGTTGCACACCCCAGGCCTTTTCAAATTTCTCGCGCACTGCCGCATCGGTCACATCCTGATAGCCCGGAAACTTGTTGGGCAGCGCGCCCATATCGCAGGCGCCCTGCACATTATTCTGCCCGCGCAGGGGATTGACGCCGCAGCCGCTGCGCCCCAGCTTGCCCACCATCATCGCCATATTCGACATGGACATCACGCCCTCTGTGCCGGTGGAATGCTCCGTCACACCCAGGCAATAGATGATGGGCGCTTTGTCCGCCTTGGCGTAGATGCGCGCAGCTTTCCGCAGATCCTCTGCATCAATGTGGCAGATCTCTGCCACCCTTTCGGGCGGGTACTGCAGCACAATCTCCCGAAGCTTTTCAAAGCCTTCGGTGCGCTCGGCGATAAACGCCTCGTCAATCAGATGCTCCGTCAGAAATACATGCATCATGCCGTTGGCAAAGGCCACATTGGTGCCGGGGCGGAGCTTCAGATGCACCGCAGCATATTTGGCAAGGCCGATATCCCGCGGATCCACTACAATCAGTTTCGCGCCATTGGCCACCGCCCGGCGGATCTGCATTCCCACCACAGGATGCGCTTCTTCCGGATTGGAGCCCACCAACATGATGGCGTCCACATCCGTGGTGATATCGCCAATGGGGTTGGTCATGGCGCCGGAGCCCAGCGTCATGGCCAGTCCCGCCACCGAAGCGCTGTGGCACACACGGGCACAGTTGTCGGTATTGTTGCTGCCAAAACAGGTGCGCACCATTTTCTGCACCATATACACATCTTCATTGGGGCTGCGCGAGCAGGCAAAGCCCGCCAATGCTTTGGGGCCATATTGTTTTTTGATTTCCATAAATTTGGAGGCCACCAAATCCAGCGCTTCATCCCACGAGGCTTTGCGGAATTCTCCGCTCGCCCGGTCCCGGATCAGCGGATCCGTCAGCCGCTCGGGAGAATGGACAAAATCAAAAGAACCGCTGCGCCCTTTGACACACAGCATGCCTTTATTGGACGGCCCATCGTAGGCTTCCGTATCCACAATCCGCCCGTTCTTTACAACCAGATAATACTGACAGCCTGTGGCACAGTGAGGGCATGTGGTGAGCACTTTTTGGGTAATTTCCCAGGGCCGGTACTGCCTGCGCCGCTTCATCTGCAGCGCACCGGTGGGACAGGCCTGCACACAATTGCCGCAGCGCTCGCAGTTGGTATCTTTCCACTGCATCTGAAAGGCCGGAGCAACCACCGTGCGAAATCCCCTGAAATTGGTGCCGATGGTGCCTCTCCCCGTCAGCTTCTGGCAGGTATTGACACATCGGTGACACAAAATACACAAATTGGGGTTGTATGTAAAAAATTCATTGGTATCGTCGATGGGTTTGTCAAATACATCCCCGGTAAACGTGGTGCGGTCCACACCATACCGATAACACAAATCCTGCAGTTTGCAGGCGCCGTTTTTACCGCAGGTCAGGCAATTGGTGTCGTGGTGGCTCAGCAGCAAATTCAGCGTCATGCGCCGCGAATGGATCACTTTTTCGCTTTCCGTATGAACGACGCTCCCCTCGCTCAGCGGGGTTGAACAGGCAGCAGCCAGCTTTGGGCTGCCCTCGATTTCCACCATGCAGATTCTGCAGGAGCCCTCCGGGGCGAGATCTTTCATATAACACAAGGTTGGAATCTCAATTCCGTACTGTTTGGCAGCCTGCAGAATGGTTGTGCCATCTTCCACCTCTACAGCAACACCGTCTATCATTGCATGCAGCATGTTGTTCTCCCTCCTGCACTGAAATTTCTGTTTTTTATCATACCTCCACTCACAAAAAATAACAAGTTTTTTGCGCAATCCATATTGTCAAAATTTTAACAAAGCGCATTTTTTATGATGTGTTTCCGGGAAAAAGCAAGCAAATTACCAATATTTTTTATTTAATTTTAGAAAATATGATATGGTATACAAAAAAGCGCCAAAACAGCAATTCTGTTTTGGCACTCTGTCCTATGAATCGGACATGGATTCTCCATACAGCAGGGCGTGGTAATCCTCCTGCGTATTGATATTTTCCACAATGTGCATGTCATAGCCCAATGCTTCCAGGGATACATAATGTGTGGGCATCCGCTCAAACAGGAACCGCGGCCGATGAATCCCCGCCGCCCGCATGTGCGCCAGAATCGGCAGCGCCTCTTTATGATAAACACTGCACAGCGGCTCAAGCAGCGCGCCGCTGTGCGGGACAAGGCAGCGGTCCTCCGGCCGGAGGGCCGCCGTGAGGTCCCGCAAAAAGGCCGCCGTCAGCCGCTGCATGTCCGTAGCCACTACCAGCACATAAGGGTGAGACGCCCGCCGCAGCAGCTGATAAATCCCTTCTACAGGTCCAAACCCCTCCAACTCATCCTGCACGGTGATATAGTTATCCGGTATACCAGAAATCAAATTCCCTTCCACGGAAACAAGCAGCTCGTCAAAGTCTTTCAGTTCCCCCGCCAGATGCTCCAAAAACGTCTGTCTCCGGTAGGGCAGCAGCGCCTTGTCCCGGCCCATGCGGGTGCTTTTCCCGCCGGCCAGAATCCCCGCAGTCATTGGGATTTTCATCCCCGCATACCCCCTCTCTGCAAAAAGGGCGTGCGGCAGACTGCCCACGCCCTTTTCCCGATTTTGCTGCAGGCTGCCTGGGCAGCCCAACTCACTGTTTTCCATCTGCAGACCGCCAGCTGATCCATGAAAAAATTCATGCGCATTGCTCGCAGCTGCACTCAGCACAGGAATCTTTTTTATGCCTCATACAGCGGAAAGTGCTTGTTCAGCGCACTTACGCGCTGCAGAATATCTTCCTTTTTACCCTCAAAATCCAAAAGGCAGTCTGCAATACAGCCGGCAATCTCTTCCATCTCTCCGGGGCCGAAGCCGCGTGTGGTTACCGCAGGCGTGCCAATGCGGACACCAGAGGTTACAAAGGGGCTGCGTTTTTCGCCGGGCACCGTGTTTTTATTGACCGTGATATGCACTTCATCCAAGCGGTGCTCCAATTCTTTTCCTGTTACTTCACTGTCCGTCAGATCCAAAAGCATCAGGTGGTTGTCCGTACCGCCGGATACCAGCTGCAGGCCATGGCCCATCAGCGCGTCGGCCAGCACCTTGGCATTTTCCACTACACACTGGGCATATTCTTTAAATTCCGGCCGCAGTGCTTCTCCAAAACACACAGCCTTGGCCGCAATCACATGCTCCAGCGGACCGCCCTGCGTGCCCGGGAAAATCGCCTTGTTGATTTTCTTGGAAAGTTCCTCATCGTTGGTAAGAATTAAGCCGCCGCGGGGGCCGCGCAGCGTTTTATGCGTGGTGGAGGTGGTCACATCCGCATAGGGTACGGGGCTCTGGTGGCAGCCACCGGCCACCAATCCGGCAATATGGGCCATATCCACCATCAAATAAGCGCCGACACTGTGGGCGATATCCGCCAGAATATCAAACTTAATGGCACGGGGATAGGCCGAGGCACCCGCCACAATCATTTTGGGCCGCACTTCCTCCGCCTGGCGGCGCACGGCTTCATAATCAATATAGCCGTCCTCATCCACACCATAGGAGACAAAGTGGAAATACTTGCCGGACAGGTTCACCGGGCTGCCGTGGGTCAAATGACCGCCCTGGGACAAATCCATGCCCATCACCGTATCACCAGGTTCCAACAGGGCAAAATACACGGCAATGTTTGCCTGGGCGCCGGAATGGGGCTGCACATTGGCATAACGGGAACCGAAGAGCCGGCAGGCCCGATCGATGGCCAGCTGCTCCACTTCATCTACAAACATGCAGCCGCCGTAATAGCGCTTGCCGGGATAGCCCTCGGCATATTTATTGGTCAGCACACTGCCCATGGCGGCCATGACCGCCGGACTGACGATGTTTTCACTGGCAATCAATTCAATATTCTGCCGCTGGCGCACCAGCTCGCGGTTCATGGCCGCAGCAAGCTCCGGGTCTGTTTTTGCAACCAGGCCAATGGTATCCAACATTGTTTCGTACATTCTCTAATTTCTCCTTTTTCTCCGTTCCGGTGCAAACCGGAAAGATCAACTCCGCGGCAAGGCGCGGACGCATTGGAATTAAATTATAGCTTAGCCGACTTTTCTCAAAAGCGCAAGTCTTTTTCTGAAAAGCAGTGAATTTTTTCCAAAAATGTGGTATGCTTTGTGAACAGCTTTAAGAAAAGGAGCGTATCTATGTATACCGCAAAGCAAATGATCGTGATGCGCCGCGACCTGCACATGCGCAAGGGAAAAATCGCAGCCCAGGCGGGCCACGCCTGCGTGGAAGCCGTGCTGATGGCCCTGGAGCGGGAAGGGCGCCTGGGGGATGTTTTGACCAGCGGCGACTATGTGTCCCTGCGCAAAACCGGCAAGGCCCCCACCGCCCTGAGCGAATGGTTCGACAAGGGCGTGGCCAAAATCTGCGTGTATGTGGACTCGGAAGAGGCCCTGCTGGAAATTGACCGCAAGGCCAAGGAGGCGGGCATCCTGTCCGCCCTGATCTGCGATGCAGGCATGACGGAATTTCACGGCCAGCCCACCTATACCTGCCTGGCCTTTGAGCCGCGCTTTGCCCAGGATGTAGACCCCATCACCGGCGATCTGCCGCTGTTTTAAGGGGCCCCGCAGGCAGCATCCCATCCCAAAAGCCCGCCGCGTCCCGGTTCAGCGATCCACCGCAGCCAGCGTTTTTCGCAGCTGCACTGCAAAAAGCACCATGGTAACCGAAACCGAAATGACATCCGCCACCGGCTCCGCCAGGAGCACTGCAAACACCTTTTCCTGCAGCAAATGGGGAAAGAGATAAATCAGCGGGATCAGCAAAAACACCTTGCGCAGCAGCGACAGGAACACAGACGCGCCCGCCTTTCCCAGGGCCATGAGCGTTTGCAGACATGCCATCTGGATGCCAATGAGAATCCCCGCGGAAAAATAGATCCGGATACCCCAGGCCGTCAGTTCTGTCAGCGCCGGATCGGCGGTAAAGGGCAAAATGACCCACTGGGGCGCAAGCATAAAAACGCCATAGATCACCAGCGTGATCCCCACCGTCGGCACGATCAGGCAGCGGAATGCCGCGCGGACCCGGTTCCCATTCCCGGCCCCGTAATTATAGCTGATGATCGGCTGGGCACCCTGGGCAAGCCCCTGGGCGATCAGCATCAAAAACTGCATCAGGGTGGACAGGATCGTCATCATGCCCACAGCCAAATCGCCGCCGTAGCGGAGCAGCGAAGCATTGTACGACAGCACCAGGATGCTCTCCGTGGCAAACATGGCAAAGGGCGCCAGCCCCAGGGCCAGCGCCGGGCGCAGCACGGATGCGCGCGGCCGCAAGCAGGTGCGCCTGAGGTCCAGCAGGCCGCGGCGGCGCAGGAGAAAGCGCAGCGCCCACAGGGCGGACAGGGCCTGGGAAAGCACCGTGGCGCAGGCTGCACCGCGCACCCCCATTCCCAGGGCAAAAATAAAAATCGGGTCCAGGATCAGATTGGCGGCGGCCCCGATGAGCACGGTGATCATCCCGGCAGTAGAAAAGCCCTGGGCGATGATAAAGGCGTTCAATCCCAGCGTCAGCAATACGAACACCGTGCCGCAGGCATAGATCCGCAGATATGCCGCCGCATAGGGCATGGTGGCTGCGCTGGCGCCAAACAGGGACAAAATCGGCTCGGCAAACAGCAGCATCACGCCGGTCAAAACCACGGCCATCACCAGCATGGCCGTGAATGAATTGCCCAAAAGCTGCTCGGCCCGGTCTTTTTCGCTGCGCCCCAGCAAAATGGAGGACAGGGGCGCCGCGCCGCTGCTGACCAGCTGCGCAAAGGAGGAAACCAGCGTGATGACCGGCGCGCAAACGCCCAAAGCGGTCAGGGCCAAGGTACCGGTATCTGCAATATGCCCCACATACATGCGGTCCACCACGCTGTAAAGCAGGTTGACCAGCTGGGAAATCACCGCCGGCACCGCCAGAGAGACAAAGAGACCGCCCACCGGCGCGCTGCCCAGGCGGCGCTCCTTTTCCGCAGCGGCACGATCCCCGGAAACAGCCGGATGCTTCATAAAAAATCCCCCCTGTGCTTTTGAATGTCAGCCCATCCTGCCTTTGCTAAGGAACTGCAAGGCCATTATAGCACCGCCATTTCGGCTGAAACATGGATAAAATCGCCAAAATTGCCCCTGTCGGCTCTTCTGCTTTCCGTCAGTGGCCGCCGCAGGGCCATCTCCCCCGAATCCCTGGCGCCGCAAAACACAAGCGGGCAGAGCCGCAATGGCTCTGCCCGCTTTTTTGCCCCCGGAGGGACCGCTTATTTCAGCATCGTGGAATTATTGAACACAGAGGGACTGTAGAGAAACAGCACATCCTGGCCATGGAAATCGATGAACTGGTCCAGAATCTGGGAGGAGACATAGCGCAGGTCCACCAGCGTCACCGTGCGGTAATCCTGCACCAGCAGCGGCGCCAGGGAACTGCCGAAGGAATCCCGGAAGATGATCAGCTCCCGGTCGGTGGCGGCATTGGGGTTGGTGATGGTCAGCAGCGCATCGGCCCCGCCGAGGAATACGTCATAGGGGTCCGGGTTTTCAAGGTTTTCCACCTCATAAATGCCGGTTTCCTCCCCTGTCTCATAGTGATAAACCGTGCACCCATCCAGCATGTCATTGGTGAGGTAAATCAAGTCCTCCGCCGGCAGTGACAGGGCGGACTGCCCCCAATACACCCCGCGGAACGCATCAAATACCTGCTGGTCATAACTGTCCATGGGCGTTACGGACACGCCCAGATGCTCCCCAATGCGCTCTGCTACCGCACCCAGCCGTTCCTGCCGCCAATGGGAATCCGTCTTATAATAATCGTCGGCACCCAGGCAGTCGTACAAATCAATGCGCTCCATATTGGTCAGGTTTTCCGCCAAAATGGCATCCAGCCGGTCGTAATCCAGGTGCGGATACCCATTTGCCTCCGCCAGATAATAATTTTTATCCGGCACCACGGCATAATATACCTTGCTTCCCTGCAAATACTGTGCCTGCACGGCATTCAGCTTATCCGCCGCGCCTTTCACACTGCTTTCGCTCAGATTGGCCTCGATTTTGGACAAGCTTCCATCCACGATATAAATGCCGTTATTGTCCTTCTGCTGAAAAATAGCATATTGAAGCTCTGCCTTGAGGCTGCGGAACGCTTCCCGGAGCGGAAACTGATCCAGCGAATAGGTTTCGAAATCCGTCATAAACTGCCCGCTGGACAAAGTCTGCGCCGAAGCAACCGGCTTTTGCGCCAAAAGCCGGCGCTCGCTGAGCGACCACTCCTGGTCCGTATGCAATGCGCAGGCCAGAAATCCCACACCCAACGCCCCCAGCAGCACCGCCGAGGTGAGTAGTTGTTTTTTCATCCTGTTCTCCCTTCCGCCGCCTTAACGCGGCACAAATCAGCAGTATTTCTCCCCCAATTAAAAGCGGAAATAGAGGAATGGATTGAAGGAGCCATCCACCAGATATGCCGTACAGGCCGCCAGCAGCGCCAGGAGCGCCACAGGCTGCACCACCGTCATCACCTTTTCCCCCATGCCGGACGCAGAAAACCGCGCCACAGCCATTTTGGGCAGCGGCGTTGCCCCGACTGCCGCCAGCAGCATCAGCACGCCATAGCTGGACACATAATAGAGCGCGCTTTGCGACAACAGCGGCGCACCGGAAATGCCCAGCATTCCAGCCAGATCTGCTGCAGCGCCGCTCAGACCGCTGCCATTGAAAATAACGAAGCTGAATACCACCGCCAGCAGCAAATATCCATGCTGCAGCATGCCGGGCAGCCGCTCCAAAAAGCGCTTCAGCCAGAATTTTTCCAAAATCAAAAACAGGGCGAAATACAGCCCCCATAAAACAAAGTTCCAGGCCGCGCCGTGCCACAGGCCCGTGAGGAGCCATACCACAAAAATATTCGCCATCTGCCGCCAGCGGCCGCAGCGGCTGCCGCCCAGGGGAATATAAACGTAATCCCGAAACCAGGAGCTCAGGGAAATATGCCAGCGCCGCCAGAACTCCGTGATGCTTTTGGCAATAAAGGGATAATTGAAGTTTTCAAGGAAGTGGAATCCGAAAATTCGGCCAAGGCCCACAGCCATATCTGAATAACCGGAAAAATCGAAATAAATCTGCAGGGTAAAGGCGACGGCAATGGTCCAGTACATCAGCACGGAGGGATCGCCGCTTTCACGCAGCAGCGAAGCCAGGGCGCCCAGCTGATTGGCGATGAGCACCTTTTTGGAGAGACCAAGCACAAAACGGCTCAGCCCTTCAGACAGGTCGTTCAGGCTGGTGCGCCGCTGCGCCAGTTCCCGCTCCACGGTGCTGTAGCGCACGATAGGGCCGGCAATCAGCTGCGGGAACAGCGCCACATAAGTCGCCAGCTTCAGCGGAGAGCGCTGCACCGCTACGGTACCCCGATATACATCAATGGTATAGCTCAGCGTCTGGAAGGTATAAAAACTGATGCCGATGGGCAGCGCAATGGCCAGCAGCGGAAATTCTGTGCGCAGCACCGCATTGACCGTATCGAGGAAAAAATCGGCATATTTAAAATAGCCCAGGACTGCCAGCTCGCCGGCAACAGAAACTGCCAAAAATACTTTGGACCATCCCGTTCCGCGGAACCGGTCGATCAAAAGGCCGCAGATATAGGCGAAGGCAATTGTCGCCAGCATCAAAACGACATAGCGCGGCTCCCCCCACCAGTAAAAGAACAGGCTGGCCAGCAGCAGCACCAGGTTTTTGCCCAATCTGGGCACCAGGAAATACAGACCCAACACAATGGGCAGAAAATAAAACAAAAACGGAATACTTGAAAAAAGCATAGGGTTTCCCTTTCGTATGGAAATTCAGGACGATTTGCACAGCTGCCAGCCGTCCTGTGCAGCCTCCAGGCGGAAAGTGACACTGCGCAGAGCGGCACGCACCGTAATGGTCGCATTCTCTGTCCCTTCCTCTATATGCCAGTACAACTCCGTTCCGGCGCTGACCTGGCAGGAAGTGCCCGCTTCCGCGACTGTACCGGATTCGGCATCCGGCGCATACAGCACCCCGGCAGACACTGAAATCCGCACATCCCTGTCCACTGTCAGGACGAGACAATCATCCACCGTCTCTCCCAGTGCGGTGGGCTGCACGCCGTAGGTTGTAATTCCCCGGGAGGTTGCTTCGCCAACCCAAATCGTCTGCGGTGTCAATGCCAGCACACCGTTCTCCATCGCCTGGCCCTGGCTGGAAAGGGTGGGAACCGGCGACAGGCCGTATACGGACAGGCCTGCGATCAGCACCAGGCACGCCGCAGCGGCGGTCATGCGGCGGCGCACAGCGGCCCGTTTTTTCTTTGCCGCTTTGCAGGCAGCCAACACGCGCGCTTTCAGCGCCTGTGGCGGCACAATGGATAAATATGCCGCTCTTGCTTCCTCAATCATGTTCCCCGCCTCCTTCCAGTGCGTTTTTGAGCAGCTCCCGGCCGCGTTTCAGGCGCATTTTCACCGCCGAAACGCCCAGCCGCAGCGCCCGGGCAATTTCGCCCACCTGCCACTGTTCAAAATAATATAGAATCAGAGGAATCCGATATTCCTCCGGCAGTTTTTCCAGGCTGTCCAGCACTTCGCTGTGCTTGTCCCACACACCCACCTGCACCGCTTCTTCCAAAGGGACTGCCCGGCGGATTTCCCGGCGGCGCAGGGTATCTTTGCACTGATTCATCGTCACCCGCACCAACCAGGCTTTTTCATGCTCCGCAGACAAAAACAGATGCGGATGCATCGCATATTTCTCAAAAACACTCTGCACTGCATCTTCTGCATCTTCGCAGTTTTTCAGTACAGACAGCGCCAAACGGTACAGCATCGCCGCATAACAGTCATAAAGCCGTTCAATCGGGTCTTCTTCTCCCGGCACAAACAGCAACACGGTGTTTTCCGCCTCCTTTTATAATACGCATCAACGGGCCCGATGGTCACAAAAAATTTCCCCCGCCATTCAGGACACCAGCAAAAAACTCCACAGCAGCATTTGCTCCATTGCTGTCATCATAGCATGAACACAGCCAATACGCAACATAACCCCATTTTTTGCAGCGTTCTTCCATCCATTTCCAGGCAGCGTCATACAAGCACAGCGGGCTTTCCGCAGTTCTTCTTTCCACCCTTTCTGCAGCCTTTCATCGCCGTGTTTTTTCCCCACAAAAAACAACCGCCCCACGAATTGATCGGGGGCGGTTATTGCTATTTTGGTTCCATGCAGCCTGCACTTACGGCTGCATCTGCCGGGCGCGTTCCAAAAGCGGCCCCAATCCCTCTATCTGCTCCTGTGTCAGGGCAACCTGTTTTCCCTGCCAACGGGCAAACCCCTCCGTCAGATTCAAGCTGTAACCTGCTGCAAACTCCGTATTCACAGTGTATTCTGCCGGACAGGCACATGGCTCCTCGCTGTAATCCAGATAGCACAGCAAATCGGTCAGCGCCACAGAGTCGCCGCCCCAAAAGGAATTTTGCCACTCGTTCCCTTCCAGCAGACAGGTGACGGTGGTCACGGTGTTTCCGCAATAGCCCCCCTCTCCATGGGGCAAACAATTCTCTCCCTCATAAGGGCCGTGGGCGTGGTGTGCAGTCTCCTGGAAAACTGCATCCGCATCCGGGGCGCTGCCTTCTCTTTTTTGTCCGTCAGATGCACCGCATCCCGCCAGCAAGAGCAGGCACAGCAGCGCCGAAAAAAGGAATGAATACCGCTTCATATCACATCTCCCATTATGTGCGTGCAGGGTCGTCCATGCGGCCCAGGAAAAGCACCACACCCGTTCTCTCATCCCGCAAGCCATAGAGGAAGGGGCGGTTCAGCGTCATTGTGATGGTTTCATCCGGCGGTGCGGCGCTGCCGCTGCCCACGGCGATTTCCGTATAAGCAGCTGCCTCAGCCCCTTCTTCATCAATGGAAAAAGCCGTGCCCTGCTTGACTTCAGAAAGGTACGCCGTACCCCCCGGCAGCGTACTGAGATCGCACATACGGCTCAAATCCGCTGTTCCCGGCACAAAAGCTTCCTTCACACCCAAAGCTTCCAAAACCGGCCGCAGATCCATATCGCTGTGCACAGAAAATTTTGGAATGCTCCATTCAATGTTTCGATATTGGGCACTGCCCATATCCAGCAGATTGCTCAAATCATGTTCTGCCAGCAGACTTTCTATACTTTTGTTTTCGTCCGGCAGCAGGAAAAACATCTCCACATCGCCCTCAAAGGGGATACTCGCCAGGGTATAGCCCTCCGCCGCCACAGCGTCGCCGCAGGTGCTGCTGTGCATAAAATCGCACGCCGCCGCGTCCTCCGCAGTCCGGTAAAAGGGCTCTTCCCGGGTCTGCCCTGCGTCAAACGCATCAACCCAGTTGGCCTTGAAATACACCGTGTTCAGCAGCACCAGAATGGTTTCCGGCTGCAGCTGAATTTTCGGCTGCAAAAGGCCCCTGGTCTGCTCGTTCACCCAATCGCTCATGGCATCGGCGGCACGGGGTGCTTCAAAGTCCAGTGTGTAGCAGCCGGCGTAAAAATCCTTTGCCGCGCCGGCGGTAAAACTGTCATAAAAGTCTACGCCTTCGCGCATCCAGAGGGAATTGGCCAAATACACTCTGCAATGCTTTTCATCCCGGTACAACGCCTGATACAGGGTTTTCATCTGACCGGGCAGCTCTGCGGCATCTTCTACGCCCAACACCCCCAGCAGTTCTGCCTCCGTCTGCCCTGCAGCGCCTGAAGCGGTCATCGCCAGCGCATAATAGAGGCTTACAGGACTATAGCAGATGTTTTCTCCGGAGAGAAGCACAAGCGCACCGCTGCGGCCGGTAAATTCCTCCATGGCGCTGCACAGCGCAGGCTCCGCCTCCGCCTGCCAGTAATCCTCTGCGGGCATCTGCGGTTTTTCTCCCGCCAAAACTGCCGTGCCGGCATGCGCGCAGCCGGGCAGCGTACAGGTCAGCAAAGCTGCCAAAACCGCTGCGCTCCATCGTTTTCCAAACTTCATGGTCGGCTCCCTCCTCACACGGCCGGGTCGGCACAGACGCCGATAAAGAGCAGTGTGCCGCTGCTGCTGCGCACACCATAGAGGAATGGACGGTCAAGCTGCATTTGGAGCGTTTCCTCCGGCGGCATGGCAGCGCTTTCATTCATGGCAACTTCTGTAAAAGCCGCCGCTTCAACGCCTGCCTCATCCACAGTAAAGCTGGTGCCCTGGCGCACAGCACTGATATAAGCCGGCGTTTCGGCGTCAAAGGCCTGGGAAAAATCGGCCAAACCCGGGTCAAAGGCATCGGTCACACCCAAAGTTTGCAGCATGGGAATCAAATTCCTTTCCGCGGACTGGGAAAATTTCGGCACAGCCCATTCAATGGCGTAGGTACCGGTGCTGTCTGCAGCCAGCAACTTTTGCAGCCCTTCCTCCTGCAGCAGTGCTTCCAGCCTCTGCCCCTCTTTCGGCAGGAGGAAAAACATCTCCGCACCATCGGCCAGGGGCAGCGATGCCCCCTTCCAGGTTTCGCCGTCATAAGCCGCACCCACCGTACCGGTGTGCATGAAATCCGCCTCCACCGCTGTGCCGGAGGCGTTGGTGAAAAATCCGCGCTCCGTGCGCGCCTCAGAGAAAGGCTCTGCCCAGGCATCTTTGAAATAAATGGTGTTGAGCAGCACCGCAACGGTATCCGCTTCATAAGAAAATTCCGGCTCCAAAAGGCCCTGGGTACGTTCACTCACCCAGTCCGTAATCTGCTGGTTCACCTGCGTCTCTCCAAAGGGAACGGAGAACTGCTCGGCATAAAAAGCATCGCCCAGCCGCGTTAGATAGGCCTCGCGAGGCACAACGTCTTCCCGGGTCCAAATGGAATTTGCAAGATAGAGCTTGCTTTGCTCTTCGTCACAATAAAGCTGCCCATACAGTGCCGTGCAGTTCTCCGCCAGGGTATCCGTATCCTCCGCCCCCAGCAGCGCCAAAAGCTGCGCCTGCGTTTCCTCCGATGCACCGGCAGCAGCCATCGCCAGCGCAAAATAAGCACTGACAGGGCTGTAGCAGCTGTTTTCCGTGCCGGAAAGCAGCTCTGCCGCGCTGGTGATGGAAAATTGTTCCACAGCATCCTCAAAACGCGCCGGGGGCTCAGGGGTATCTTCCGGCGGCGTGTCCGGCTGCCAGCTGGCCTGACACGCCGGCAGCGCCAGCAGCACTGCAGCCGCCAGCATCAGCGCAGGAAAGTTCCTTTTTCTCATTCCGATCCGCTCCTTTCCAAAATCTGAGCAAAGGCTTCGTTGTAAAAATAGTATCCGCCGAGAAGCAGCAGATGTTCTTCGGGATCATAGGCGCCCTGAAGCTCTGTCCCGTCCGTCAGGGACAGCGTGATGGTGAGCGACGGCGCGAATGTTTGGACGTCTTCCGGAGCCGTTAAAATCTGTGCGCTTTGCAGCGCCTCATAAAAGCCTGCCCCATCGATGCCTTTCTCCTCCCGATGCGCGCTTTCCTCTCCGCTGACAGCGACGGACAAGAGGTCGCTTTCACCGGCAATGCCCCACTGGCGCAGATAGTCCCCGGCGCTGAAACCACCCGGTTCCGTGTTGCCTCCAACGGCGTTCTCACCGCCGGCGGCATCTGATGCTTCTTCCGGATTGGCGCCGTTTTCCGGTGCAGCAGAATCGGAAAATTCCGGCGCCGCACTGGTATTGCCCGCGGAACCCATGGAAAACGACTCCAGCACCATGGGCGCCATGTATGTGAGCGCCAGGGCAAGGCACAGGCAGGCCGCCAAAACACCCCAGCGGCCATAATGGCGGCGTTTTCCGGCGGAGCGCTCCGCCCGCTCCAGCAAGTCATCCCCCACATTTCCGATGGCCCGCAAAAGCATCGTCTCATCCATCTGTTTCACAGAGCATACCCCTCCTTCCTTAAAAAAGTCCGCAGTTTCTCGCGGGTGCGATGCAGCCGGGTTTTCACCGCGCCGGGGCGCAGGCCGTAACGCGCAGCCAGCATATCGATGGAATCCAGATACCAATAGCGCCGCAAAAACAAATTGCACTCCGAAGCACTTAAGCCCCGCAAAAAGCGATCGATCAAACGGCCCAGCTCCGCAGCCTCAAACGCTTCCTCTGCTGTGTCGCCGCCGGCGCATTCCCTTAATTCATCCAAAGCAAGGCTCACCTCCCCGCCGCCGCGCTTCTGCGCGCCGTCATAAATGCGGCGGTTGACGGCCAGATTGCGCGTCAGCCGCCCGAGGAACGTAC
>CAJFVV010000006.1 GCA_904420565.1 Candidatus Pseudoscillospira faecavium
CAGCGTACACGTCATTCCCCGTCCCCATGTTGAGGTGGAATCTATCCTTCCCAAAAAGAAGGAACTTCCTGAGGCATAAGCTGATGCAGGTGAATGGCAATGGATGAGCAAAGAGTTCGAACGATTCTCAATGAGATCCTTCACTGCATCGGTGGAGAAGGACAACTGACGTCGCAAATGGATTCTTCATCTTTGCCGAAAGCATATTTTATCTTTCCGGACAACTGGCAGAATTATGAAAGCAGCCAGTATGCGCCGGTGCTGAAGGCTGTGGAAGGGAAATACCAGAAGGTTATTGTCCTGCCAGAGCATGATGCAAAATCCGAAGAGTGCTTTTCTCGTATGGGAGCATGCACGGTCGCTGTTTACAGTGACCTGCATGCCCCCGACGAGGGGTCGATTACAGTTTTCCCGCTGCCGTGCCGGAATCTCGTGGTGAAAACGGCACTTTGCCTGTCAGGGGATTTTGTGGGGTGCTGGATCAGACAGTGCATCGAAAAAGGCCTTCATGTTTATATGAAGAAGGAAGAAGAGATGTTTACTGGTCAGGAACCTGCGGCCTATCGGAGAAAGATACTCTCTTATTACAAAGATGTGCGTTCTTATGGAATATGCTTTGTGGAAGATGGGAATTCCTACGGAAACAATTTGAAGGACGTCAAAGCACAGCAGGCAAAGCCGGCTAAGGGCAGATTTATTACGACCCGCGATTTGCGGGATCTTCCGAAGAATGCAGAATACAAGATTCATCCGGGCGATGTACTGACAGCCCTTGCGAAAGAACACGTCAAAAAGTTCGGTATTCGAATTGTTGAAGAATAAATGGAGGCGGCTATGGATTACAACATTCAGGATAAACAGGTGCATATTGTAAATTTGGCAGTATGCGCATCTTTAAAAGCCTTCGGAGAATATTCTAACAAGAATTTGACCTGCAGACGTGATATTGTTGCCGCGATCAGGACCAAGCTTCGCCCCTATCTGCAGGAAATTGCAGAGCGGGAATATGCTGAGACATGCATGGGAAATGTCCGCGATAAGATCATCAAACTGGTCTTGGCGCTGGATAAAACTCCCGGTGTGGAGGATCTGGTCACAGAGGTTGTGACCGGAGATTGCGGAATGACGCTGCATGAGCAGTCTCCCTATGGTGTTGTGCTGGCGATTTATCCTGCCACCAATCCTTGCGCCACCATGATCAACAATGTAATCGGTATGTTGGCTGCGGGCAATTCGGTGATTAGTATCCCGAACCCGCGCTGTATGGAGACATCCCTTTTCTTATCCGAAAAAATCAACGAAGCTGTTCGGGAAGTCAGCGGTATTGACAATTTGGTGATTACGCTGCCCGAGGTCCGCGGAGAATTGGTGACAGAGATTATCAATCACCCCGATATATCTCTTGTAGTGGCTACGGGTGGCAGAAAGATGATGAGCCAGGTGCTATACAGCCCGAAGCGCGTGATTGCAGGCGGCCCGGCCAACCCGGTTGCCATCGTGGACGAGACGGCAGATTTGCCTAAGGCTGCGAAGGATATTGTGGATGGCGCGTCGTTTGATAACAACATTATGTGCATCAGCGAAAAGTGCATTGTGGCAGTGGAATCCATTTTGCCGGAATTCGTGAAGCATTTGGAGCAGAACGGCGTTTATTATATCGATAATGAGCAGGAAATGCTCCAGATTACAAGAACTGTTTTGAACCATGATATGAAAATGGTTCGCAAAATGGAAGGCAAGAATGCCATGGATATTCTGCGCGAAGCTGGCATTTGCCCCAACCGGGATATCCGTTTGGTTGTGGTGCGCACGTTTGAAAAGCATCCCCTTGTTTTGGAAGAATGCTTGATGCCGGTAGTGCCGCTGGTGGCAGCAGCAGACTTTGAGGAAGCGCTGGCAACTGCGATGTTTGCTGAACAGGGCTATCGCCACACGGCGATGCTGCATTCACAGCGGATTGACCGGCTGAATCGTGCGGCTAAGATGATGAAAACGACGCTTTTCATTAAAAATGGTTCGTCGCTGGCAGGAATCGGCCTGGATGGCGAAGAGAAAGCCGGCTTTACGATTGCCAACGTCACAGGTGAAGGCCTCGCAACAGCACGGGATTTTGCCTGCAAGAGAAGCTGCACATTGACGAGCGGTTTTTCCATTCGTTGATAGTGATGGATCGTTGAGTAAACAAAACACGGTACTTCGAGGGCGAAATTTCCAGATACCCATGCCGTGGTTTTGCAGAAGCGGTTTCGGCAGATGACCGGTGTGAACAGCGCGCCGCTGATGGTTATGCGGAGTGGTTTCAGACTTTCAGCAGTGCAGCGGAGCAGCTGTTTCACCGGGGACTGCCTTCTTTGCGGTTGCTTGATCAGCGCGGTAGTTGAAGTATAAAATGCGGAAGGCTTACCGAAAAATTAAAAAGATAAAAAAGTGTGACGAGATAAGATAGATGGCATGGACAGTCATCAAAGAGAGAAAAAGACGATACGAAGTAATTCGCATGGATGGAGGCAGGTATGGAACTGTTGGAAATGATTAAGGACGCTGGAATCATTGGTGCCGGTGGCGCTGGATTTCCAACGCATGTCAAGTTGGCGGCCAAAGCCGATTATATTCTGCTGAATGGTGCAGAGTGCGAACCCTTGCTGCGGGTTGACCAACAGTTGATGGAATTTTATCCCGATGATGTGATTCGCGGCTTTGAAATGGCTGGCCGTTTGGTAGAAGCGGATCAAGCAATTATCGGTATCAAAGGAAAGCATAAAGATGTGATCGCCATCCTTGAAGAGCGGATCAAAGCCCTTGGTGTTTCGGACTATGTAAAGATCGGTATTTTGCCGGATATGTATCCTGCGGGAGATGAGCAGGTGCTTGTATATGAAACCACGGGACGGATTGTCCCGGAAACAGGCATTCCGATCAATGTGGGCTGTGTTGTCTGCAATGTGGAGACAGCCCTGAATATCTATAAGGCGGCGCAGGGGCAGCCTGTTATTGAAAAGTACATTACACTGGCGGGCGATATTCCACATCATATTACAGTGAAGGTTCCGGTGGGAACTCCTGTATTAGATGTGTTGAAGCTATCTGGCATTGAAGATTTTGAGCAGTATGCGGTGATTGCTGGCGGGCCGATGATGGGGCCGCTGCTGACTGATCTGAACGGGTATATTACCAAAAAGGATAAGGGGTTTATTATTTTACCAAAAGATCATCCTTTGATTGTTAAGAAAAGCTGCAGTGTGGAATCGGCTAAAAGAGTCAACCGTGCGGCATGCGAGCAATGCCGTATGTGTACGGATCTCTGCCCCCGGTATTTATTGGGCCATAATATGCAGCCGCATAAACTGATGCGCATCAGCAGTTATACAATTGATGAAAACATTGGACAAACAACGGCGCTGCTGTGCTGTCAATGCAACCTCTGTGAATATTTCTCCTGTCCGGCAGGGCTGCATCCGCGGCTGAATAATCTGCGCTTCCGCGGAGAGGTCACAGAGAAGAAGCTGCGTTATGAGCGTAAAACAGAAACTTATCAAACACGTCCGTCCAGAGAATACAGCAAGGTACCGAGCAAACGCTTGGTAGCGAGACTTGGATTGAAAGAATATGATTGTAAAGCACCGATGAGCGATGTTGACCTGCATGTGAAAAACGTTCATATTGCACTTGGTCAGTGTGTGGGTGCTCCGTGTGAACCGATTGTTGCGGTTGGCGATCATGTGGAAGCAGGGCAGATGATCGGACAAATTCCGGAAGGCAAACTGGGCGCGCCGATTCATGCATCTATCAGCGGCAATGTGCTGAGTATTACAGATCAATATATTGAGATTGGAGGATAGGAAAATGCAGAGAGCGATTGGCATGGTGGAGTTTTCCAGCATTGCGCGTGGAATTTATGCAGCCGATCAGATGGTCAAAGTCTCTGAAGTGGAGATTGTGACTGCGAGCACATCCTGCCCCGGCAAATATATTGCGATTGTGCATGGCGACGTGGCTGCTGTGAAGACTTCCATTGAAACCGGAGAAAGAGAAGCCGGTGAATATTATATTGATTCTATGGTGATTCCGAATGTACATCCGCAGGTGTTCCCTGCAATTACAGGTGCGTCCTGTACGGAAGAGGTTGATGCATTGGGAATTATGGAGTCGTTTTCTATCGCTGCTATGCTGGAAACGGCGGATGCAATTCTGAAAGCAGCAGAGTTGGAAGGTGTGGAGCTTCGGCTGGGCAATGGCTTGGGCGGAAAATCCTTCTTTACTTATACAGGAGATGTAGCTGCTGTCAGATCGGGAACCGATGCAGGAAAAGCCATCGTGGAGAAGAAAGGCTTAATGGTCAATTTCGAAGTGATTCCGTCCCCGTCGCCGTTGCTGGTTCAATCGCTGGTATGAGACTTTGAAAACAAAGGAGACTGCGTATGAAATTAGAAATCTTGGACAGGGATGTACAGTCAATTCAGGAAGCAAGAATCCTGGCAAGACAGGGCAAAATTGCTGCCGATGAATTTGCGCATTACACTGAAGAGCAGGTGGATAGAATTCTCCGCAGCATGGTGAAAAAAGCCTTGGATCATGCGATCGTTCTGGCAAAGATGGCGGTAGAGGAAACTGGCTTTGGCAAGGTCGAAGACAAAGTGGTTAAAAATTACATGGGCGCGCAGATGGTGTATAATTACATCAGAGATATGAAAACCATCGGTGTCATTGCTCAAGATACGATCAATAAGGTGACTTCTGTTGCCGAGCCCATGGGGTTGATTATGGGGATTGTGCCATCTACGAATCCTACATCCACCACAATTTATAAGGCAATGATTTCCCTGAAGGCCAGAAATGCAATTGTATTTTCACCCCATCCCTCGGCATTTAAATGCACCAAAATGGCGGCCGATTTAATGGCGCAGGCGGCAGAAGAAGCCGGCGCGCCCAAGAATGTGATTCAGTGTATTGAAACGCCGACGATGGAGGCTACCAACGAGCTGATGAAGGCGAAGGAAGTCAGCATGATTATTGCAACGGGCGGCCCTGGCATGGTCAAGGCAGCATACAGCGCCGGAAAGCCTGCTTTGGGCGTGGGCGCAGGCAATTCGCCTTCTTATATTGAGCGCAGTGCAAATATCCGTCAATCTGTTTCGGATATCATCAACAGTAAGACCTTTGATAACGGCACGATTTGTGCATCTGAGCAGTCTGTTGTAGTGGATCGCTGTATTGCCGAGCAGGTGATGGCGGAGTTCCGCGCTCAAGGCGGCTACTTTATGACGCAGGACGAAACAGCCAAAGTCTGTAAGCTGCTTTTTAAAAACGGTACTTCCATGAATGCAAAATTTGTGGGAAGGAGCGCACAATATATTGCAGATGCAGCAGGAGTCCATATTCCTGCGGGAACAAAGGTCCTGTTGGGAAAACAGGATGGTGTTGGCCCTCAGTATCCTCTGTCTTATGAGAAATTGACAACAGTTTTGGCATTCTATATTGTGGAGGACTGCAACGAAGCCTGCGAGCTGAGTTACAAACTGCTGCAGAACGGTATGGGCCATACGATGAGCGTACATACGGAGAATATGGAAATTGCCAAGGCATTTTCGGTAAAGCCGGCGTCGAGAATTTTAATTAATGTCGGCGGAAGCCAGGGCGGCACCGGTATTTGTACAGGTTTGGCTCCGGCCTTTACGCTGGGATGCGGCACCTGCGGCGGCAGTGCCACATCTGAGAATGTTACGCCAATGCAGTTGATCAACATCAAAAAAGTGGTGCATCCGATTCGAAGTATGGAATCTGTCTTACAGGCGCCGCAGCTGAAAGAGCTGCTGGATCAGGTTAAAAGCGGGAAATGCTGTACAGAGCCGGCAAAAACCTGCGGCAGCAGTGCAGAGCCTGAAGTGACGCTGGAGAGCATGCTGGCAGGCAAGGGACAGGATTATATTACTGTGGGCTGCTGCACCGGAAAGAACAAGGAACCTGCACTCAATCAAATCAGCGAAGCAGATTTGAGAAAGATTGTCAGCGAGATTGCAAAGTCCCTCCAGTGAAACGGAGGGCTTGAACAGGGCAAATGCGCTTGCGCTTTGAAAGGCGTTGAGCTTTGCATTGTAAATATGTTTTTTATGGATTTATTTTATAACAGAAAAGGAGCGGAATGATTATGAACAACAATATGAATGACAAGCTGGAGATTTTGGTGAGAAAGCCGACTGACGGCGAAATTGCTTGGATAAGCCAAGAAGTCACCTGGGAAAGCGATCCTTGCGAGTTTGATTTTTATTATGACCACAATGAGACCGCTTTGGTGATTTATGGCTGTGCAACGCTGCGTTATCCGGGCGGCGAAGTGACTGTCGGCCCTGGCGACCTGTTCTTCTGCCCCAAGGGACTGAATACCCACTGGATTGTCCGGGAGAAAATTAAGAAATACGAATATTAAGAGGAAGACGATATGAAAGGCGATATTATTAGAGCTACGATCCTCAGCGAAAAAATTATCCCCAATATGAACGAGCAATACAGAAAGCAGTTCCCGATGATTCCTGACGATCACAGAAGCTTGGGCCTTTTCACAGCGGACTGCGATGATGTTTGCTATATTGGCATGGATGAAGCGAGCAAAAGCACAAATATTAAAATTGTGCATGCAACGGCTTTGTATGCCGGCGCAGCAAATGCGAGCTCTAAGCTGAGCGGTGAATTTTACGGCGCATTTTCTGCGCCCAATCCGGAAGATATTGTCAGTGCATTTAAAGTCATCAATCATGTTGTAGAAAATGATGCGTACTTTATCAGCTGCAATGACGACGATTCCATTTCTTACATTGCGCATACGATCAGCCGCAGCGGCACTTATTGGCCGCAGATTTCAACGGTCAAAGAGGGCGAAGCGCTTTTGTATTTGATTGCGCCTCCCAATGAATCCATGTATGCGATGGATGCTGCGTTGAAAGCGGCGGAAGTCAGTGTTGCTGCATTCTGGGCTCCGCCTACATATACCAATTGTGGCGGCGGTATTTTGACTGGTGAGCAGTCTGCTTGCCGGGCGGCAGGCGAAGCTTTTGCCAAGGCTGTGCAATATGTGGCGGATCATCCGCTGCAGTTGTTGCCGGGCGGCGGTGTTGCCGACGGTATTCGCTGAGAAGCAGAACCATCTCATGGATGGTTTGAAATGCATTGCCATTGTATGTGATTGTTTTTATCAGGTCCCGGTGTGTAATCACCGGGACCTGATGAAAGCACACGGACGGCCCTGAATCCAGGTGCTGCGCCGAATAAATGTCTGTTTTGCACCAGTGATGCACGCTGCGAGATTACTTGTGCGGGAAAGGTGTATGCAGATTTTGCGGGCAACGAAGCATGGAGAAAAACGGGCTGAAAACGACTACGAAAGAAAGGAGGATGCCCATGATTTACATTACAGAACAAAACTTGCGTGACCTTTATGCGAAGCAGGCTTTTGAAAGTTTTACGTTGGTGGAAGGAGAGCGGTTGACACCGGGGGCAAGACAGTTCTTGGCAGATCGGCAGATTTCCGTTGTTGATCCCACTGAAGTAAAACCCTATAAGACTGCTTCCATTCAGATTGACGGCTCGGAAGAGTACCAGGCAGAAGAAGCAAAGACTCCGGTGGTTCCAGCGGCGGACGCTGTATGCGATATTGCGCCTGCACCTGAGGCGGCTGCTTCTTCTGACGATGGAGGGAAGGCTTGCAGCGAAAAGCTTCAAGGTCGTTTTTGCGCGCTTGAGGCATTGTATTTGAAGCATGCAACAGAGATTTATGCGCAGAACCAAACGCTGGCAAATGAAATCTTTGATATGGAATGCAGCTTGTGCAGCATTGAAGCTGGCAGTGATCTCAACATTTTGGTGCCGGGGCCATGCAACGGCATGAGCGCAGAAGATCTGAAACGTCCGCACAGGGAATGTTTTCATATGACCCGGGCAATCCTTCTTGCAAACCATGGCGCGGAAGCAGCCATGCTGCATTATCTGAGAAGTGAAACATATCGTTTTTATTGTGAAAATGCGCAGGAATTGACAGAGGTGCAAAGAATGCGCGTGGCTTATTTGATCAATTTGTTTTCACAGATGATTCACAAAACCATCGGTGGAACTTTGTGTCAAAAAATGCAGAAATAAACAGAGAGACAGATGTGAACCATAGCGAAAGCAGCCGGAATGGAGGTGAAATATGATGCAGGCGTTGGGTATGATAGAAACAAAAGGCCTGATTGGCTCAATTGAAGCGGCAGATGCAATGGTCAAGGCAGCCAATGTAACCTTGATTGGAAAGGTTCATATTGGCGGCGGTTTGGTAACCGTGATGGTGCGCGGCGATGTGGGCGCGGTGAAAGCGGCGACAGATGCCGGCGCGGCGGCAGCACAGCGTGTTGGTGAACTGATCAGCGTACATGTGATTCCCCGTCCTCATATGGAAGTGGAATCCATTTTGCCCCATTTGCCGGAAACACCGGATGACAAGCCGGAGAAGCCCGTGCCGCCGGAAGAGCCGAACGCTGGGGCAGAGGAACCTGCTGAAGCGGAAGCCGCTGTAGATGCGGCGGAACAGTCTGCAGAGCCCGAGGAAATTGCGGAGCCGGTGGAGGACGCTGAGCCTGAAGTGAATGCAGAGCCGGAAGAGCAGCCGGCTGTTGAAGAGAGCCCTGCAGAAGCACCGGAGCAGAACAACATTCCGGCGGAAGAAGAAAAGAGCGAAGAAGCGCCGCAGGATGAAAAGCTGTCACGCAAAAAACTGGAGGCTACAGTGAAGGAAGATGGCTTGGATCAAGCAATGTCGGATCTTGCTTTCCTGAAGTTGGGTGAACTTCGTGAATTGGCAAAAGAGTATTATGAAGAAGGCGAGCTGACCCAAAAGAATCTGAAACGGATTTCAAAGGGCGACCTGCTTGATGCCTTCCGCAGCTTTTACGAGCAGCAATAACCTATTATTATGATAAAAGGAGGAGTTATCATGAAATATGATGCACTTGGCATGATTGAAACCAAGGGTTTGATTGGTTCCATTGAAGCAGCAGATGCCATGGTAAAAGCAGCAAATGTTACACTGATCGGTAAAGAACATATCGGCGCTGGTTTGGTAACGGTGATGGTGCGCGGCGACGTGGGCGCAGTAAAAGCAGCAACAGATGCTGGTGCAGCTGCAGCGCAGCGCGTTGGTGAATTAATTGGCGTGCATGTCATCCCGCGTCCTCACATTGAGGTGGAGACCATTCTGCCCAACTATAACCCTGAGCAGTAAATAGCGACACATACGATTTCCGCAACGTGATTGTGTATTGATTTTTGCGTATAATACGTTCCTTTCTTAACTCTTAACAGAGAGCAGGGTGCTGATCTGACAACCCCTAAGATCAGGATCTACGGTATGCAGGCAGAAGTTTTCTGCCTGCATACCTCATCAAAACGAAAAAATAAGCGGGGGAAAAAACTATGGATCTATTGAATCATGATCAAATTTTTGCAATGTATGAGCAGTTGAACCTTTCTGTTGCTGTAATTGATCGGGATTTGAAAATCATTTATCGGAATCAGGCAGCGCAGGCTTTTTATAGCAAGTTTTTTGGAGAAAGAGAATATTTGGGATATTCGACCAAAAATTGTCACTCACCTGTTCATCAAAAAAACATTAACGCTCTTTTTTTGATGTTTGCAATGGGGAAGCCAATGAATTTTTACCATGCGAAATTTCCCCAGGCAGAAGGCGGGGAATTGACGCTGCTGCAGTTGCCGTATTTTGTTGATGGAAAAGTGGAGGGCATTGTGGAGATTGGCATTGAAAGCAGTTTGACGACAGGCGGCCGCGGAGAGCATCGACGGGTATTTCAGGAAGAGTAAATTCCAGCGGTTTGGTAACATGAAAAGGTGTGATGGAAGCATGGAAAGAACAGAAACCGTCAAGGATATCTTGGAGAGAGAATGGAACATGTTTCAAAATGTTCAGAATGTGGGCGGGAGGGCATCCTGCCAGGAAGATGAGCGGTCTTTTCGGATTATGCGTGGAGCGCAGTTTGCAGCGTGGAGCGATGATATGCTCGCCTCGTATCGGCAGGATTTAATGCACGCTGAGGAAACTGGACACAATTTGCTGTCCGAAAAATATGGGTATATGATGCAATCCACGTTCCCGGGAGAATATGAACGGATTCGGGAATTGCTGCCGCCCGTGTCGGCTGAAAAGGAACAGCTGGTCGAACAGATTCTTGAGATCGAACTCAGACAAACGAAAGAGTTCCGTCAAATGTATCCCAACCTTGGAAAGCGCGGGCGGCCGCTCACAACGGCGGAAGATGCCGGCGGTACATCCGTGGAGACTTATACGAGAGGGGAATTGACGACCTATTCCGTTGAGACGTTGAAGAAATATTTGCATCATTTGAAAGAACTGGAACAGAGCAATATCCTGTTTCCCATGATTGTCATGCAGGAGACTGTCAAGGCAAATGGTTATTTTTCGCTGGATGCGGCAGAGAAAGCCTGCTGCTGAAGTAATTTGAGGCTGAATGGAAAATTCGGGAGTTACCTGGTGAACGGCCGGATGATCATCAGCGTATCGGGTGAAGTAAATAGAGTTTGCAATATTGGAAAATGAAGTGGAAAGAGAGGCGAAATTATGTATAATGTTCGCAAAGTTACCAACGATTTGTATTGGATTGGTGCAAATGATCGCCGACTGGCGCTGTTTGAAGGAGTTTACAAAATCCCCAGAGGTGTTTCCTACAATTCTTACATTCTTTTAGACGAAAAGACAGTGGTCCTCGATACTGTGGACGCCTCCGTTTCCAAACAGTATTTGGAAAATTTGGATCATGTTCTGGGCGGCCGTAAACTGGACTACGTCATTGTACAGCACATGGAGATGGACCATGCCGCCACTTTGGGCGAATTGGTCTACCATCATCCTGAAGTCACCATTGTGTGCAATGAAAAAGTGGCACAGATTATGGAGCAGTTTTTCGATTTCGATGTGCGCTCCCGCCTGCATCTGGTGGCGGAGGGGGATACCTTCTGCACCGGTAAACATACATTTACTTTTGTGGCTGCGCCTATGGTGCATTGGCCGGAGGTTATGGTTACTTATGATATCGGTGAGAAAATTCTTTTCTCTGCCGATGCTTTTGGCACCTTTGGTGCGTTGGATGGCGCACTGTTTGCGGATGAAGTGGATTTCTTCGGCGATTATCTGGAGGATGCCCGCCGTTACTATACCAATATTGTGGGCAAATACGGCCGGCAGGTGCAGGATGTTTTGAAAAAGGCTTCCGGCATCGAAATCAAAATGGTATGTCCGCTTCACGGTTTCGTATGGCGCAAAAAATTCGGCCAGTTCCTCGAAAAGTATATTCAGTGGGCAACGTATACGCCCGAAGAGACCGGTGTGGTAATTGCGTACGCTTCGATTTATGGGAATACGGCCAATCTGGCGGATATCCTTGCCTGTAAGCTGCGGGAAAGAGGCATCAAAGTTGCTGTTTATGACGCATCCTATACAGCTGCAGATGAAATTCTGGCGGCAGCGTTCCGGTACAGCCATCTGGTATTTGCGTCTGCCACCTATAACGCGGGTATCTACATTGCCATGGAGGATTTGCTCCGTGATATTGTCAACCACAATCTGCAGAACCGTACGGTTGCCTTTGTGGAGAACGGTTCCTGGGCGCCTGCTGCAGGTTGTCAGATGCGCCAACTGATGGCACAGCTGCCGGGTACCAAATTTATTGATCAGACAGTTACCATTCGTTCTGCGTTGAAAGAACGGCAGATGGATGAAGTGGATGCCGTGGTGAATGCGATTGCAGCGACGATTCCGGGCGCAGGCCCGGTGCTGCCTTCGAAGGAAGAGGTAATGAATCTTCTGCAAAACGATCCGGCACGGCTGCTGACGATGGTGATTACAGCCAGAGGGGCATCTGCCGGTGCGGGAGCACCAGCCGTTGATCCGGTGGCATTCCAGAAGTTCTCCTATGGACTGTTTGTTTTGACTACCAAGGCAGGCGGCAAGGACAACGGCTGCATTATCAATACGGCAGGTCAGCTGACCGATCAGCCCAAACGCATTACCATTGCAGTGAACAAGAGCAATTATACCCGGGATTTAATTCTGCAGTCCGGCGAATTTAATGTTTCGGTCCTGACAGAAGATGCCTCCATGGAGGTATTTAAGCGCTTTGGATTCCAGAGCGGCAGAGATGCAGATAAGTTCCAGGGCTGCGATTATGTAGAGCGGATGGGCAACGGCATTTACTATGTCAAGGAAGCGACCAATGCGGTGCTTTCCGGTAAAGTGGTCGAATCCCATGATGTGGGTACGCACACCGTGTTTATCGCTGAGGTGACGGCAGCAAGAGTGCTTTCTGCGGAACCTTCCCTGACCTATGCCTACTATTTTGCCCATGTCAAGCCCAAGCCCCTGCCTGCAGCTATGACGGATGAACCCAAGGTCGGTTGGGTGTGCAAGATCTGCGGCTTCGTTTATGAAAATGAAAATCTGCCGGCAGATTATATCTGCCCCATCTGCAAGCACGGCGTTGCAGATTTTGAAAGAATTGCGCCTTCTGCGCCGGCGGCGCCGAAGCAGAAAAAGTGGGTTTGCAAGATTTGCGGCTACATTTATGAGGGAGATGAGCTTCCGGCAGATTTTGTCTGCCCGCTGTGCAAGCATGGCGCGTCGGATTTTGTGCTGCAGGAGTGAGTCTATCACTGTGACGGTATATATCATATGATGGTGAAACTGGCCCCGGATGTGTGAACACATCCGGGGCTGTTTTCGTTTTTGAAGCCGCTTTTCAATTTGTGCTGTTTTGAGCAGAACGGAATCAGGCGTTCATTGTTTGCTGGGACGTATGCGAATTATATTGTCGAGAAAAGCGGTTGTATAAAAATGCACATGAAAAAAATGGCCGCATGGCAGCGGCTATTTTTTGCGAGATCGGTGTAAAATGCGAAAATGCTGCAATTTCGGTGCCTGTCTTGTATATTAATGCAAAAGAATGCGAAACTATAAAGAAACTTGCACAAGGAGGCTTTTTATGGACGGCAGAAACATTACCCAGGCATTGGTTGCTTCATTTGCCCGGCAACTGCGGGAAGAGGAGCGCAGCTGCAGAACAATTGAAAAATATATCAGGGAGATACGGCAACTTGCGGCGTTTTTGGAAGGAGAACCGGTGACAAAGGCTGCGGCGGCTGCATGGAAACAGTGGCTGCAGCAAAAGTATATGCCTTCCACAGTGAATGGAAAATTGGCTGCGTTGGATCGCTTTTTGACTTTTATGGGTTGGGAGGAGTGCCGCGTGAGACATCTGCGCCTGCAGCGCAGACTGTTTCGGGAGGCGAGCAGAGAATTGAACCGGGCAGAGTATGACCGCCTGCTCCAGGCGGCGCAAAGGCAAGGGAAGGAGCGCCTTGCGCTGTTGATGGAAACGATTTGTGCCACTGGAATCCGGGTGAGCGAGGTGCATGATATCACAGTGGAAGCGGTTGGGGCGGGCAAAGCGGAAATTGCCCTGAAAGGGAAAATCCGCACAATTTTGCTCCCGGGAAAACTGTGCCACAAGCTGCGGAAATATGCGAAAAGACAAAAAATCGCCTCAGGTGAGCTGTTTCTCACCCGAAGCGGAAGACCGATCTCCAGAAAACAGATTTGGGCAGAAATGAAAGCGATTTGCCGAGCGGCGGGGGTGGAAGCATCCAAGGTTTTCCCGCACAATCTGCGGCACTTGTTTGCCCGATGCTTTTATCGTGCCTGCCGGGATGTGGCGCGCCTGGCAGATGTTCTCGGCCACAGCAGCATTGAAACGACACGCATTTATCTGCTTTCCACAGGTGCGGAGCATGCTGAAATTTTGAATCGGCTGCGGCTGATATCGTGAAATAAGACAGAATCTGTCTTTTGTTTACACTTCTCTTATTATTTTTAAACATATTTATTACATAATTATTATTTTTTATTTTAACATCAACTATTGCCTATTGCAACTCGATTTTTTCGACAAAAAGGGCGCAAAAATGCACACCGTCATGAAATCTTCTCCATGCCGGCTGTATTTTTGCGCCTTTTTCCATGTTTCGACAGCTTTCGAAGTATGGATTCCTTTATAATTCAGTTTGAACTACCAAAATCTGGAAATTTTGGATAAAATTTTGTTCTGCCTTATGCAAGCTGGGACAAAAGACAGATTCTGTCCAATGCGGTAATGAGGCTTTGGATGCAGTATTTTTTGAATGTGTACTGTGCAGAAATATGAATTGCTTCAGGGCTGCAGGAACGGAACCGTGGGGAAGCGAAAGGAGGCAGGCTATGCAGGAATCGTTTTACGAATACTGTCAGCGCACAGAGAATCATGCGTTGCTTTCCCAGTGGGACAGTGGCCGCAACGAGCCGCTGACGCCGCGGCAGGTGCCGGCAAGAAGCCATCGAAGAGCATGGTGGCGGTGCAGCCACGGCCATATTTGGCAGGCCATCATCAAATCCAGAGTAGATGGCTGTGGCTGTCCGATGTGCGCAAACCGGAAGGTGGCTTCCGGAGAAAATGACCTGGCGGCTTGCCGCCCGGACTTGGCCAAGCAATGGCACCCATCTAAAAATGGCATACTGACGCCGGAAACCGTGGTGGCTGGAAGCCATAGAAAAGTTTGGTGGCGCTGCGAAAAAGGCCATGAGTGGCAGGCGCGGGTGGCATCCCGCACGGTGGATGGCGCGGGCTGCCCGGTGTGCGCCGGAAAAATTGTGGTGCCGGGAGAAAATGACTTGGCATCGCATTTCCCGGACATTGCAGCGCAGTGGGACACGGAAAAAAACGGCGGACTGACAGCACGGCAGGTGTCACCCTACAGCAACCGTCGGGTCTGGTGGCGCTGTGACAAGGGACATCCTTATCAGGCGGCCGTTGGCGGGCGTACAATGCGCGGCAGCGGATGCCCCTATTGTGCCGGCAGGCGGATCCTGCCGGGCTTCAACGATTTAGCGACCGTGCAGCCGGAGATTGCGGCCCAGTGGGAACCGACGCTCAACGGCGCGCTGACGCCGCAGCAGGTTACGGCGGGCAGCCGGAAAAAAGTTTGGTGGCGGTGCGGCAGCGGCCATGTCTGGAAGGCTGCAATCTATTCGAGGGCGGGCGCCCAGCGCTGCGGCTGCCCGGTGTGTGCTGGGACATCCCGAATCACGCGCCGAAATCTGCGGCCCGCCCGTGAATATGCGGCTGCGGCCGCTTTGCAGATAGAATCATCCAATGTGAAGAGGAGAGTTTGATGAAGAAGATACAGAAAAGGATTTTCAGCCTGTTTTTGGCCGTCGTGATGGCTTTTTCCCTGCTGCCGGCCACAGCGTGGGCGGCGAGCCCACCAGAAGCAGAAGATTTGGCATGGGTCAATGGAATTGTAAATGGACTGAATGATGATATTACAGATCCGAATCAGCAATATCGCCCTATGGGCACTCTTGCTATGAGCCCCAGTGACCTTTATGCGGTCCAATATCAGAGGAGTTTTGCTACAGAAACTACCTTTGTTACGGAAACAATTATGTTTATTGTGCCGGGATCAGGCGCAAGAGAAAATTACTGTGAAATTCCGGAATATGAGAATTTGAATGATACTCCTTGGGGGCGTAGCGGAGCGACTGAAATGTACATCGCCGATGGTGTCACCGGCATTGGTGACAACGCATTCAATGGCATGACGGCACTAGAAAAGGTGGTATTCCAAGACGCATCGGACCTTACCTCCATCGGC
>CAJFVV010000007.1 GCA_904420565.1 Candidatus Pseudoscillospira faecavium
CTCCGTAAAGGTTGGCTGGGCTGTGACCGCTCCGGTGGCTGCGTCTGTGGTGGCGTAAACAGTGGGGGTACTTTCTGAATTCGTCAATGCCACGCCGCCCACCTCGATTGTGCCATACACAGTCGTGCCCGCCGCCAGCGCCGCGGCGGGCAGCAGCCCTATGCAAAGGGCTAACGCCATGCAAAAGATCAAAATTCGCTTTCTCATCCTTCTCTATCCTCCTTGATTTTGGTGTTCGGGGTGCTCCTGCGTTTCATTGTCGTATATCGTCCACCTCCTTTCGCGACACGACAGCGGCGCATTCTGCATGGGGAAGCCCATGCAGAAAAAGGCCATGGCCTTTTTCTGATTCCTTTTTGAGCCGGCGGTCTCCGTCCGGCCTGGATTTGTTTCTATTTTATCATAGATTTTTCCGCCGTGCTATGCTCCTTTTTGACCCTGAAAAAGTATCATTTTTCTGTCAAAACAGGGATGAAAAGCGCGGCGGTTTTTCGCTGTTTCCCTGAGAAAAGTTTTGTTTTTGAAATGTTTTGCGCTGTTTTTTGATAAAATGTTGTGAAAAAGTGCGTCAAAAAATTCATGCAGCTTCTATGCGCTTTCGCGTATAGAAAACTGCGGCCGGTGGCCCGGAATTGCGGCGCCATTCTGGGCGCGAGACGCCCGTTCAGATCCGCAAAATCAAAACCGCCCGCTGACGCCAGCGGGCGGTTTTTTGTTCTTGCAAGCCTATCGGAACCGCGGCGGCCCGGCGTTTTCCTGTGATATCATCCGCAAAGCGGGGGAAAACGGAGGAAAGCGCGCCGCATTTTGCAAGAAACACTATACAAACTGAAAAAGGAATGCTATAGTAAAACAAGAATCGTTTTCATAAAAAAGGAGCGTTGATTTTATGTTGAATGAAAAAGTAGCTGCCCTGTGTAACGAACAGATCAACAAGGAATTTTATTCTGCTTACCTCTATCTCGATATTGCGAATTACTATGCCGACCAGGGGCTGGACGGTTTTGCCAACTGGTACACCATTCAGGCCCAGGAGGAGCGCGACCACGCCATGCTGTTCCTGCAGTATCTGCAGAATAACGGCGAAAAGGTGACGCTGGAAGCCATTCCCAAGCCCGACAAGGCATTCCCTGACCACCGCAGCGCCCTGGCTGTGGGTTATGAGCATGAGCAGTATGTCACTTCCCTGATCAACAACATCTATGCCGCTGCCCACGACGCCAAGGATTACCGCACAATGCAGTTTTTGGACTGGTTTGTCAAGGAGCAGGGTGAAGAGGAGAAGAACGCCGACGATATGCTGAAAAAGTACGACCTGTACGGTTCCGATCCCAAGGGCCTGTACTCCCTCAACAGCGAACTGGCCGGCCGGGTTTACAGCGCGCCGTCCCTGACACTGTAAGAACAGCGTTCTGCCGCTTGACGGAGAAAGCGCTCCCGCGCATATGCGCGGGAGCGCTTTTGCTTTTCAGCCCTTGCGCCAAAGCGCGGTGCTGTGCAGCCGCTGCAGATGCGGGAGCCGCTGTGCGGCGGCTGGAAAACACGCTCGGCCGCGTCCCGGCATCCCAAAACCATGGCGGCCCACCACGGGCGCAGATATATAGTTGACTTTTTGAACTATCTGTGCTACCATCACACAGTTGCTTTCTGAAAAGTTAAAATTGAGAAGGGAGTTTGTCATTTTCATGAGCAGAGCGGCAAAAAAAGCAGTCAAGGGCATTGTGATTGTCCTTGCGGCATTGGTTGTGTTGGCGGTCGTTGTTTTCTGGGCGATGTTTCACAGTGAATTGAAAACTTTGGGGACCATTGAACGGGAGGGGGATTCCGCCCTGTTCACCATGACTTATTGCGGCGATTATGGGTTTGATGCATTTCTGGCCCAGGGCGGTGCGGCCAGTGACGGCGAAGTGCAGGACTTTGTGATTCAGCGGCTGATGAAGGGGCTGCCCTTTACGTTTGAATTGCCGGAACTGGGCTGCAGTACGATTTCTGTGGAAAATGCGGAAGGAGACGGCTATCTGTTCGGCCGCAATTTTGATTTGTATTATTCTCCGGCCATGCTGGTCAGGACCACGCCTGAAGATGGCTATGCGTCCCTCTCCATGGTAGACCTGGCCTTTATCGGATATGGCGAGGATAAACTGCCCACATCCATGACAAACAGCATCACAACGCTGGCGGCACCCTATGCGCCGCTGGACGGAATGAATGAAAAAGGCCTGTGCATCGGTGTGCTGTTGATTGATACCGACCAGACCAATCAGGATAACGGCCTTGCGGATATCACCACCAGCACGGCCATTCGCCTGGTGCTGGATAAAGCGGCCACGGTGGAGGAGGCGCTGGAGCTGCTGCGCAGCTATGATATGCATTCTTCTGCCGGCAGCTGCTATCATTTCCAGATTGCCGATGCCACGGGCCGTGCTGTGGTGGTGGAGTATATCGACAATGAGATGTCGGTGGTGGAATCCAACTATGCCACCAATTTTCTGCTGACGCCGGGGGACTATGATTTCGGCAGCGGGCAGGACCGCTTCGCCGTGCTGGAAGAGGCTTATGAAACTTCCGGCGGCGCTATGACGGCAGCAGAGGTCATGGACACGCTGCAGAGCGTGTCCCAGGACAAACGCAGCGAGGGCAAGGACACCTGGACCCAGTGGTCCGTGGTATACGACACGGAAAATCTGACTGCCACGGTTTGCTATGGCATGGACTACGAGACTGTTTACCAGTATTCCCTGGCGGAATAATCGCCGGGATGATCGGCAAAATGAGGGAGCACGAAATGCACTTCGTGCTCCCTCGTTCTTTTTTTGCTCAGAGCTGCCGGGACATGCGGCACTCCAAAATTGCGCCGTGGATGGGCAGCGTCATTTCAACGCCGTCAAAATCGAAGCCAAAGTGGCGATAAAAGTCAATGGCGTGCTGATTGTCCTTGAGCACCCAAAGGCTGAGCCGGCCATAGCCTGCCGCTTTTATGGAGGCAAAGAGGCGGCGCAGCACATGGGCGCCGTAGCCCTTTCCGATTTCCGCACGCCTCAGGTACAGGGAAGTCAACTCCAGAGTGCCGGGCGGCAAATCGTCGTCCCTTGGATAGCCGACGGTTGCATAGCCTATGCTGCGGCCGTCCTCTTCAATCAAATAGGTGCGGTCGCTGTCCCGGACCAGCACGTTCATCCAGTAGAGGAAACGGCGCTCAAAGGTATTGTGCGAGGCCATATAAGCGGGGGTAAATATGTCGGTGAAAACCTGCCAGCTGTCCACCTGGATGCGGGAGAGCTCCGCAGCGTCGTTGATTGTTGCCTGGCGCAGATCAATCATGGCTTTCATCCTCCTTTCCGCCGGGGCGGCGCGCTTCGATGGCTCTGCCGATCAGGGCCAGAATGAGAAACGCGGTGGCCAGCACAATGCAGACAGACATCAGGCGTTGGTTCTGCAGCACCGCGCTGGAGAAAAAAGCAGCGAACAGACAGATGGGTGCCAGAACAAAGGTCCATTTTCCCAGAATGCGCATGGTGATCCGCCTCCTTAAGTAACCTGAAACAGGTAAAATTTCAAATAGTTGGTTTCCGGCACACCCCAGAGAATCGGGTGATCGGCGCACTGCTGGCGCGCCTCGATCTGGCGCAGCTGCACGCCGGCATCCGCTGCGGCGCTGCGGAGCATCTTGAGAAACAGATCCTCATAGGCAAAATGGGAGCACGAGCAGGTGGCCAGGTATCCGCCCCGGGGCAGCAGCTTCATGGCGCGGTAGTTGATTTCCTTATACCCTTTCATGGCATTGTGGATGGTTTTGCGGGACTTGGTAAAGGCGGGCGGATCCAAAATGATAAAGTCATAGCGCTTTTCCCCGCCGGCCAGGGCGGGCAGCAGCTCAAATACATTGGCGCAGACGAAATCCATTTTATCCGCAAGACCGTTCAGCTTTGCATTCTCTCTGGCCAGATCCACTGCGCTTTGGGACACATCCACAGCGGTAACATGTTTTGCGCCGCCCAAAGCGGCATTCAGGGCGAAGGAACCGGTGTGGGTAAAACAATCCAGCACGGTTTTGCCCCGGGCCAAAGCGGCCACAGCCCGGCGGTTGTATTTCTGATCCAGGAAAAAGCCGGTTTTCTGGCCGTTTTCAAAGTCCACCCGGTAGCGCACGCCGTTTTCGATGACTTCCACGGCGGTCTCCGCCGGGGGCGTTTCACCCGGCAGGGGATACCATCCTTTGCCTTGCGTCATTCCCTCTTTTTCGCGCAGGGCGGCGTCGTTGCGCTCATAGATGCCGCGGATGGTCTGCCCGTCTTCCCGCAGCAGCGCCGCCAGGGCGGAGAAAAGCACAGCCTTGCGCCGCTCGATGCCCAGAGACAGCACTTGCGCCACTAAAATGTCGCCGAAACGGTCCACAGTCAGGCCGGGAAAGGTGTCCGCTTCGCCGAAAATGATGCGGCAGCAGGAGAGATCCTGCTCGGAGAGCACGCTTTTGCGGTACTCCCAGGCGTAGCGCAGACGCCGCAGCCAAAAGGCGTCGTCAAAGCGGTCGTTGGCATTGCGGGAAATGAGGCGGCCGCGGATTTTGCTGTGGCTGTTGTAAAATGCACTGCCCAGCCAGCGGCCTTTTGCGCTGAGGACATCCACAATGTCTCCGTCGGCAATGGACGGCTGGACGGCGGTAATTTCTGCATCGTATATCCAGGGGTGGCCGGAAACAATGGCCCGTTCACCCTTGGGGGTGATGGTGATGGAAAGGTACGGCCGCTCGGCTTTCATAGCGTCAACTCCAGTGTTTTCAAAGTATAAGTGGTTTGAACAATTACAGTATAGCACAGTTTTGTGCGGCGCGCCATATACTGAAGCAGAATTCAAAGGTGCCTGAAGGGAAAAGGAGGAGTTTTTACATGCCGATTATTTACCTGAGCCCGTCTACCCAGGAAAACAATTTTTATGTGACCGGGGGAACGGAGGAATATTATATGAACCGTCTGGCCGATGCCATGGTGCCTTATCTGGTCTCCAACGGCATCCAGTATGTGCGCAACAGCCCGGATATGAGCGCAGCTTCATCTATCCGCCAGGCCAATGCTGGGTGGTATGATTTTTATCTGGCGCTGCATTCCAATGCGGCGGGAGAGGGAAACTATGGCAATGTGCGCGGTATTATCGCCTTTTATTATCCCAGCAGTCTCAACGGCAAACGCGCGGCGGAAATTTTTGCAGAAAATCTGCGCCAGATTTACCCGCTTCCAGACCGGGTGCGCACCCAGGCAACCACAACGCTGGGGGAAGTAAGCCGTTCCCGTTTCCCGGCCGTGCTGCTGGAAATCGGCTATCATGACAATTATGAGGACGCTGTTTGGATTGAAAACAACCTCACACAGATTGCGCAGAATCTGGTGCTGTCGCTGACAGAGTATTTTGGCCTGCCTTTTATCTGGCCGATGGATCCCCTGGATGGAACGGTGCGGGTAGGCAGCGGCACATTGAACCTGCGCGCCCGGCCGGAGCGCGGAGCAAGTATTGTAACCTCCATGCCCAACGGCGCGGCGGTACGGATTTACGGCCAGTGGCAGGGGTGGTATGTGGTGCACTACGGCGAATATGTCGGCTATGCCGCCGCGGAATTTATCCAGGTGTAAATGACATGCAATAGCGCGGTAAAATCGAGGGGATTTTACCGCGTGCGCTTTTGTGCGGAAGAACTGCTTTGAAATTCCGCAGAAAATATATTTGAAAAAAATTGGCAATACGTCGATTTTTAAAACAATTTGCAAGACAGCTGATGCACGGATAGTCCTTGACAGATGGATGCTCCCGTATTAAAATCATATAGGATTATTATCGGACCCACGGGGGTTACGGGCTCCGATTGTTTTCTGACACGATTGGCGGGGGCGTTTCTGCGCCGTATATTTGCGGCGGGATGAGCCTCTGTACGACTTGAATTTAGGAGGAAGAGATGGGCGACAATATGATGATGATCGCAGTTGCGGTTATCGCTGCAGTTGTTGCGCTCATAATCGGCTCCCTTCTCGGTTGGAACCGCAGAAAGTCTGTCGCAGAGAAAGAAATTTCCAGTGCGGAGGAAGAAGCAACACGCATCATCAACGAAGCTATCAAAAGTGCTGAAAATAAAAAGCGCGAAGCCATGGTTGAGGCAAAGGAAGAGATTCTCAAGCAGCGCAGCGAATATGAGAAGGAAGTGAAGGAGCGCAGAGCGGATCTGCAGAAGCAGGAGCGCCGTCTGCAGCAGAAGGAAGAAAACATCGATCGCAAAACCGATGCAATTGAGAAAAAAGAAGAGTCCCTGGCTGAAAAACATGCCCAGCTGGATAAGCAGAAGGAAGAAATTCAGCTGATTCGCAAAAGCCAGACGGAAATGCTCGAGCGCATTTCCGGCTTCACCGCAGAGGAAGCAAAGGCATACCTCATCGAGCAGGTGGAGACGGAAGTGACCCATGAAACAGCAATGAAGATCAAAGAGATCGAAAGCCGCGCCAAGGATGAAGCCGATGCAAAAGCAAAGGAAATCATTGCCACGGCGATTCAGCGCTGTGCAGCCGATCAGGTGTCCGAAATTACCGTCAGTGTGGTACCCCTGCCCAATGACGAGATGAAGGGCCGGATCATTGGCCGTGAAGGCCGCAATATCCGCACGCTGGAAACCATGACCGGCGTGGACCTGATTATTGACGACACGCCGGAGGCCATCACCGTGTCCTGCTTTGAGCCGGTGCGGCGGGAAATTGCCCGGTTGGCGTTGGAAAAGCTGATTGCCGATGGCCGTATTCACCCCACCCGCATTGAGGAAATGGTGGAAAAGGCCAAGCGCGAAGTGGATGCGGTAATCAAATCCGAGGGCGAGCGTGCCACATTTGAAACCGGCGTGCGCGGACTGCACCCGGAACTGGTAAAGATGCTGGGTCGGCTGCATTACCGCACCAGCTATGGCCAGAATGTGCTGCGCCACTCCATCGAGGTTTCCCAACTGGCGGGCATGATGGCTGCGGAGTTGGGGGCTGATGTGCAGGCTGCCAAGCGCGCGGGCCTGCTCCATGATCTGGGCAAAAGCGTGGATCACGAGATGGAAGGTTCTCATGTGGCTCTGGGCGTGGAATTCGCCCGCAAATACCATGAAAAAGAAGATATTGTGCATGCGATTCAGGCCCATCACGGCGATGTGGAGCCGAAAACTCTGGTGGCTTGTCTGGTACAGGCGGCGGATGCGATTTCTGCAGCCCGCCCCGGTGCACGCCGTGAGAACCTCGAGAATTATATCAAGCGGCTGGAGCAGCTGGAAAGCATTGCCAGCAGTTTCCCAGGTGTGGAAAAATCCTATGCCATCCAGGCCGGCCGTGAGGTGCGCGTGATGGTGAAGCCTGAAGAAGTGTCTGAAGATCAGATGGTGCTTCTGGCGCGCAATTTGGCGAAAAAGATTGAGGACGAGATGGAATATCCCGGCCAGATCAAAGTCAATATCCTGCGGGAAACGAAAGCGGTTGAATATGCAAAATAAAAAACGGGGCGGGGCGATTGCGCCCTGCCCCGTTTTCCGCGAAAGGCTGCGGTGGAAAAGGAGGAAACAATGGAAATTCGGGTTTTGGCCATTGGCGATGTGGTGAGCGATCCCGGCGTTGATTTTCTGGCCCATCACCTTCGCCCGCTGAAGCGGGAGAAAAGCATTGATTTTACAGTGGTAAACGGTGAAAATGCCTCGGGTGTGGGACTTGTTCCCGGGCAGGCATCCATGATTTTTGCAGCGGGTGCAGATGTCATTACTCTGGGCAACCACACCTATGACAAACAGCAGATTATTCCTATGCTGGAGGACAACCAGTATATTCTGCGCCCGGCCAATTATACCGCCCGGGCGCCCGGGCGCGGCAGCGCGCTGTATGACTGCGGACGCTACAGCATCCGCGTGATCAGTCTGCAGGGGCGCTGCGGATTAAATTATAATTGCGACAATCCGTTCACCGTGGCAGACCGCATCCTGAAGGAAGAAGAGAAAGCCACCTTCACGCTGGTGGATTTTCATGCCGAGGCCACCAGTGAGAAGCAGGCTCTGGGGTATTTCCTGGATGGGCGCATTTCCGCTCTGTGGGGGACGCACACCCATGTGCAGACGGCGGATGAACAGATTTTGCCCAGGGGTACAGGGTATATCACGGATGCGGGCATGACCGGTGCGGTGGTTTCCGTCATTGGGATTCCTGTGGAGCGCTCCATTGACGGCTTCCTGGGCGGTGTCCGCCGGCCGCATCAGCCGGCAGACGGCCCTTATGCGATGCGCGGCGTGATTTATACGCTGAACACCGCGACAGGTCTGTGCATTGGAGTGGAACGGGTGGATGTACGCTGAGAAAATGAATTCGGTTCGGATTTTGCACGCGGCGGATTTTCATTTGGACAGCCCGTTCCGCGGATTGCCGCCGGAGCAGGCGCGCCAACGCCGGCGGGAAGGCCGCGCGGCCTTGGTGCGCTTGGCGGAACTGGCCAATGAACGGGCAGTTGAGCTGGTGCTTTTGGCGGGCGATTTGTTCGACAGTGGAGAGATTTATCGGGAAACAGCCCAGGCATTGGCTGTAGCCCTGGGCAGGATGCACGCGCAGGTGTTTCTTGCGCCGGGAAATCATGACTGCTGGGATGGGCGCGGTCCCTATGCTGCGGTGGACTGGCCGGAAAATGTCCATATTTTCAAAAGCAAAACCATAGAGGCGGTGGAGCTGCCGGAGCAGAACTGTGTCATCTACGGCGCGGCATTTACCGAGCCGGAATGCGGTGACAGCCTGCTGCGGGGATTTCATGTGCCGGCGGATGACGGGCGGCTGCATATCATGGTGCTTCATGCCGATGTGGACGGCAGCGGGCGTTATAATGCTGTTTCCCGGGACGACATTGCTGAGAGCGGTCTGGACTATCTGGCCCTGGGGCATGTGCACCGGTTCGGCGGAGTGGAACAGGCCGGAGGAACAGCCTGGGCGTATTCTGGCTGCCCGGAGGGCAGAGGATTTGATGAGTGCGGTGAGCGCGGCGTGCTTGTGGGTGATGTATCCAGGGAAAAGGCTGCGCTGGAATTTGTGCCGTTTGCCCGGCGGCGCTATGAAGTGCTGCGCCTGGATATTACAGGGCGCAATCCGTTGGATGCTTTGGAGGAGGCGGCTGACCGGCTGCGCCCGGAAGAGGATGTTTACCGCGTTCTTTTCACCGGGGAAACAGATGCCGGCGGCGTAGATCTCGCAGAAATCCATGAGCGGATGGCGGGGCGCTTTTATCATCTGGAGCTGCGGGATGAGACGACTGCTGCCGGGGATCTGTGGAAGTGCGCCGGCGGAGATTCTCTGCGAGGATTATTTTTGGGCAATTTGCTGGCCAGGCGTGCGGCAGCTGCCACGGAAGAAGAGCGTGCGCGCATTGACCGCGCGGCCAAATGGGGCATAGCAGCGATGGAAGGCAGGGAGCTTTGAAAGGACTGCGCCGAAGGGCCGGCATTCCCTTTGCTTGACAAGCCTTTTGGAATCGCATACAATAACCAAAACCAAGTTCTGTGCATTTTTGATGGCGAGCAATTGTTCGGCCGCATGCACATGATTATTTTGTAAGGTGAGGAATGAAATTATGGCGAAAGATCAAAGACAGGTGGAATCCATCACCAATATGGATGTGGATTTTGCGCAATGGTACACGGATGTGTGCACCAAAGCAGAGCTGATTGACTATACTTCTGTTAAAGGAATGTTTATTTACCGCCCTTATGGCTATGCCATTTGGGAAAATATTCAAAAGGAGCTGGATCGCCGCTTCAAGGAAACAGGTCATGAAAATGTCTATTTGCCGGTTTTGATCCCCGAGAGCCTGCTGCAAAAGGAAAAAGACCATGTGGAAGGATTTGCGCCGGAGTGCGCATGGGTGACTGTGGGCGGAAGCGAGAAGCTGGAGGACCGTTTGTGTATCCGGCCGACCTCTGAAACCCTGTTCTGCGAACATTATAAGAATATCATTCATTCCTGGCGTGACCTGCCTAAACTCTACAACCAGTGGTGCAGCGTGCTGCGCTGGGAAAAAACAAGCCGTCCCTTCCTGCGGCACCGGGAATTCCTGTGGCAGGAAGGGCACACCATGCATGCCACGGCGGAAGAGGCCCGGGCGGAAACACAGCAGATGCTGAATATTTATGCGGATTTTCTGGAGAATGTGCTGGCTATGCCGGTGGTGAAAGGCCAGAAAACAGACAAGGAAAAATTCAATGGCGCGGAAGAAACCTACACGGTGGAATGCATGATGCACGATAAGAAGGCGCTGCAGGCCGGAACCAGCCATTTCTTTGGCGATGGTTTTGCCAAGGCGTTTGATATCACGTTCACAGGGAAAGACAATCAGCTGCATCATCCCTTTCAGACCAGCTGGGGCGTATCCACCCGCATGATTGGCGGCATTATTATGACGCATGGCGACGACAACGGCCTGGTGCTGCCGCCCCGCGTTGCGCCGATTCAGGTGGTTGTGGTGCCTGTAGCACAGCATAAGGAAGGCGTGCTGGAAGCGGCTGCCGCGCTGGCGGAACGGCTGAAAGCAATTGGCGTGCGGGTTAAAGTGGATGACTCGGATAAGGCGCCCGGCTGGAAATTTGCCGAGTATGAGATGAAAGGTGTGCCTCTGCGCCTGGAAATCGGCCCCAAGGACATCGAAAAGCAGCAGTGCGTCCTGGCCCGCCGCGATAACGGCGAAAAATCCTTCACAGCCCTTGCCGATCTGGAGACGGCGATTCCTGCTATGCTGGATGCCATCCACAGCGGCCTCTATGAAAAGGCGAAGAAGAATCTGGAGGAGCACACCTATGCGGCCTGTTCTCTGGAGGAAGCCAAGGCGCTGCAGGAAAAAAACGGCGGTTTTATCAAAACCATGTGGTGCGGCGATTTGGCCTGCGAGATGGCGATGAAGGAGCAGGCCGGCATGTCCAGCCGCTGCATCCCCTTTGCACAGGAACATCTCGCGGACGTTTGCCCTGTCTGTGGCAAGCCGGCAGTCAAGATGGTTTACTGGGGCGTTGCTTATTGATTTCGGCGTGATTGAAAAGCGGGGCGGAGTCCCCGCTTTTTTCATGAAGAATTTGAAAGCGGCACTGAATGCGGGCGCTGAATGGAGCGCGTGCACAGAAGCGGGTGATAAAAGCGGCGGGCCGGCCGTCGTTCGCTGTTTTGACGAAGGGCGGGGGAATAAAAAAGGTGCTTTTGGGCATAATTACTGTGAAAAAGGGCTGTGAAAAAAATCAGCAATTCTCACGAAAAATTTTCAAAAAGATTGTAAAATAAATCGAAAATTTGCTTGACATTGGAAAAACTCTATTGTATTATATTAGAGCGCGCGAATGGGCGGGATATGCCCGGACGCGTTGCAAATGCGATGAAGCAGGAGATTGCGGGCCTGGCCCGGTAACTTCTGCGGAGTATGTCCGAAAATCGGGCGGCTGAGAAAACTGTATGGCGTAGATCGCTGCGCATGTCAGGAAACCGGCCGGATTTTTGCGCCGGTTTTTCTTATGAGGCAGAATGATACGCACGGATAAGCGTACAGAACTTTTCTCGCCGTACGAAGAGGTACAGACGCATCACTTCGTATGTTATTCAAGGAGGAAAAAACAAATGGCAGATACCGCAAAGAACATGATCCGTATTCGCCTGAAGGCTTACGATCATCAGGTCATTGACCAGAGCGCAGAGAAGATTGTTGAAACTGCAAAGCGCACCGGCGCCACGGTTTCCGGTCCCATTCCTCTGCCCACCAAGAAAGAGGTCGTCACCATTCTGCGCGCCGTCCATAAATATAAGGACAGCCGCGAGCAGTTTGAGCGCCGCACCCACAAGAGACTGATCGACATCACCAAGTCCACCCCCAAGACGGTTGAGGCCCTGATGGCCCTTGAGCTGCCCGCCGGCGTGGATATCGAGATCAAGCTCTGATTCAAAATTGCTTGTACCCATGCCTGTTTACCATATAATATATGCGCAAAACGGGCGGGTCATGTCGGCGGAGCAATGATGCTTCCCAATGTGCGTCACCTACGTCGACCAATAACCTGTAAGGAGGAACATACATGAAAGCAATCATCGGCAGAAAAGTTGGCATGTCTCAAATCTTCGACGCCAACGGCCAGGTGATCCCGGTTACTGTGATTGAAGCCGGCCCCTGCGTCGTTGCCCAGAAGAAGACCGCCGAAAAGGACGGTTACAAGGCAGTCCAGCTGGGCTATGAGGATGTTTCTGAGAAGAAACTGACCAAGCCCGAACAGGGTCATTTCCAGAAGGCGGGCGTTGCTCCCAAGAAATACCTGAAGGAATTCAACCTGGACAACTATGAAGAACTGAACATCGGCGACATCATCAAGGCCGACACCTTCGCTGAAGGCGATCACGTGGACGTGACCGGCATCAGCAAAGGTAAGGGCTATGCAGGTGTTGTCAAGCGTCACAACGCACAGCGCACCCCCATGTCCCACGGCGGCGGTCCTGTTCATCGCCATGCTGGTTCCATGGGCGCCTGCTCCACGCCTTCCCGTATTTTCAAGGGCAAGATCGGCGCAGGTCACATGGGCGTTGAGCAGGTGACCGTGCAGAACCTGGACGTGGTCAAGGTTGACCCCGAAATGAACATGCTCGTGGTCCGCGGCGCGATCCCCGGTCCCAAGGGCGGCGTGGTTTATGTCCACACCACCGTCAAGACCATCCGTGAGAAGAACACCGATGTGTCCATCAGCAACAACCCGCAGAAGGCTTCCGGTCGTAACCCGCAGAAGGCCTCCGCAAGAAACAAGTAAGAGAGGGGTGCTGAA
>CAJFVV010000008.1 GCA_904420565.1 Candidatus Pseudoscillospira faecavium
AAAGGAACGGCATGCATATGGCCGAGTAGTTCAGTTGGTTAGAACGCCAGCCTGTCACGCTGGAGGTCGAGGGTTCGAGCCCCTTCTCGGTCGCCATATGCCTCTGTAGCTCAGTTGGTAGAGCAGAGGACTGAAAATCCTCGTGTCGTTGGTTCGATTCCGACCGGAGGCACCACGCACGGCGCAAGCCGTGCGTATCTGCGGGCGTAGCTCATCTGGTAGAGCGCCACCTTGCCAAGGTGGAGGTAGCGAGTTCGAGCCTCGTCGCCCGCTCCAGAAACGGGCAGGAGCAGCGATGCTCCTGTTCCTATATGGCGACATAGCCAAGTGGTAAGGCATGGGTCTGCAAAACCCTGATTCCCCGGTTCAAATCCGGGTGTCGCCTCCAAAAAAAGGCACTGGCCTCCGGCCGGTGCCTTTTTTTGGATACCTGGGATATTCAAATGCTCGGGCGAAATGAATTCGCCCTGCGCCAAGGTTTTGGGCCGCAGGGCCAAAACGCTTGTACGGCGCAAAAGCGCCATCCCACTGTGTGGGGCCCTGGTCTTGTCCGGCATCTATACTTTGCGGACAAGACAAAGTAAGAGGACATCCGAAAGGGTGTCTTTTTGTTTTAATTCCGGAAAGACAGAAAAGCCGGCCGTTCTGTAAGGAGTTTGCTGTTTCCGGAAAAGAACATTGCTGGCGGACAATGTGTTTGCCGGGGAGGTGGCTTTCTTTGGTGCTGGATAGAAGTGATTGATGTTACGGCGAGAATAGCTGCACCTGTTGGTGCAACTGTTTTTTCTGCAGGCGGACAACCCTACCTTTCCAAATTTTAAGGTGCAAAATCTGCCTTTATGCGGTATACTGTTCACAGATTTTTAAGAGCAATAAAAATGTTTACCGATTGTTTAGGATTTCAAATGGCTTTGTTTACATTCTGTAGATACAATTAAATTGAAAAATCATGAAGACAGGCCGGTGATGGAAGATGCGGCGAAGATTCTTTCTGTTTCAAACAGTAACTTTGATTGTGGCTTTGGTGGCATTGCTGCTGATCAGCAGCGTTGTAACGCAGTGGACAAATGAGTATTATCGCCGCCAGGCAGTGCCAGCTGCCAGTTGGCAGTCAGAGCGGGTGCAGGAGATATTGGGCAGCTGGACACTGGATGAAACAGATTGGGACACATTGAATCATACTTTGGAAAGTCTGGGATATCAGTTGGTCGTGGAAGATCAAGATGATCTTTTGTACTCCACGCTGGATTTGTTTCAGCAGGAATTGTATGAAGATATGCAGGAGACAGATGCCTCCTGGCCTTCTGTGGGAACATTGATTGTCCAAAATCAGGAAGGAATGCTGATGATTGGCCGGGATATGGGGGAATACACGATCGTTGCAGTGCAGAAGCCGCAGATGCCTAAAATGCTGGGACAGATGCGCCCGCAGAGCGAAAGTTTGATGCTGTCCCTGCTGATCAGCGGCAGTGCGGCCATTGTGGCGATTGTTTTTCTGAGCCTGCTGTTTACGCGTTATCAGGTCAAGCGGATCCTGCGTCCGGTCAACGCTCTGACCGAAGCTGCCGGCCGGGTAGGCCAGGGTGATTTTTCTACACCTGTGGATTACCAGGGAAGGGATGAATTTACGTCTGTTTGCAGCGCATTTGACCATATGCAGCGTCAGCTTTTGCAGGAACGGGAAAAAAATGCGCGCTATGAAAAAGCACGTACGGATATGGTCGCGGGCATTTCCCACGATTTAAGAACGCCGCTGACCTCGGTCAAAGGCTATATTCAGGGTCTGCGGGATGGCGTGGCCAATACACCGGAAAAGCAGGATCAATATTTGACCATTGCCTATCGCCGCGCCTGCGATATGGAGCGGCTGCTGCAGCGCCTGTTTTATTTTTCCAAGATGGAAACCGGCAATTTGCCGCTCTTTCTGAAACAGACTGACCTGGGGGCGTTTATTTTGCGCTATTCCAAAGAGCTGCAGGGAGAGTTGGCCCCTTCCGGCGGACAGGTAATCGTGCAATGCACAAACGAGAACCACCAGATCCAAATCGATACGGAACAGATTTACAGGCTGCTGACCAATCTGAAGGAAAACGCCATTCGCTATGCCAATGCAAACCCATTGATTTTGCGCCTGAACCTCTGGCGGGAGGGTGACTGGGAGTATCTGCGCTTTGCGGACAACGGCTGCGGCGTGGAAGAGGATGCATTGCCCCATCTGTTTGAACAGTTCTGGCGCGGTGACCAGGCCCGCGGCGGCCGTGGGGGCGAGGGCAGCGGATTGGGATTGTATATTGCAAAGTATATTGTGGAAGCCCATGGCGGGACGATTACGGCAAAAAATGAAGGCGGCTTGGTCTTTGAGATCATGCTCCCCCATAAGGAGAATGAACATGAGTAAAATTTTGATTGCAGAAGACGACCAGGAAATTGCAATGCTGGAGCGGGACTATCTGGAAATTGAAGGTTATGAAACAGAAATCATCGCAGATGGCCTGCAGGCGCTGCATGCGGCGGAAAATGGGAAATACGATTTAATTCTGTTGGATCTGATGCTGCCAGGCTGCACAGGATACGAGATTTGCCGCCGCCTGCGGGAGAAAATCGACATTCCGATTTTGATGGTGACAGCCCGCACGGAATCTGTGGACAAAATCCGCGGCCTTGGCATGGGCGCAGACGATTATATTGCAAAACCTTTTGACCCGGCGGAATTGGTGGCGCGGGTAAAGGCACATCTGGCCCGCTATCAGCGCCTCACCACGGGCAGCAGCGGGGAAGAGAGCAGCGCCATTGAGGTGGGCGGACTGCGCATTCTGCCCAAAAGCTGGAAAGTGTATAAGGGTGACCGGGAAATCAAGATGCCAAACCGGGAATTCGCGCTTTTGAAATTTCTGGCGGAAAATCCCAACATTGTTTTTTCCAAGGAGTATCTCTTTGAAACCATCTGGGGGTATGATTATGTGGGCGACAGCGCCACGGTAACGGTGCACATCGGACGTATCCGGGATAAGATTGAAGACGATCCTGCGCATCCGCAGCTGATTGAAACCATTTGGGGGGCGGGGTATCGTTTGAACAGCAATGGATGAATAATCGGAATGAACTGCGTATTGCCGCACAGCTTCTGTCAGGAAGCTGTGCGGCAGTTTTTCAGCCAGATGGCATGCAAGTATAAAGGGGAAAACACAGATCGAACAATTTCAATATGCAAAGAATTTAGAGTTTGTTTTGAAAATGTTTTGTTTTTATCTGTTATGAGTTGAGAAACTCTGCGTAGAATGATAAAAAATTCATTTTGGATATGCATAGCAGAAGGGAAGAACAGCAGCAATGAATTTTTCGATCAAGCGTGGATTTCACCCGAAACAGACAGAGGAGCCAGCTTCTGTGGACACGGATGCGAATGAACATACATATTCTTCCGATGATGATGCGATTTGCGAAGAACCTTCGGAGAAAGCAAAACTGCGCAGAAATCCACTGAAAACAATGTGCCAGTTTTGGCGCAGATTGAGTAAAAAGAGACGGCGCATCATAGCAGTCCTTCTGATTGCGGCTCTGCTGGCGGGCATTGGGCTGCATTTTTTAGGCGGCCGTACCGGCAGCCGGACAGCAGATACAACTTATACCACTGCTGAAGTTGCACGCAGAGATATTTCCTCTGCCATTACCGGTTCCGGCACGCTGGAGGCGGCGAATTCCTATTCAGTAACTTCTTTGGTGGAAGGCAGCATTCTTACAGACAGTTTTGAGGAAGGCGATGAAGTGGAAGAGGGCGCGGTGTTGTATACCCTGGATTCTTCCGATACATCCAATTCTTTGGAACAGGCGGAAATTTCTGTGGATCAGGCCCAGCGCAACTACGATGATCAGCTGGAAAACCGGGAAAATCTCACGGTTCAAAGCCCGATTGCAGGACAGGTTTATTCTATCGACGTGGAAGCGGGTGACACAGTGAGTGCCGGGCAGACGGTGGCTACGGTGCGCGATGCCTCTGTAATGAGCCTGGCCGTCCATTTCCCGGCGGACGATGCAGAAAATTTTTATGTGGGACAGAGCGCCACTGTAACACTGGATGGAACTTTTGAAACCCTTACCGGTACCATTTCTGAAATCAATGGGAGCAACACAGTGCTTACCGGCAACGTCATTGTGCGCAGCGTCACCATTGATGTGACCAATCCCGGCGCACTGTCGACGACCCAGAGCGCCAGTGCAGCAGTGGGGTCTGTAACCAGTTCAGACAGCGGCACGTTTGCTTACCGGGCGGAAAAAACGGTCACGGCTTCGGTTTCCGGGGAAGTGAGCAGGATTGCTGTGTCTGAAGGCAGCACCGTTTCCGAAAACCAGACGCTGATGGTGCTGACCAGCGATGAAGTGGAGGACAGCATTCAAAGTGCATCAGACAGCCTGCGCAATGCAGAGCTGTCGCTGGAAAATCAGTATGACCAACTGGATAATTACACAATTACAGCGCCGATTTCCGGCACAGTGGTGGATGTGATTGATGCCCAGGAGAGTGAAAGCACCTACTATGGGATGGTCCTCTCCAGTGAGAAGAGCGCTTCTTCCTCTTCTACCACCTCTTCCTCCACATCCAGCGTGCAGATTGTAACCGAGGTGGTGTGCACGGATGGCTCCGTCCGCACCTTCTACCACACCGGCAGCGTGCAGAGCGAGGGCAGGCTGGTGAGTGTGTCCATCACCCAGTCCGGCACCACAATAAAGGGACTGTCCACGGCCAAACTGGAAGGAACAGTCAATTCCTCCGCCACAAAATTTGCGGGGTACGATTTTGCAGAGGATGTGGAAATTCTGGATACCGACAGCAATGGAGGCTATGCAAGGATTTACCCATCCCGGCTGGCCGGAGCAAAGCTGTCCGGCAGCGATGTGGCATTCTATACCCTCAACGACAACGATGAAATTGACCGCTTGATTTTGGAAGATGTTACCGGTGACACGGCGGAGTATGTCTATATCACAAATATTGAGGACAATTCCACGGATATGAATCTTTCTGCGGTTTACAGTTATTACCAGGACGGGCAGATTACCAATTATAACAGCGATGCCATTTTCAGTATCAGCACCGGCGGCGCCGCATTGTATTACGATGAGGATGGCAGTATTCGGAGCATGCGTCAGCTCTCCTCGGTCACCCTGACCGAATTGGGCAGTTTGTCCGCCATGGCGGGCAGCCAGGAATATACATTGGACGAAAATGTCCAGGTGATTCTGCGCAGCAGCGGTTCCAGCGGGTATTATGAAACAACGCTTTCGTCCATCAATGCCGAGGACTATACGCTCAAAGGCTGGTATGACAACCTGGGATACAGTGCCGGCGGGAGAATCCGCATTATTGTGGCAACAGAAAAATAAGCTTTTTCTTTCTTTCCTTTTCATATGCCTGCAGCCCCGGAAAAGCAGATGCTTTTTCGGGGCTGCAGGCTATATTTCAGAAGCAGTGGAGTATAGTTTGTGTTGTTTTGTGCACACTGAAAGACAGGGGGAGGTATGCACGATGAGAAAAAAGGAACGAAAAAATTATTTCACCGGAGATTTTTTTAATGTGCATGATACAGTTTCCTCTTGTGAATGCACAGGCTTGATGCCGTCCCCGCCGTCCAATGATGCCGAGCAGGCCGCCTATGAGGCGCTGTTTTCCATGGAGGTTTCCCAGGCGGAGGAAGAGGCGGAGCAGCGCTGGCGCTGATGCAGGAAAACGGGCTGCGGGTATAATCCTGCGGCCCGTTTGTCATACTAAAACCATCCGAAGAAAGGATGGGTTCCTATGGAAACATTGACAGGAAAATTTCAGGCGGATGTGCAGATGCTCGATGATGTTTTCGGCATTGGCCGCAATTACGATATTTCCGGCCGCGCATTGGTGATTGGAGGGAAGAATGCACACCTTTATTTTTTGGACGGATATGGAAAAGATGTGGTGATTGAACGCATCCTCGCTTTTATTTTGTCCCTGACACCACAGCAGATGCGCACGGTGCGGGATATGGATCAGTTTGCCAGCCATTTTGGAACATACGGAGAAACGGTGACGGAAAATCAGATGGAGCCGATTGTCACATCACTGCTGCTTGGCAAATGCGTGCTGCTGATTGAAGGAATGGATCGGGCGCTGCTGTTTGACGCCAAGGCTTATCCTACCCGCGGCGTACAGGAGCCCACGGACGGAAAGGTGCTGCGCGGGTCCCATGACGGATTCACGGAAATTGTCAAACAGAATTCAGCCTTGATCCGCCGGCGCATCCGCGACCCCAAGCTGGTGATGGAAAATCACCGGGTGGGCAGCCGCTCGAAAACGGATGTGGTGTTGTGCTATCTGGATGACAAGGTGGACCGCCCAGCCCTGGAGCAGATTCGCCTGCGTTTAGCCAAAATTGACGTTTCTTCCATTTCCATGGGGCAGGAAAGCATCGCTGAGGCTATGCACCGGCCTCAATGGTTCAATCCCTTCCCCAGAGTGCGCTATACGGAGCGGCCGGATGCGGCGGCCGCTTCCGTGATGGAAGGGAGCATTGTATTGATGGTGGATAATTCCCCTTCTGTCATGATCCTGCCCACATCTTTTTTTGATTTTATCCAGGAAACCAACGACTTTTATTTCCCACCCCTGGTTGGTACGTATCTGCGGTTTGTGCGCTTTTTTGTGTTTTTGGCCTCTTTGGTGGTGACACCGGTGTGGTATCTTGCCATGATGAATCCAGAACGCATACCGCCTTATCTGGCTTTTATCGGCATCGAGGAGCCTAACGGTGTACCGCTTTTGCTGCAGCTGCTGCTTTTGGAGCTGATTGTGGACCTTTTGAAACTGGCATCTCTGAACACGCCGGATGTGCTGAGCACCTCCTTCAGCATGCTGGGGGCGCTGATTTTGGGCGATTTTGCCGTGCGGGCCAATTGGCTGGTGCCGGAAGTGCTGGTGTATATCGCCTTTGTGGCCATTGCAAATTTTGCCCAGCCCAGCTTTGAGCTTGGCTATGCTTTCAAACTGATGCGTGTGCTGCTGCTGATCCTCTCGGCAATCTTTTCCATCTGGGGATTTATCGGGGGAATTATCATCATGCTGGTATTGATTGCCACAACAGAACCTCTGGCGGGGCATTATCTCTATCCGCTTTATCCTTTCAACTGGAAAGCGATGAAGCATCTGCTGTTCCGGCAGCCGATCAACCGGGACAATACTTGATTGCCCGGCGGCATTGTGATAGGATGAGAGCACAAATAAGGGAAGGAGCAAGGCAGTTGATGTATCGGGAAGCGATTGAGGCGTATTTTGAGCAGCATCAGGAGAAAATGGTGCGCGATATTATGGACTTGGTCTCCATCCGCAGCGTGGATGAAGCGGCAGTGGAAGGCAAGCCCTATGGAGAGGGTCCGGCTGCGGCGCTGCATGCGGCGCTGGAGCTGGCCCGGCGCTATGGGCTGACGGAGCTTGAGAATGTGGACAATTATGTCGGAACGGTTACGCTGGGGCCGAAGGAGGTCCAGCTGGGTATTTTGGCCCATTTGGATGTGGTGCCAGAGGGCAAAGGCTGGAGTGTGTGCGCGCCTTATGAGCCCGTTGTAAAGGATGGCCGGATTTATGGCCGCGGCACCAGCGATGACAAGGGCCCGGCTGTTGCTGCACTGTATGCGCTGCGCTGCGTCAAGGATTTGAAAATTCCGCTCAAGCGCGGCGTGCGGCTGATTCTTGGCACAGCAGAAGAAACCGGCAGCAGCGATATTGCCTATTATTTCCGGAAGGAAAGCGCGCCGCCCATGGTGTTTTCGCCAGATGGAGATTATCCGATTCTAAATACGGAAAAAGGGCAGCTGCGCCCGGACATCATTGCGCAGTTTGCACCGTGTGAGGCACTGCCCCGAATTCGCAGCATGGACGGCGGCCTGGTGCTTAATGCGGTCCCGCCGGAGGCAGAAGCCGTTGTGGATGGGCTGAGTGCTGCTGAAATCAGCGATGTTTTGGAGCAGGCGGCGCAGGAAACAGGGGCCGTTTATACAGCGCAGGATACAGACAGCGGCGTGCGCATCCATGCCCAGGGGAAAAATGCCCATGCCTCCACGCCGGAGGAAGGCAACAACGCCGTTACGGCGCTGCTGACGGCACTGCTGAAGCTGCCCCTGGCGCCCTGTGAAGGCATGGATCGGCTGCGTGCCCTTTGTGCGCTGATGCCCCACGGGGAAACCGATGGAGCAGGCTGGGGGATTGCCTGCAGCGATAAAATTTCCGGTGCGCTTACCATTTCGCTGAATATTTTTCATTATACGGAAACGGGCTTTCGCGCCAGCTTTGACAGCCGTGTGCCCCTGTGCGGCGGAGAGGAGCGCCTTTTTGGCGTGATGGAACAGCGTGCCGCTGAATATGGCCTGCAAGCGGAGCTGATGATGCATGAGCCGCCCCACCACACGCCGGAAGATACTCCCCTGGTGCAGACGCTGCTGAAAATTTATGAAGCATATACCGGCCGGGAAGGGGCGTGTGTCTCCATGGGCGGCGGAACCTATGTGCATGACATTGAAGGCGGTGTGGGCTTTGGCTGTGCCTTCCCGGAGGTGGATAACAGAATGCACGGGCCGGATGAATTTGTGCGTATTTGTGATTTGCTGATTTCCGGAAAAATGTTTGCCCAAGCCATTGTGGATCTTTGTTGTGAATAATGCATAAAAAACAACGGTGCTTGATTAAAAGCACCGTTGTTTTTTCTCGTTTCAAAAGAATTCATAAAAAATTAATAAATTCTTTCTTGCCAAAAAAGAAACTTTTTTCTATACTTGTGACAAGTTGTCATATCGCGGGCAAAAGCAGGGCGGCCACGCGCCGCCTGGCCCGAACCATCTTAATAGGATATTAAGATGGTATGGCATGTTGGGAGGCGCAGAAATGCCAAGCGCAACTTTTTTTAACCTGCCGGGAGAAAAACGTCGGCGACTGCTTGATGCGGCCTGGGAGGAAATGACAGCGGTCAGCTTTGACAAGGTGTCTATCAACCGTATCATCCAAAATGCCGGTATTCCCCGGGGCAGCTTTTATCAATACTTTACCGATAAACTGGATCTGTTCCGGTTTTTGCTGAGCGACGGATTGGAAGAAATTGATTTTTCGGGATCTGCACAATTATTTTGCGGCGACCTGTTTGAATCATGCCTTGCCGGCTACGATTGGATGATGGAGAAAAAGGATAATCCCAGGCTGCAGCTGCTGGTTCAGCTGGTGCAGAAGAATCCGGAGATGGAGTTGCCTTTGGATTTCGGCTTTCATCAAAGCATGGAGCAGATGGCATGCATGGGTGCGGCACAGACATATGATTTATGGAAAACGGATGAAATCACGGTGGAGGATCATATGGAGCTGCTGTGCACAGTGGTTGGCGGCGCCATTATCAGAAGTTTCCGCTGCCCGGAAAAAAGCGGGCAGATTCGCCGGCAGCTGCAAAAGCAGCTGATGATTTTAAAACGCGGAATGTTGGATACACGAGCGAAAGGAGAACAACAGGAATGAGCAAAGATCTTGTGGAACAACAAGGGGAAACCTTGGCGGAGGAAGATACGCTTGCCCCCGTTTCGGAATCCCTGCAGGAAACGGAAGAGGAGGCGCAGGCGCCCACTCCCCAAAAGAAAAAGTGGAAAAAGAAGAAGATCATCATTTTGGCAGTGGTGATTGTTTTGGTGCTGATATTTTTACTGCGCGCCTGCGGCGGCGGTGGAAATCTTTTGAGTGGATTGGGATACAGTGCCTCGGCTGCAGAATACCGCGATTTGACAGTGTCGGTATCCGGCACAGGCACCATTGAGCCGATTCATTCCAGCACGCTGGTCGGCATGGTCACGGGAGATATTCTCAGCGATACTTTTGAAATCGGCGATACGGTGGAAAAGGATCAGATTCTGTATACCATTGATGCGACAACAGCACAGACCAATGTGGAACAGGCCCAGTTGGCGGTGGACCAGGCTCAGCTGGCGTATGATCAGGCGGTGCGTGCCGCGGAAGACCTGACGGTGACTTCCACTGTTTCCGGCCAGGTGTCTGATATTGCAGTGAAGCGGGGCGATTCTGTTTCCGCCGGCACGGCTGTCATCACTGTGACGGACAGCAAGACCATGACGCTCAAATGCAATTTCAACACGGCGGATGCGGCCAATATCCGCGCTGGACAGAGCGCTACGGTTACCATCACGGCCACTGGCGAGAGCGTACCGGCCACGGTGAGAAACGTGTCTGCCTATACGACGGTAGGGGCCGGCGGCACGCTGGTGCAGGCTGTGGAACTTGCGGTAACGAATCCCGGCGGTATTACCGGCGGCATGGCCGCTACGGCCCGTGTGGGCAACTATGCCTGCCAGAGCGGCGGCACTTTCGACTATGCAACGCAGACGCAGATTCTTGCAAAAACAAGCGGTACGGTGGATACTATTTATGTATCCGAAGGATCAACGGTGTCGCCCGGTTCGCGGCTGCTGCATTTGGATGGAGATGCGCTGGAGGATCAGGTGGAGAATGCGGCATTGACTCTGGAAAATGCACGGCTGAGCCTGCAGACTGCCCAGGATATGCTGGATGAATACCAGATCAAAGCGCCGATTTCCGGCACGGTGACACAGAAGGATATGGCTGCCGGTGACAATATCGGACAGGTAGGCACCACCACCATGGCAGTGATCAGCGATATGTCTGCATTGACCTTTGATATGCTTATCGACGAACTGGATATTCCCAATGTCCAGGTGGGCCAGGAAGTGGAAATTACGGTGGACGCTTTGCCGGGCCGCACGTTTACCGGATATGTGGACAAAATCAATATCAACGGCAACACAGCCAATGGCGTGACCAATTACCCTGTGACCGTTATGGTGGAGAACCCGGACCCGGATCTGCTGCCGGGCATGAATGTCAGTGCGGAAATCATTATCGAACAAAAAGAGCATGTTTTAACCATTCCGCTGGATGCAGTGCAGCGCGGAGATACGGTGCAGGTGATTCCGGCTTCGGCTGTTTCGGAGCAGGATGGCAGCATCGATACAACACAGGCCCGGGAGGTTTCTGTGGAGCTGGGCTCCAATGACAGTACCTATGTGGAAATTCTCAGCGGTCTGGAAGAAGGCGACTTGGTCCTGGTTTCCAATGATGCGGCCGGTGCCGGCGGCGAGGGTGCTTCTGCAGCAGTGACTTCAGCTTAACGGAAGCAGAGGATCAGAGCCTATGAGTGCTTTAATTGAATTACATAATATTTATAAGATATACCATATGGGCGATACGGAAGTGCATGCCCTGGACGGTATCACGCTGCAGATTCAAAAGGGCGAGTTTGTGGCCATTGTCGGCCAGTCCGGCAGCGGCAAATCCACAGCTATGAACATCATTGGCTGTCTGGATGTGCCTACCAGCGGAACTTACCGTCTCAATGGTGTGGATGTGTCCACAATGAAAGACGATGAGCAGGCGGAAATCCGCAATAAAATGCTGGGATTTATTTTTCAGCAGTATAATTTGCTGCCCAAACTGAATGTACAGGAAAATGTGGAGCTTTCCCTGCTGTATGCGGGAGTTCCTGCTGAAGAACGCCATGCCCGCGCGCAGAAGGCGCTTCGGCGTGTCGGCCTTTTGACAAAAGCCAAAAATATGCCGAATCAGCTCTCGGGCGGCCAGCAGCAAAGGGTGTCCATTGCGCGGGCATTGGCGGGGGATCCGTCCGTTATTTTGGCTGATGAGCCCACCGGCGCGCTGGATTCACGGACCAGCCGGGAAGTGCTGTCTTTCCTGCAGGAGCTGAACCGGGAGGGCAACACCATTGTGCTGATTACCCATGATAATTCTATCGCTGTACGTGCCCAGCGTATCGTGCGTCTGCAGGATGGACGGATTATTTATGACGGACCGGCAGACGATCCGAAAGCGGTGGTGCAGCCTTCAGAGGCAGGTGAGGAGGCGATGGCATAATGGGCGTTGGACAAAATTTCCGCCTGGCGATCAGCTCTTTGATGACCAGTAAGGTCCGTGCATTTTTGACGATGCTGGGTATTATCATCGGTGTGGCAGCGGTTATTGTCATCACCGGTCTCGGCAGTGGCATGCAGCGCATGATGAATGAGCAGTTTGAACAGTTGGGTGCCAATCTGATTCAGGTTACTGTTTACGGCCGCGGCGGCGGTTCCCGCTTTGTGGATACTGATGATATGTATCGGCTGGTGGAAGAAAATCCGGATTATCTCACCGGTGTCACGCCGTATATTATGACGCAGACACTGGTGCGTTCCGGCACGGAAGAGTTTGACCATACATCGGTCTATGGTGTAAGCGAGGATTTTTCCAGTATGGCCAGCGCTTTTGGCAACACATTGCAGGAAGGACGCTTTCTTCAGTATCTGGATGTGCAGCGCAAGCAGAATGTCTGTGTTGTGGGAGCTTATATCAACGAAACTGCCTTTGGCGGCAATGCATTGGGACAGTCTATCAGCCTGTCCGGTACGCATTATACGATTGTGGGTGTGCTGGCGCCCTCCGGCGATGTGACAGAGGGCAGCGGCAACGATGTGATTTATATTCCCTATACCAATGCCTGCACAATCAATGGCACTTCCGAAACGGACTTGTTTATGTTTACCTGTCCCGGTGAAGATACAGCGGCAGTGGCCAAGCAGATTATCGACGATTATCTTTACAGCGTGTATCTTTCTGAAGACTATTATTACACTATGACTTCGGCGGAAATGATCACCATGATGAATATGATGATCAATATAATGATGTCTGTTTTGATTGCTATCGCGGCGATTTCTTTGTTGGTGGGCGGCATCGGCATCATGAATATCATGCTGGTTTCGGTCAGCGAACGTACGCGGGAAATTGGTATCCGCAAATCCCTGGGCGCCAAGCGGCGGGATATTCGCCTGCAGTTTGTGATTGAAGCGGGAACCACAAGCGCCGTAGGCGGTGTGATCGGTATTGTGTTCGGCGCATTGGTCACAGGAATCGCCAGCCCGATTTTAACGGGTATGATGACCGGCATGGGCGGTACGGGCAGCTTCAATGCAGCGCCGACTGTTGGCGCGGTAGCGATCGCTTTCGGTGTATCTGTGGGCATCGGTGTGCTGTTTGGCTATTTGCCGGCGAACAAGGCGGCAAAATTGAATCCGATTGACGCGTTGCGTTATGAATAAACGAAGGAGGGTATCTGTGATGAGAAAAAGATGGACAGCGCTGCTGTGTGCACTGGCACTCAGCGTATCGCTGATGGTGCCTGCGGCGCAGGGCGCGCAGAGCACACAGGGGGAAGTGCTGCAGGTTTTGGGTGCCATGGGCGTCATGAACGGCGATGAAAACGGCAATTTGAATCTTTCAGCCAATGTAACCCGGGCAGCTTTTACCAAAATGGCGGTGGCGGCGTCGGTCTACAAGGATATGGCAACATCGTCATCCTATGTTTCCCCGTTTTCCGATGTCAAATATACCCATTGGGCTGCGGGCTATATTAAAACCGGAGTGGATGCCGGATGGATCAACGGCTATTTGGACGGTACTTTCCGGCCCGACAACGGCGTGAAGCTGGAAGAGGCAGTCAATATTTGCTTGAAAATGCTGGGCTATACGGATGATGATTTTACCACAGGCACGTTTCCTTATCCGCAGCTGGCGCTGTATCAAAATTTACATATGAGCACGGGCATCACTGCCTCGCAGGGCGAGAACCTGACCCGGGAAGAATGCGCCCAGCTGATTTATAATACGCTCAATGCTACCACAAAGAGCGGCCAGGTTTATGCCGCAACTTTAGGCTACAGTGTGGACAGCGCGGGCAATATCGATTATCTGAGCGTAGTGAATGCAGAACTGGAGGGCCCGATTATTGTGGGCAGCGGCAGCTGGACAGATGCGATTGGCTTTACGCCTTCTGTGGTCTACCGCAATGATAATGAAAGCAGCGTTTCTGCAATAACCACGAATGATGTGGTTTATTATCTGGAAAAAACCAAGACAGTGTGGGTTTATCATAACCAGGTGACGGGCCTTTACGAGAGCGCCCAGCCCAGCCGCAGCAATCCCACTTCAGTGGTGGTTTCGGGCGTTACCTATAATTTTGAAAGCTCTGCAGCGGCTTACGCCATGTCAACTACAGGAACATTCCAGCCCGGCGATACGGTGACACTGCTGCTGGGCCGTGATAATACCATTGCAGGTGTGGTGGATCCCTCTCAGGCGGGCAGTACCACTTACGGTATTGTGATTGGTACCGGTACAGCTACCTACACCGACAGTCAGGGAAAGCCCTATACAGCACCTTATGTCAAACTGTTGGGCGTGGATGGCGTCACTTATCAGTATCAGTCGGACAGAAGCGGCTATTATGACGAAGGCGATTTGGTGCGGGTTTCTTTTGAAAATGGAGAAACACAGCTCAATCGAATCAGCAATTCTGCCAGAAACTTGTCCGGGACGGTCAATTCTTCTGCCACGCGGCTGGGCAGCTATACGCTGGCCTCGGATATCCGCATCATGGATTATGCGGATGAGCTGGCTGTGACAATTCCTGCCAGCCGTTTGGCCGGGGTGCGGATTGACAGCGGCGATGTGGCTTACTATGAACTCAACAGTGCCGGAGAAATTGAAACGCTGATTCTGAAGGATGTCACAGGAGATATGTATTCCTTTGGTATTTTGGTGGATGACGAAGAAATTCCGGGCAGCATGGGTGGTTCCGCTTATGTGGCGGGTCATATTTACACGCTGATGAGCAATGGCTCTCAGGTGGGACCGATTGTCTGTGATGGTATTTCTTTCCCGGTGAGTGAAGGCAATGCCGTGCGCTACCGCATGGATGATTCGTCGATTGTCAAGATGTATAACCTGACGGATGTACGGCTGCGTTCTGCGGAAAACGGCAAGGCAGTTTCCACCGACAACCAGAGTTTTGATATCAGTGCGGGCGTCCAAGTTTATGTTAAGCGCTATCAAAGTGGGCTGGGTACCCAATATTATGTCACCAGCCTGGACAGCGTGAACAATGGAGATTACACGCTGACTGGATGGTATGACAAGGCGGAGTCTGCCGGCGGACGAATGCGGATTATCGTAGCTACGGAGCGGTAAACGGCAAGGTTCCACAAAAGCGGAAAGGGGCGGGCCGACATGTGGCCTGCTCCTTTCTGTGCCTTTTTGAAATCGGAAAGAAAAAATTTGTGGCAAATGCCCTTTACCCTTGCCGGGATGTCGACTATAATACCAATGAAACAAAATAACAGAGTTTTTTAGGTTTTGCGAGAAGGGAGGCGCCTTATGAATCGGGAGGAAGTACAAGGACAGCTCAGCCTTTATAGCGCGCGAAAAAGAGAAATACTGCCCGTAGACCTGCTGCTGCAAAAAGTGATTGCCCAGGCAAAGGCGCTGAATATCCCTGTATCAGAGCATATCAACCCCTCTGTGCGGATCAACAAACGAGCCACGGGACGCTTCGGCGCTTGTTTTGCCAACAAGCGCAACGGCACATTTCTGATTGAGATTTCCGATGTGCTGCTGACAGCGCATCCCAAAGCCTGCTGCCAGACGCTGGCGCATGAGGTGCTGCACACCTGCTATGGCTGTCAGAATCATAAAAAGCGCTGGCACCGCTATGCAGACATGATGAACCAGGCTTATGGCTATACCATCACGCGCACGGAAAGCCCGGAACGGCTGGGGGTGGAAGGAAAAAACGTGGTGCGCTATGTGGTGGAATGCACGCAGTGCGGCGCGGAGATTCCGCGGGCGCGCCGGTCCAGGCTGGTAGAGCATCCCGAAGATTACCGCTGCGCCAAATGCGGCGGACAGTTGGCACTGAAAAAGCCGGAGGAGAATAAAGAATGACGAAAGAACGCTATGATGCGCTGGTGGCGCCGCTGCGCGCCCATCCCCATGCGGTAGCGGCACTCAAAGGAATTAACCGGACACTGACCATGCTGTGTTATGTGATGTATCCGCTGCTGTTGGCCTGGCTTTTTCTGCAGGATGATAGGCGGTTGCTGCGCTGTATTGCAGTTCCAGCGGCCGCTTTTGTGGCTGTCAGCATTTTCCGCGCGCTCTATAATGCGCCGCGGCCTTATGAACTGGGCATTGATCCGCTGATTCCAAGAAAAAAAAGAGGGCATTCTTTTCCGAGCCGGCATGTTTTTTCAGCCTGCATGATTGCTGTTACATACTGGACAATCTTTCCGCAGGTTGGGATGACATTGCTGGCAGTCGGTGTTTTTCTGGCAGTTATTCGTGTTGTTGCGGGGATTCATTTTCCAAAAGATGTGGTGGCTGGCGCAGTTTGCGCATTGGCAGCCGGCGGCATTGGGTTTTGGTGTATTCCGTGGTGAAACAAGACAGGGAATTTGAGAGAAGAGCAAAACGGCTGATGATTGGAAAGAGGGAAAGGAGCATTTATGGCGGCGGCAACCAAGTATGCGCTGGCGGCAGCATTGGCAGATTTATTGAATACAACAACACTGGATAATATTACAGTGAAAGATATTGTACAGCGGGCAAAAGTCAGCCGTCAGACATTCTATTACCATTTCGGGGATGTTTATGAACTCCTGGAGTGGGCATTTCAGGAAACGATCAAGCAGCTGTGTGATATGCCGGCAACCAGCTGGCGCGATCGATTGCTGCTGGCGGTGGAGTATTTGCGTGATAATCGGGCATTGGCAATGAATGTCTATCGCTCTTTGGGTGTGGAATACCTGGGCAAAGGATTGGAGCGTGCTATTCGCCCGATTATTGCAGAGGAACTGCAGAGCATAGATCTTCAGCTGCCCATCAGCAGGGATGATGAGGAGTTTGCCATCTCTTTTTTCACCTATGGTGTAATGGGAACTATTATTCAATGGCTGGATGATGGAATGCCGGAAAAGCTGGATGAAATCATTAAGGATTTGCATGCACTGCTGCATAATACGCAAGGAGAAAGGACAGAAAAGCAGCAGTGAAATTTTAAGGGACAGGAGTATGCAAAATGATTCGTAAAGATTTGGAAAGAGATGCGGCCTTTGCCTGGGATGTATTGGAGCGTGCGCCCTATGCGGTATTGGCACTGGCCGATGAGCATGGGGCGCCTTACTGTATCCCGGTATCTCCGGCGCGGGAGGGAAACGCAGTTTATATTCATTGTGCCGGGATTGGGAAAAAGCTGGATTGTCTGCGGGCAAATCCGCGGATTGCCATGACTGCAGTATGCGCTTGTCATCCGGTTTCTGCGGAATACACCATGAGCTATGCCTCGATGGCACTGCAGGGGAAGGCGGTTCTGGTGGAAGATGAAGAGGAGAAAACCATGGCATTGCGCCGCATCAGTGAAAAATACGCCGCGGCGGATTTGGATAAATTTGAAACCATGATGGAACACTATGCAGGGGCTGCCCGGGTGATCCGCATTGATGTGGACCATGTCACTGGCAAGGAAGCCTGCAACGACTGAGGAAGGATGGAGTGAGGGCATGGAACTGAAAAACAGAACGGATATGGACAGCACTTATCAGTGGGATTTATCGCCGATTTTTGCAGATCAAAAGGAGTGGGAAACGGCGTATGCTGCGGCGGAGCAGGCCGTGGGGCAGATTGCTTCGTTAGCGGGGACTTTGGGAGCGTCTCCGGAGGCGATGAAAAAGGGCCTGGATACAATATACCAAACACTGCAGGAAGTGGAGCGGGTTTACTTGTATGCATCGCTTTTGAAAAACAGCGACAACGGCGATGCGCAGTATCAAAAAATGGAAGGAAAGGCCATGAATCTCTATGTGGCAATGAGCACGGCCTGTGCCTTTTTAGACCCTGAAATTTTGGCGTTGCCGGAGGAAACGCTGCGGCAGTTTATGGATGCGCCCTGCCTTGCTTCTTACCGGCATATTCTGGAAGACACCAACCGTGCGCGGCCGCATACCCTGGATGAACAGGGCGAGCGGCTGCTGGCTATGCTTTCCGATTCGGCTGGCACACCGGACAACTGTTTCACAATGCTGGAGAGCGTGGATATGACTTTTCCTGCCATTCGCGATGAGCGGGGAGAGGAAGTGCAGCTGACCCATGGGAACTATGCGCTGTTTCGTGTCAGCGCCGATCAGCGGGTGCGCCGGGAGTCCTTTGAAGCATATCACGGCACGTTCAAAAAATATATCAATACCATTGCCGCTATGTACGCAGGATCGGTCAAAATGGATACGTATTACACGCAGGCAAGGCATTACGGCAGTGCCTGTGAGCGGGCGCTGTTTGGCAGCAATGTGCCGCTGAGTGTATATGACAGTTTGATTGCGGCTGTGCATGACAGCCTGCCGTCTATGCAGCAGTATCTTGCACTGCGCAAAAAGGTGCTGGGCCTGGAAGAGCTGAACATGTATGATCTCTACTGCCCGATGGTGGAAGATATCGACCTGCACATCGATTTTGCCCAGGCCAAAGAGCTGGTTTTTCAAGCGATGGCACCGCTGGGAGAGGAGTATCACCAGCTGCTGCAGCGGGCTTTTGACGAGCGGTGGATTGATGTCTATGAGAACAAGGGAAAAACCACAGGGGCATTTTCCTGCGGCGTATACGGGGTGCACCCTTATGTCCTGATGAATTTTGCAGGGACGATAGAGGATGCCTTTACCCTGGCACATGAACTGGGCCACAGCATGCATTCTTATTTTTCGGACCGCGCCCAGGATTTCGCCAACCACGATTACCGCATTTTGGTGGCAGAGGTGGCCTCCACAGTTAATGAGGTGCTTTTGACCAAGTATTTGCTGAAGGTTGAGCAGGATCCCAAGCGCCGGGCTTATCTGCTCAATCACTTTTTGGAAGGTTTTCGGACAACGGTTTACCGGCAGACATTGTTTGCAGAATTTGAGCGGAAGGCCCATGAGCTTTATCAGCAGGGTGAACCACTGACGGCAGAGGTCCTCTCCGGCATATATCGTGAGCTGAATGATCTTTACTATGCCGGAGCAGTCAACAATCCCCTGCAGGATGTGGAGTGGGCCCGGGTGCCGCATTTTTATACAGCGTTTTATGTGTATCAGTATGCCACGGGTTTTTGTTCTGCAGTGGCGATTGCCAATGATATTCTTTCCAATGGGGATGCCTCGCAATATTTGAAGTTCCTGACAACGGGCGGGAGCATGTATCCCATTGACGAGCTGAAAATTGCCGGTGTGGATTTGACTAAGCCGGAGACTGTTCAGAATGCACTGGAAGTATTTCAAACCAGCCTGGATGAGCTGGAGCAGATGTTGGAGAAGCTGTAAACATTTTTCCATCCCCAAACAGGAAAAAACAAAGGTATTCTGATGATTCCCATAGGCAGTTGCTGATTGATAAGCACCCCGGCAAACGTTTTTTACCGTCTGCCGGAGTGCTTTTATGCCAATAACCGGATCATTTTCTCCGGTGCTTTTTTAAAATGAGCTGTAGCCGCTGATCCTCCTGCGCTTGCGCCTACTGCTTGTGTGCTGCCACCTGCGGTTTCCGGTCGGTGAACTTCCGCGCCCGGCGGGCGCTCCAAAACCGTTTCTCGCGCTTTCGACGCTGAAGCTCGGCCTGTGATAGTCTGGCCGCTCGGTTTTTGCATCCTGACAGCCGGGAAACAGCGCAAATTACAGAGAAACACCTATAGAGTTATCTGCCTTTCCGTGCTATGGACCGTTTCACCGCCGCACCCACTTGCCGAACAAGGACTTTTTGTAGTGCCTCAGATCCTCCTTTGCCTCGGCAGGAGGTACTCCACGCCCTTTGCGATGTCCTCCGGGCCGCCCAGTCCCCGGGCGTAGAGGTAACCCAGAAGGTAAAGGGCGTTTTGATTGTTCCAGTCCGCCATCTCCAAAAACTTCCGGGCGGCGGCGTAATCCTGCTGGGTCCCGCGGCCATAGGCACAGCAGGCCCCCAGGTAGTAGGCCCCCAGCTCTGCCGAGCGCCGGTAGAGGGGCAGCCTTTCATCATCCTTTTTTTCATCGATGAGGGTGTAGGCATAGAAGTACATCGCGTCCGGATAACCCTTTTCCGCCCCATAGCGCTCTACCTCCCGCTCCTGCTCCGGCCCCCGCCACGGGGATCAGGTAATAGCCGAAGATTATCTCCGCCTTGAGCCGCTCCGCTTCATAGGGCATGGTCTCGGCCACCGCGAAGAACCAGATGGCCAGACCACCGCCCACGGCCAAGAGGGCGGCCGGGATCAGTCCAATCAGCCGCCCCCGGGTGCGCTGAAGGCAGTATCCCTTTTCCAGAGCGTCGGGCTGCTGCTTTTTGTTCCACCACATGATCAGGAGGATCAGGGGAATGGCAAAAATACGCAGCACCACCACCAGAAGTATGTAAACAATCACATTCCAGGGCCATTTGGGGTAAAAACGCTTTGAAGGCGTTTTCTTTGTTCCCGTGGTATCCTTCATATATATCCCACTTTTCTCCGAATTTTGCTATGCTGGATTGCGCTTCGGGCAGTTTCAGTTTAGTGTTTTATTTTTATTGTACAATAACTCCCATTGCGCGAAAACACCGTATTTCACCAGCCTGCGTTTTTAGTGGATGCTTGAGAGAGGAAAGAGATACGCTGGTTTCATGGGTCAAAACACTGAAAATTGGGAATACTTTTTTCAAAGACAATCAGCAATTACGCTGTTTTGCAGCGAAAAGGAGCATGCTATTTTGTGCTGCATGCTCCTTTTCGCCTCATAGGCGGGGAAAACCCCGTAGGCAATATAGCCTACGGGGCTTCTATTTTGAATAATCGCTTACTGTGCTTTCCGTTCCTGCTTTTGTTCCTGCAATTCAGCCCACAGTGCATCAGCTTCGGGCTTCCAGTTTGCGGCATAGTTGTCACACTTGGAGCACAGATGTTCCACGGATTCCGGAGATTGCAGATCGGTGGATTTGGCACCGGAAGCAGTCACCATTTCGCGCAGCTTCTCAGGGTTTTCCAGCATGGGGCAGGGGCGCAGCATATTGTCATTAAAAGGCTGCCCGTCGTGATAAGCCATCAGCATGGGAGAACGCAGGGCATCCAGAAGCGTTTTTTCACGAATATTGGAATCGGAATAATGCACGAAAACGCAGGGGTCAATGTCACCATTGGCATTGATGTGCAGATAGCGCCGGCCGCCGGCAATGCATCCTCCCACAAATTCCGCATCGTTTTGGAAGTCCATGGCGAACAGCGGTTTTTCTGCACGATACTTGCGGATGCGCCGATAGGTTTCCAAGCGCTGCTCCGGAGTAGGAAGCAGCTCAGGGGATGCATCATTGCCCACGGGCATATAATGGAAGTACCAGATGAAATACACGCCAAGCTCAATCAGGCGGTCATAAAATTCCTCCGAAGTGATGGAATCAAAGTTGGCGCTGGTGTAGCAGGCGGAAATGCCGTACAGCAATTTCTTGCGGCGCAGCAGCTCAATGGCATCAATCACTTTCTGATAGACACCGTCTCCGCGGCGTCCATCGGTTGCTTCTTCAAAGCCTTCCAGGGAAATGGCAGGAACAAAATTCTTGACCCGCAGCATTTCATCGGCAAAAGCTTCATCGATCAATGTGGCATTGGTGAAGCAGAGGAAAACACAGTCGGAGTGTTTTTCACACAGTTGAATAATATCTTTTTTGCGCACCAAAGGTTCGCCGCCGGTATAAATATAAAGATATACCCCTAATTTTTTGCCCTGATTGATGATGTCATCAATTTCGTCCACAGTGAGGTTCAGCTTGTTGCCGTATTCTGCAGCCCAGCAGCCGGTGCAATGCAGATTGCAGGCAGAGGTGGGATCCAGCAAAATAGCATAAGGAATATTGCAGCCGTATTTTTTTCTGGCTTCTTCCTGTTTTTGCCAGCCGACAAGGGAAGCATTGATGAAGAAGTTGACTGCCATGGTATTCATGACGTCTTCATCCAAATCTGTAAACAGACGATAAATGAAAGAATGGTAGGGGTGAGCAGGATCGGTAATGGCTTCCCGGATGATTTTACGCTGTGAAACAAATTCTCCCCGGGCAAATTTGTCTGCCCAATCCATCAGGCGCAGCATGTTTTTTCCGGGATCTTTATGCAAATAGCGGAACAGTTGTTCCACACCGAAACGTTTGATTGTTGTAGAAAAGTCCATAAATATCCTCCTCTTTTTGGTTCCTTTTTCTATATTTATATTACGCGGAGATACTGGAAATGCAATAGACAAAATGATGAAATTGTCAAGAAATTCAGGCGTTTCTTGTAAACTTTTTGTGAATAGGGAAACCATGGGAAACAGGCCTGTTTTTTGTTGTTCGGATTTGATGAAACAGTTAAATATCAAAAATCAATGAAACAGCATTTTGCAAGTGCAGCGGTCCCTTTTGAAATAAAAGATGTGCTCGGCTATTGCTGGGCAATAACCGAGCACACACAGCTAAATAAATTTACTTCCCGATTTATGTGCGGCACAATACAAAATGTGCGATTGCTGCTTTAATCATCATCTATCGTGGCAAATTGCTGAGCTTATATCAGGTCGAGTTCAGCGGTTTTGCGAAGCGCATTTTAAATGCGTGCAGTTTAGGCCTGCATCTGCTGTACAAAAGCACCATAGCGATCAATGCGTTCCGCGGCGCTTTCCGGGCTGGATCCTGCAGTCAGAACATACACCTTGATTTTTGGTTCCGTACCGGAGGGACGCACGATGAACGAAGTGCCATCTACCAATTCGAAGCGGAGCACGTTAGAACCGGACAATTCCATATATGTCTTTTTGCCGGTTTGCACATCCAACACGCTGCCATCCTGATAATCCTTGAATTCCGACACCGGTGTGCTGGCAATTTCTGTATAGGGATTGGAGCGCAGATTTTCCATCAACTGAGCCATTTTTGCAAGTCCATCAAGGCCAGGCATCACCAGATTGTAAGTTTTTTCTGCAAAATAGCCATATTTTTCATACAGAGCATTCAAAGCGTCAAACAGAGTCATTCCCTGGCTGGCATACCAGCAGGCCATTTCCACGATCAGCATGGAAGCGGTTACGGCGTCTTTGTCACGCACATAGTTGCCGATCATATAGCCGTAGGATTCTTCAAAGGAAAAAATGGCATTATAGGAATGCTCCGCTTCAAACTGCCCAATTTTTTTTGCCATGAATTTAAAGCCTGTGAAGGTATCAAAACAGGAAACACCGTTGCGTTCGGCAATCGCGCGCACCATTTCGCTGGAAACGATGCTTTTTAAAACAGCGGGCTTTTCCGGCATGGTACCGGCCCGTTGTTTGGCGCCGATCAGATAATCGCACAGGAGAGCACCCGTTTGGTTTCCGGTAAAGGGAATGTATTCGCCTTGATCATCACGAACCATAATTCCGACGCGGTCCGCATCGGGGTCGGTGCCGACGATCAGCGTAGCACCGTGCTTTTTTGCAAGCTCCACTGCCAAATAGAATCCTTCCGGGTTTTCCGGATTGGGGCTTTTCACGGTGGGGAAATTACCATCGATTACCATTTGCTGAGGCTCACAGATGACATGTTTCATTCCGAGCCGGCGCAGTGCCAGAGGCACTAAAATATACCCGCAGCCGTGGAAGGGAGTATAAACAACTTTAAAACGATCGGCCATGGAGGCGACCATATCGGGAGCATTGGCCATGGACATCACGTTGCGCATAAACCGTTCGTCGCATTCTTCGCCCATTACAGTGATCATTCCGGAAGCGAGGCCTTCTTCATAGGGAATGGAACGAATGTCATTAAAAATATCAATTTTTTCCAGCTGCCTGGCGATGGCATCGGCATGCTGCGGGGGAAGCTGGGCCCCGTCTTCCCAATAAACTTTATAACCGTTGTACTCTTTGGGATTGTGGCTGGCAGTGATATTGATGCCGGCCTGGCAATGATATTCCCGCACAGCAAAACTCAGCTCCGGAGTGGGACGCAGAGACTCAAAGATGCGCACATGGATGCCGTTGCCCACCATTACTTCTGCAGCCGCACGGGCAAAGTCCATGCTGTGCAGGCGGCAGTCCATGCAGATGGCTACGCCGCGTTTTTTGGCGGCATCACCTTCAGCGGAAATGACACTGGCAAAACCTTGAGTTGCATGGCGCACTACATAATTGTTCATATGATGCAGGCCGACTTTCATAGTCCCGCGGAGGCCTGCTGTGCCAAATTCCAAAGGACCATAAAAACGCGCTTCAATTTCTTTGGGATCATCCTTAATCGATACAAGTTCTGCATGCTCCGCTTCGGTTAGGACACCGCTGTCCAGCCATTTTTGATACTCTGTCATGTAGTTGTTCGCCATAATTGTCCATCCTTTCCTTATCATTCCGGTATTTCAGGGTTCATCCGTTTGAGAAAATGCATCTTCCATGGCAGCTTCGTCGGCTGGAGTTTCCAGAAGGGCCTTTGCTTCATCGGCCATGGATGCAGGGACATAAAGGGAAGCGCTGTAGGCGGAGGTGCCGAGCATCAGCTTTCCCAAGGAACCTTCGTTATTGTAGCTTTTAAAAGCCGGGATGCCGTAAGCGGTCAGCATATTGACAGCAAAATCAGCTTCGTTGTTAAAATCTGGAACATAGCCCACAAAAACTGCTTGTTCCCGATCGCCATTTTCGTCTTTTGGCCAGAGAGATTCCAGGTGCTTCTGGCGCTCCGATCTATCGCCCCAAGTGAGCGGAATGTCTTCTCCTTTTTTCTTTTTTTCAAACAAAGTAATCACTTCCTGGTCATTTATGGTATTTACTGCCTTCCAAGATTTGAAAGCAGCGGTAAATTTGCTCTAAAAGCATCACGCGTGCCAGGTGATGGGGGAATGTCATTGGGGACATGGAAAGCCGCATAAAAGCATGCTCTTTTATGGAGGCGTGCAGACCATATGAGCTGCCGATCAAAAAAACGAGCGTTTTGGCACCGGAAGTGCTCCAAGTGGACAAAGCCTGTGCAAATTCGGAACTGGAGCACAGTCTGCCCTCGATGCACAGGGGAACAATACTGGAATTTTGTGGAAGCTTGGAACGAATCGCATTGGCTTCCCGGGCAAGTGCGGCATCGATTTGTGCTTGTGAAGGCGCATCGGGCAGGCGCTCTTCTTTTAATTCAATGAGATTCAATTTACAATATCTGGAAAGCCGGTTGATATATTCTGAACAGGCATCACTATAGAATTTTTCCTTCAGTTTACCAACACAGATCACTGTAATATTATACATGGCAAAGCCCTCTATATGGTGTGGACAGCACTGGTAGCACAGCGCGGTGCGACAGACAGAGAAACCTGCCGGTAGCCGCTTTTGTCTAAAGCATGCCGCACAGCCTGAAAAGCCATTTCCGGTGTGTTGTTTTCCTGGCTCAAATGGGCGAGCAGTACGTCTTTAGCGCCGCTTTGAGCAGCACAAACTGCGAAAGCTGCAGCATCGTCGTTGGAAAGATGGCCCCCGTGCCCTAAAATGCGCTGTTTTAAATAGGCGGGATATGGTCCGTTTTGCAATGTTTCTGAATCGTGATTTGCTTCCAACAGCAAAAAAGAAACACCTTGCAGCGTTTGTGCAGCGTGCTCCGGTACATAACCGGTATCCGTGAGAATACCGGCACCGCCGTCTTCACTGTCCAAGCGATAGCATACACTGTCTCCTGCGTCGTGAGCTGTCGAGAAAGAGTGAATTTCAAAATCGCCGATATTGAAATGCGCTCCAGCGGAAAAAGTGTGCAGCATCGGCCCAATGCCATAAAAGCGATTGCGTAATGCAAAAGCGGTGCCGTCACTGGTGTAAACGGGGAGAGTGTAATGTTTGCACAAAGTTGCCAATGCGCTCACATGATCACTGTGACTGTGCGTAATCAGCAGCGCGTCCAAATCAGAGATAGATAGTTCAAATGCTTTCAGCGCCGCATTGATGCGGCGCACGGAAATACCGGCATCAATGAGAAGATGCGTATGATTGGAGCTGATTAATGCGGCGTTTCCGGAAGATCCGCTGGCCAAGGTGCATATTTTTGTCAAAAGAGGGTTCCTTTCTTATGTAAGCTCCCCTGGAGAGAGGGGGCGAGAAAAACGCCCAAAGGGGTGCTCCGGCATCGGCCGGTCCCTCCATGGGCGTTTTAGACGGCGTTCAGCCGACTTTTATCGAGGAATGCTCCTCATCGTCGGATTCTTCAACTGCTTTAATATTGGCACCGAGGGCCTGCAGTTTACCAACAAGGTTTTCATATCCGCGCTCAATATAATGAACGCAGCTCACCTCCGTTGTGCCGTGGGCGGCCAGGGCGGCGATTACCATTGCTGCACCGGCCCGCAGATCACAAGCCTGAATGGGAGCACCATCAAAGTGGTCGATGCCTTCGACAACGGCAACTTTGCCATCTACCTGAATATGGGCACCGAGGCGTTTCAACTCATCCACATAGCGATAGCGGTTGCCCCAGACGCTCTCTGTTACCACACTGGTGCCTTCTGCTAGGCACAGTGCAGCCACAATTTGAGATTGCATGTCAGTTGGAAAACCGGGGTAGGGCTGTGTTTTAACGTTGGTGCATTTCAATGTACCAGTACGGCAGACCAACAGGTTGTCATCCTGTTCTTCAATTTCGACGCCCATTTCCAGCAATTTGGCACTGATGCAGTCCAGATGTTTGGGGATAATATTTTTAATCAACACCTTGCCGCCTGTGGCAGCTACAGCAGCCATATAGGTACCGGCTTCAATTTGGTCGGGAATGATGGAATAGCTGCCGCCGCGCAGCTGAGGTACGCCGCGAACCTTGATTACATCGGTGCCGGCACCGCGAATATCCGCGCCCATCGAATTGAGGAAATTGGCCAGATCTACGATGTGGGGTTCTTTGGCTGCATTTTCAATCACGGTGTTGCCTTCTGCAAGCACAGCTGCCAGCATAACGTTCATTGTGGCACCCACCGAGACAACATCCAGATAGACCTGCGCACCGTGCAGATGGCCATTGGCCGCATGGGCGTGGATAAAGCCGCTTTCCACTTTTACTTCGGCACCCATGGCGGTAAAGCCTTTGATATGCTGATCAATGGGACGGACGCCAAAATTGCAGCCGCCGGGCATGGGCACCTCAGCGCATCCGAACCGGCCCAGCAGCGCGCCAATCATATAATAAGAGGCACGAATTTTGCGCGCCAGTTCGTATGGGGTGCGGGTGGAGCGGATATGTTCGCAGTTAATCTCGACTGCATGCGGGTTAATAGAACGCACTTCTGCACCTAAATCGGCAAGAATATCAAAAATCAGAGAAACATCACTGATTTGCGGAATATTTTCAATTCTGCAGGTACCATTGACCAGCAGGGTGGCGGGCAAAATGGCCACAGCGGCATTTTTAGCGCCGCTGATTGAAATTTCACCATACAGGGGTTTGCCGCCCTCAACAATATATTTCTTCAAAGGAAGACACCTCTTTAATCACATCGTGCAAATTATGTGTATTGAAAAGAATGCATACACTGCAATTCCATAAAAATCCACGTATAGTATACCATTTTTTGAAACAAAAGCAATAATAAACCTCACAATTGAGTAAAAAATCTGTTTATGGGAGAAAAACAAAGAAAATTCGCGGAATTTGCCGTCAATTGACACAAAATGAAATTACCCGGCCAAGGAAACATGCCCTGTGATGGAGTTGACATAATAGCTGTATGTGTTTGTATCAATGCGGTATACCGGCGTCAGCAGCAGCGGTGCGGAAACAGTGCTCTGCAAAATGTAGCCGGCAGAGATCTCGGTTATAGTATTACACACACGGCCCTCTTCATTACAATGATCCATCAAATAAATTACGGCAGAACTTCTGGTAATGGTTTCTGCTGCTTCCGGGGCAGTTTCAGCGGAAGGAATTAAAAATCCGGATGCGGAAATAAGGGCCTGTTTTTCAAAAATAAATGTTATCGATGCGTTATACACTGGAAAATCGTCTGTATATGGAGTGGCAGTTACTGTGGTACGGTCCCCGTCACTCTGTATAGTGTTCAGACGATATTGAGCCGGGCAGTATGTGCGTACAAATTCGCGGAAATTTTCTGCGTATAGTTCAGAAGTCATTGTCAGGGAAAAGGAACCGTTGGAGCGAAAGGACGCGCTTCCGTTGGCATTGGCGTAAAAGTGAGTGCCGCCGCCATAATCGCTCTGGGTAGTGATCGGCCCGAGAAGTGCGGTGACAAATTCAAGTTCAGCGGTATCATCGCGTGTGTAGGAGTACACCAGAGAAGAGGAAGTGCCTTCCAGCAGCGAAGCGTCAATGCTGATGTTGTTGCGCTGCAGAAGGGCGGTGGTATTGGTGATTAAAGCCTGATCTGCCTGATGGCCGGCATAAGACCGCGAGGCCACCAGGGCTAACAGGCAGATGTTGAGCAAAACGAGAATCAGGATGACAATGTTTTTTAAACGATAAGTTTCCATCGGCAATTCCTTTCAGCGTGTCAGGATCTGGACAGCCAAAGCGGTGATAAAAGTTCGCTTCCGTCGTCCAGATAACCTGGAAACAGTTCCTGCGGTGTGTCGCTTTGCACTGCAGCTGCGGCCTGGAGCACCGGAAGCAGGGTGGTGGTTTTGTCAGAGGCAGTATAACTGCGCAGATGCAATGTGATGCCGGTGATCTGGTTCCCTTCGATTTCAATTCGCACAGCATCTTCCTGTAATGCAACCGGATAACCTGCGACCATGTAACCAAAAGAGATTTCTGCATTTCCGCGGCGATCCATTTTTGCCGAGGTCAGATAGAGCAGCGCATCTCCCGTGTGGTCTGTTAAAAGCGTAACAGCTGTTTGCCATGCGGCATCCAGGCACTCTGCAAGGGTGGCATCTTCGCCGGCGTGGGTGACAAGCAATGATGGCACTTCGTCGCTGCCGCCGTTGTAGAAAATAGTGCCGTCAGGGGCTATGCGCAGCGTACGGGTGCCTTGCCCCACAATTTCTGCGCCATTGGACTCGGTATAGCGGGAAGTAGAATGTATATTGAATTCCAGCTGAGTCAGCAATGTGTCTTTGGCAGTATCATCCAGATTGGTTGCCGCAGTCAATTCGGACAGCACAAGACGATCCTGGCAGATTAAAGTATATGGCATGAGTGTATTATAGGGAGCATCAGACAGAAATGCAAATTCTGCACTGTTTCCGGTGTGTTTATCTGCAGCGGTTTGCAGGTTATCTGCAGGGACGGAGGTACTCCAGCGATAATAGAGATCGCTGTTTTGATCCCAGGCGTACAATACAAGGGTGCTGTTTTGGCCGCTGGAAAGCAGCAAAGCCCTGGCTGAAATCTGGGGTGCTCCGCCGCTGCTGCCAAGGCAATGTTCCAATAGGGTCAGGGGCAGTGTGGCGGTAAAATCAAAATAGACGCAGCTATTTTCCAATGCACGCCGGAATTCTTCTTCAGAAGCTGTGCTTTCGCTGCTGGCGGAACCAAGCGCTTCGGTTAAAAGCGGGCCAAAATCGTCAAAAATATTGCCGGTTGTTGTTTCGCTCATCCAGGCGCGGCATTCGCCGCCTGTGCGCACGGCGATATGCACAGGCAGTTGCATGCTTGCGGTGCGTTCCGGCACCATAGAGGTACCCTGGGAAACGGTGGAGAAAACCTGGTTCAGCGCTTCGGTACGTACCAGACCAGTGCGCAGCAGCAAAAAAAGTGCGGAGAAAATCAGGCAAACAATAACAAGATTCTGCACAGCACTGGGCACCCGGTGTTTAGTCCTCTTCCGCATGGTGCACCTCCTGTATGGGCTGGGTAATGGGAAGGGTGATTCTGAAGGTGGTGCCGGGAGTATCCTGGTCTACCAAAGAAATGGTGCCGTGATGCTGGGCGATGATTTCGCTGGCGATGGAAAGGCCCAAACCTGTGCCGCCGGATTCCCGGGAACGGGCTTTATCTACCCGATAAAAACGCTCGAAAACATGGGCGCGGTCTTTTGGCGGGATGCCGATGCCGTTGTCGCTCACTTCGATCCAGACGGTTTCTTCGCTGCTGCCGCCGCGAATTTCAATGCGCCCGCCATCAGGAGTATATTTGATGGCATTTCCGACGATGTTCATGATGACCTGTGTCAATCTGCCGCGGTCTGCTGTAATCACGGGCAGGGCCTGATAGCTGCGCAGCAGGGTATGGCGGTGGTTTTTGGCAGCCAGATCCACTGCATTGCAGACATCATCCACAGCATCGGACAGGGGAAAACGGGTCATTATCATTTCCATGTGGCCATAATCGAATTTTGACAATGTTAAAAGATCCTGCACAATATGAGTCATGCGGTCGGTTTCGCTGAGAATGACATCCAAAAAGCCGTTTGCAACTTCGGGGGGCATATCGGATGCATCCTGCAGAGTTTCGGCGTAACTGCGCACGTTGGTCAGCGGAGTGCGCAGTTCATGGGAAACATTCGCCACAAATTCGCGGCGGATAGCTTCATCTTTGCGCTGCTGCGTTACGTCATGGAGCACAGCCATAACACCGCCGGAGGTTTCATTGGCAAAGGGGGTCAGATGCACCTCAAGGGTGGTGTCTTCCACGGTATATTCGCAATCTTCATAAAAGGGGCTGTGCAATGCCAGCACATGGTCGAAATCCACTTTGGATTGAAACAGGTCGTCATAGCGCAGCGCAGACATATCCTTTTGATGCAGCATCTGTGCAGCGGCGGGGTTATACTGCATGATCGAGCGGTCTTGAGAAAAAGCGACCACACCATCTGTCATGTGCAGAAACAGTGTATCCAGTTTGTTGCGCTCATTTTTTACTTCGTTGATCGTATTTTGAAGTGTTTCAGACATTTCGTTGAAAGTGGTGGTCAGAATGCCAATTTCATCACTGGATTCCACGCCGATTTGACTGCCGAAGTCTCCGGCGGCAATGCGTTCAGCACTGTTGGTCAGTCGTTCAATGGGCAGCGTCATGGTTTTGGAAAGGAGGAAGGACAGCAGGACAGAAATCAGCAGGCCAATCAGCAGAGCCTGAAGAATAATCATAAACAGCTGGGAGTTCAGGCTGTTTGCATTTTCGCGGGTGTCCAGGATGTAGATGATATAGTCATTTGCACCGCCGCTGATCGGGATGGCAAGATCCATATAACTGGCAGTGATATCCCTGCGCTGCCCGATTTCTCCGTTGCGGGCAGCCAGAAGATTTGCAGTGTTGACCAGCTGCTCACCGCCGTTGGTGTCGGAGGTGGCAAGGCATCGGCCGGTCGCAGCGTCCAGAATATAATAATTCCGGCTGCGGTAGTCAATACCGAGAGAGCCGGATTTTGTTTCAAGCATTTGCTGCAGGCGCTCTGCACCATCGCTCTGGGCAGCTTCGGTGCGCAGGGAATTGACAAAATCTTCATTGCCAGTGCCAAATACGTCCTGCATCTGGGTATAAAAAGTGTCTGTATAGAAGCTGGAAACACTGGTCATGAGGAAAGCACCAACCACCGTCATCAAAGAGGTGATCAGCAGCAGCATGATCAGCATCAGTTTCATATGCAGGCTTCGCAGCATGGTTCAACCACCGTCCTTGGCAAAATGGAAAGCGCTCAGCGCTGAGTAGAGAAGAAATAGCCGACGCCGCGGCGCGTGATGATATAGGTGGGATTGGCAGGATCATCTTCGATTTTTTCCCGCAGGCGCCGCACAGTGACATCCACGGTGCGCACGTCGCCTACATATTCATAATTCCAAACCTGCTCCATCAGGTCTGTGCGGGAATAAACTTTATCCGGCCGGCTGGCCAAAAAGCACAGCAGCTCATATTCCCGCTGGGTCAACTCAATGGGGCGCCCCTGTTTTGTCACCTCGTAGCGGTCGGTATTGATGGCCAGGTCACCGGAGGCAATCATCTGCTCACCGGTGCCGGCTGACTGTTGCTGTTTCAGCATGGCAGTGCGGCGGATATTGGCTTTTACGCGGGCCATTAACTCACGGGTGGAAAAAGGCTTGGTGATATAGTCGTCTGCTCCGATTTCCAGGCCAAGGACCTTGTCCTCCTCTTCTTCGCGAGCGGTCAGAATAATTACAGGGATGTTGCTGCCGCTTTGGCGCAGCTTTTTACATACGTCCCAGCCGATCATTTTGGGGAGCATTACATCCAGCAGGATCAAATCCGGATTTTTCTGCAGCGCCAGCGCAAGTCCTGTTTCGCCGTCATAGGCCTCCAGTGTTTGATAGCCTTCTTTCTGCAAATTGAATTTTAAAATGTTGACAATATTTTTCTCATCGTCCACAATCAGGACGCATTTTTTCTCTTCCATCAGGTGATTTTTCCCCCTCTGCGGTTTTCCCGGCGAAGTTCACAGATGCAGGCGCACTTTGGCCTTGAGTACGGCAGCAACCGTTTTAGCATCGGTAATTTCGCCGCTCATAATGCGCTGTACCATGCTATCAAACGGGATACGCTCAATTTTGAGGAATTCGTCCTCATCTGGATGGGGCGCTTCTAATTTTAAATCCCGGGCGAGATACAGATACAGTGTTTCTGAAAAAATTCCCGGTGAAGAGTGGAGTATCCCTAAGGAGACAAAGCTGCCGGGCACGGCGCCGATTTCTTCGCGCAGTTCCCGCAGCGCCGCTGCTGCAGGATCCGCTTTTTCACCCATTTCCAACTTTCCGGCAGGCAGCTCAAGCATAGCCTGACCAATGGGGTAGCGGTATTGCGTGACAGTGATCACCTGCATCCGTTCATCCAGGGGCAGGATTACTACGCCGCCAGGATGTTCCACTACTTCGCGCTGTGCAGTTTTTCCATTGGGCAAAGCGACATCGTCCATATGAATATTGACGATGCGGCCGTGGTAAACGTCTCGGCGGCTCAGAGTTTTTTCCAGCAATTCCATAATAGCATCCTCCGGAGATGATCTTTTGATTGTTTTATACAGTATAGCATAAATGATTGCAAAAAACCAGATGGAGCCGCGGGAAAAAGCGCAATCTATGATTCGCATGCCGCTGCTGCAGACAAGAGAACACTGGGATATCAATGCAGATTTTGTGGGTGCACAAGCGATAAAGGTATGGTATACTATGAATCAAAGCTGTGCACATGGAGTTATTTCGGACTGTGTTGTGCTGAGAATACAGAGAAAAAACTGCAAAACGCGGGGTGAGCGTGTGAAACTATTGGTGGTGGAAGATGCCCGGGACATGAACCGGCTGATTGTGAAAACCCTGAAAAAGTCGGGTTACAGCGTGGATAGCTGTTTCGACGGTGAAGAAGCGCTGACTTATCTGCTGGGAGCGGAGTATGATGCCATGATTTTAGATGTTATGATGCCTAAAATGGACGGTTATACACTGTTGGAGCATATCAGAAACAAGAACATGGATTTGCCGGTGCTGTTTTTGACGGCGCGCGATGCTGTGGCGGATCGGGTGAAGGGGCTGGATCTGGGCGCAGATGACTATCTGGTAAAACCATTTGATTTTGAAGAGCTGCTGGCACGTGTGCGCGCTATGACCCGCAAACGCACGGGCAGCCGCAGCAATGTGTATACTTTGGCGGATTTGACAGTGGATACCCTGCGGCGGACGGTGCGGCGCGGCGATGCGGAAATTGCATTGCTGCCCAAAGAATTTGCCATTTTGGAATATATGATTCGCAACCAGGGCACCGTGCTCTCCCGGGAGCAGCTGGAAAATCAGATTTGGAATTATGAATATTCGGGCAATTCCAATAACATGGACGTTTATATCAGCCGCCTGCGCAAGAAACTGGACAGCGGACAAACGGTTAAATTGCTGCACACAATTCGTGGGGTGGGCTGGGTGCTCCGCGCGGATGAGACGGAGCATGCGCTATGAAAAACATGTCGGTTAAACTGAAAATTACATTGTGGATCACGGTGCTGATGGCTGCGCTGTTTGTACTGCTCCTGCTTTTTATGCTGGGAATCAGCCGCCAGGTGGTGTATCAAACGGCGATGCAAAATCTTTCGGATACGGTGCAGAACAATGTGAGTGAAGTGACATTGACAGATGGAAAGCTGCAGCTGGGAGAAGGATTTGTCTATTATCACAGTGGTATTTCCGTTTTGGTCTACAGCCAGAATGAAACGCTGCTTGCAGGGCAGGTCCCGGTAACTTTTGTTGCGCAGGAGCCTTTTGAAAGCGGACGGACGCGTGCTGTACTCTCAGGCAATGAATCCTACTTGGTAATGGATTTGTGGGTGCCGGCTGGTTGGGATAGCGGTGTGTGGCTGCGGGGCGTGGTGGAAGCGCCGGATTACAGGAGCACTGTCCGGAATTTGTTGTATGTTGCGCTGTTTGCTTTGCCAATTTTCATTTTGCTCACGGCAATAGGGGGATGGATGATTGTGAAACGCACGTTCCACCCCTTGGATACCATTACAAAAACGGCTTCCACAATCAATGAGGCCCGGGATTTGTCCGGGCGGATCGGCTTGCCGCCGGGAAAAGATGAATTTTCCCGGTTGGCTGCGGCATTTGACGGTATGTTTGAACGATTGGAAGCGTCTTTCGAAGCAGAGCGGCAGTTTACTGCCGATGCCTCCCATGAGCTGCGCACGCCGGTGTCCATCATCAAGGGAGCGTGCGAATATGCGGAAAAATATGATGAGACCGAGGAAGAGCGCAAGGAAACGCTGGATATGATCCACCGCCAGGCGGATAAAATGTCTTCCATGATTGCTCAGCTGCTCCGTATGACGCGGCTGGAGCAGGGAACAGAAGTAGCCCGTATGGAAAAAACGGATCTTGCGCAGCTGGCGCGATCTGTTTGTGCTGAGCAGGGCTATGATGCGGAGCATGTGCATCTGGAAGCAGACAAACCTGTGATTGTGCGGGCGGATGCGGCGCTGCTGTCCAGGCTGCTGCAAAATTTAGTGGGCAATGCCATCAAATATGGAAAACCAGGCGGGCATGTGTGGATTTCCGTGCGCTGTGCGGCGGGAGAGGCGCTTCTGTCTGTGCGGGATGACGGCATCGGCATTGCGCCGGAGCAGCAGGAAAAAATTTGGCAGCGGTTTTATCAGGTGGATGCGTCCAGAGGTGATGAAAGCGGCGCGGGCCTGGGGCTTTCCATGGTGCAGCAGATTGCTCAGATCCATGGCGGACGGATGACGCTGGAGAGTATTTTAGGTGTGGGCAGTGATTTTACGCTGCATCTGCCTTTGGCGGAAATGTGAAGAAACGTGTGAAAAGCAGGGCAGTACCGAATCAGCAGAGTCTGCCTTGCTTTTTTCGCAGATGGAGAGGCGGCGTATTTGCAGGTCGATCCATTTGGCGCGGTTTTTACGACATTTAGCAGCGGAAAATACCCATATGCATGCAGAAATGATAAGCTGAAAAAATGAGAATACGGCTGCGGCCGATGGGGGGAAGAGCATGCGCATTGCAATTTGTGATGATGACGCAGGCATCGTGGCGGCGGTGCGGACTTTTTTGGAAACAACCTACCGTCAGCTTGGCTGGGTGATTGATTCCTATCATGCAGGAGAAGCGCTGCTGAAAGCGATATCCGGCAGTGGGCGAAATTATGACCTGATATTGTTGGACATTGAAATGAAGGGTATCAATGGAATCGAGACGGCCAAAAGCGTCCGGGCGCTGAGCCCGGAGAGTTGTGTGGTGTTTATTACGTCCCACGAGGAGTTTGCTTTGACGGGCTACGAGGTATCTGCTTTTCGCTTTTTGACCAAACCGATTCGCCAGGATAAGCTGATGGAAGCGGTGGAAGCGGTAAAGGAGGCGCGCTTTGCCCGAAGGGAGCTGCTGATTCCCTGGGAGGGAGAAACAACACGGGTTGCTGTACCGGATATTTTATATGTGGAAGCGCAGAATCAAACGGTGCGTTTGGTATTGAAGCAGCGGACACTTTGGCACAGGGCAACCATTGATTCTTATGCCCGGCAGCTGAGCGGTGATGATTTTTACCGGGTGCATCGCAGCTATCTGGTAAACTTGAATGCTGTTGCTTTTATGGGGAAGCAGGAACTGCGCATGGCCAATGGCGATCTTGTACCCATGAGCCGGCTGCGCAGCAAAGAGTTTGCAGAAGCATTCCGTGCCTATATCAAACGGACGGCGAGGTGATGAAAAAGCATGGAATTTGGCCTGTTTATTTGGAAACTGCTGCTTGTACCGCTGGACCTGTTTGCCTTCACAATGCTGACATCCTGGGTGACGGGACGTTTTGACTGGGAGCGAAAGCAGGTGCTGCTGGGGATGGGAGCCCTCCTTTTGCAAGCAGGCGCCCTGTTCACACGCAGCGATGAATTTTCCCTTTGTGTGACCTTCGGATATGTGTTTTTGTCCATATGCCTGAAAACCCATCGCGGGCGGCTGCGCGCGTTTGGAAACACGCTGGTTTTAATCTTTTTGTTTGTTTGCCCCCTCAATACGGTGTTTTTTGTTTTAGAGGTGTGCGGCGTTGCGGCTTACACCGGAGAAGGTGATTTTTTGCTCTGGGGCGCCGGTGCGCTTCTGGATATTTTAATCGCTGCTTTTGTGTGGCGTATGCGGCATTATCGCAGTGATGTGCTCCTGCGCTTCAGCAAGGGGGAAGTGGCACTCATTGTCCTGATCTTTTTCCTGACGATTCTGCTGGGGGTAAGCCTTGACCCTGCCACCGGCGTTCTTTCGGAAGAGGCGCTGGAAGCGCCGTCTGCCCGCTTTTTCCTGGGTGTGATTGCGGTGACAACAGTGCTGGTCAATGGATTGTTTTTGCTGATGATGTGGAAAAATAAAACTTCGGATTACTATCGCTATCTGAATTTGGAGCACCGGCAATATATTGAAAATGAACTGCGCTATTTTGAGGTCTATAAAAGCGCACAGACCGATCTGCGCGCTTTTCGCCACGATATGAAGCACCACATCAGTTACCTGCAGCAGCTTTGTGATGGCGGCGATTTGGATAAGATCCGCGCATATGTCCGGGAACTGGACGGCAATTGGGAGCATGCTGCGCAGTCCTTGCACCACACTGGGGACGACACAGTGGATTCGATTTTCAACGCCAAAGCCTGGCTGATGAGAAAAGAAAATATCCGATTTGTGCTTTCCGGCGCGTTTGCAGGGAAGCTGTCGATTTCTCCCTTTGATCTGTGCGCCATTTTTTCCAATGCGCTGGACAACGCTGTGCAGGCGGTGCGCAGAGTGGATGGGGACCGGTTTGTCGCCGTGACAATTTGCAGGAGCGATTATTATTATATGGTGTCCATAGAAAACCCGCTTGGCACGGCAGAAGAGCATAGGACAGGAAAGGAAGCGCGGGATCACGGCTTCGGCCTTTCCAGTATCCGGGAAAAGGCGGAGCGCAATGGCGGTGATATTCGCATCCAAAAGGGCGGCGGCCGGTTTTTGCTGGAAATTTATCTGCCGGTTGCGCCATTCACACCGAAAAACTGACATTTGGCGGCATGAATTTTCCATGCCGCCTTTTTTTCTGGTATAAAAAAACTATCCAAAGGAGGTTGTTCTTTTATGTTTTCTCAAAAAGATCGGGAGCTGCGAAAAGCAGTGAACCGGCAAAGCCGGTTTATTTTGATTTATACGCTGCTGTTCCTGTTTGGAACAGTCCTTGGCATGTTTATCCTGAATTGGAATGTCATTTGGTCGCAAAATGCTCCAACAGATGAAGTGATGAACCTTCTGTTTAATCAGCAGAGCGGTGCGCTGGGCCTGATCGCCCTGGCGGTCGGTATGCTGTTTGTGTTGCTCAAACGGCGTAAGAAGCTGTTTCAGGTGGATTTGCGTGCTGCACCGGAGGCACCGAAAAAAACCATGTCTGCTCGGGTGTTCCTTTCCTGTATTGTACTTCTTTTCAGCGCGCAGCTGCTCTATGTCCTGGTGGATCTTGGCGTGCGTGCGGCAGCGCAGCAGCTTGGTTACACCATGTTTTCGGCAATGGACTCTTTGGATGCGGCAGAAACGACGGGGGCTATGCTGCTGTATGCCGGATTTTTAGGGCCGGTGGTGGAAGAAATTTTATTCCGCGGCACCATTCTGCGGGGACTGGAGCAATATGGAAAGCTGTTTGCCATCGGCACCTCGGCGATATTGTTTGGGCTGTTCCATGGTGATTTTGTGCAGGGAATTTTTGCAATGGCCTGTGGATTGGTGTTTGGTTATCTGGCGCTGGAGTATTCCATCCGGTGGGCCATTGCACTGCATGTTTTCAATAATTTCCTGCTATCCATCGTGCTGGATGGATGCTTGGATTTGCTGCCCGGCCAGCTGCAGGGACCGGTGCAAACGGTATTGATTGTCGGCATTGGCGCTGTGGGCGGCCTTTGGGTTTTGCTGCGGCACCGCAGGGCACTGGCAGAATATTGCCGCACAAACAAGCTGCCGCGGCGCACTTATCTTGTAGGCTGGACATCCGTGTGGTTTTTGCTTTTCCTGGTGCTTCAAGTCGCTTCAGCATGCTCAAGTTTTACAAGAATTTCTTAAAAAATGTCATCGGGCATCAAACAGGAAACGGCGTGTGAATACACGCCGTTTCTTGTTTTTGAAAAATTTAGAAAATATTTTCAAAATTTCATGTAGGTTTCATATTGACCCTTTATGATGATGCCAGAACAAAAAAGCACAACACAAAAAGGAGGCATCTGTTATGAAAAAGAGACTTTGGATTCCTGTATTGGGATTGACGGCGGTCATGACGCTCGGCGGCTGTGCTCAGCAGCAAAGCCAGCTGGAGTATATCGGAGAAGAGAGAGCCCAGGCCCTGGCACTGGAAGCTTCCGGTATTTCGGATGATACGGCAGCGGTGTTCACCGCATCCAGTCTGGATAACCGGGACGGTGTGGATTACTATCGCATTGATTTCACGGCGGCCGGCGCGGCTTATCAGTGCGATGTGGATGCACTGACGGGTACCATTATTGAGCTGCGGGAAGTGGGCTCTGCGGAAGATGATGATGCTGCACAGCCCCAGGCAGTCAATACGGACAACAATTCTGGAAATACTGCAGAGAACACGACGGGATCGAGTGGTACGCAGCAGAACAGCGGAACAAACACCGCTTCCGGAGAAGTCATTGGTGAGACGGCAGCAAAGGAAAAGGCTTTGGCCCATGCCGGGCTGAGCAGCGGGGACGTTACCTTTGTCAAAGTGCAGCTCGACCGGGATGATGGACGGCGTGTCTACGATGTGGAATTTTATACCAGCGATTATCAGGAATACGATTATGAAGTAGATGCGGCTACAGGTAAAATCCTCAGCTATGACTATGATGCGGAACACTATACACCGCCTGCGTCCAGCAATGGGAACCAGAATGCCATTTCCGAGGCAAAAGCCAAGGAGATTGCCCTGGGGCAGGTGCCTGGTGCCGCCGTCAGCAACATCCGGGAGTTTGAAACGGATTATGACGATGGCCGCCTGGAATATGAAGGCAAAATCATATATGGCAATATGGAATATGAATTCACCATTGACGGCTATTCCGGTGCGATTCGTGAATGGGATGCGGAGCCGTTGGATGATTAATGACCGAAGCGTTATGAAAAGGAGGAAAAATTGATGAAAAAAGAAGTGAAAAGCAGAATTGGCGCGCGCCTGGGTGCCGCGGTGCTGAGTGTTGCATTGATGCTGGGCCTGATGATAGTGCCCGCCGGTGCAGTGGGAGCCATTTCGGTTACGGCGACTTTGAGTCCGCAAATGACCATTGTGGTGGATGGAAAAGTACAGACCTTTTACAATGTTCAGGGAGAAGAAGTGCATCCTGTTGCCTATAACGGCACAACCTATCTGCCCGTGCGTGCCATCGGTGAACTGATGGATAAAAATGTCAACTGGGATCAGTCTGCTCTGACCATTACTTTGGCAGGTGAGCGCACCACAGGCACAGTGGCTGGAACACCGGATTCTGCTGCGCAGACCCGGACGATTTCCGCGCAGCTTCGTCAGGATTTCACGATTGTAGTAGATGGTCAGGTGCGCAGCTTCCAGGATGTCAACGGCAATGCCGTGTATCCGCTGCTGTATGACGGAACAACCTACCTGCCTGTGCGTGCCATCGGCGAACTGATGGGCAAAGATGTTTCCTGGAACGGCGCATCTCAAACCGTTACGCTGAGCGGCAAAACATCGGGGGACAGCCTGGTTACCGATGCGGACAGCTTTGAAAACAGCGGCAGCGGCCAATATATCGGAGAGAGCCGCGCCAAAGAGATTGCGCTCAACCACGCCGGTCTGAGCAGCAGTGCAGTCACCTTTGTCAAGGTGCAGCTGAGCCGCGACGATGGCCGCTGGGAATATGAGGTGGAATTTTACACCAAGGATTATCGGGAATATGACTATGAGATTGACGCCGTCAGCGGCACCGTGCTCAGCTATGACTATGATGCGGAGGACTACCGGCCTTCCGGTGACAACACAGGCAGCTATATCGGCGTAGAAAAGGCAAAGAGCATTGCTCTGGAGCGTGCAGGTGTGTCCTCGGCCCAGGCATCTTTCAAAAAAGCTCAGCTGGATTGGGACGATGGAAGAGCCCACTATGAGATCGAATTCATTGCAGGCAATTACAGCTATGAATTTGAGATTGACGCACAAAGCGGAACGATTTTGGATTATGAACGGGATTCCCGTTGGGATTGAGTGTGCAACAGGTTAGAACCATGATTGGATTTACGTCAGCAAAGCGCCGCCCTTTCACAAGAAGGGGCGGCGCTTTGCTGCATAAAAAACACACCTTGCGCACCGCTGAGAGGATTCTATCCCGCAAAAATTTTCAGCAGGCAGTTGCGCTGTGCTGTATTTGGGTATAGGATAGACAGCAGAAATGCAAAAAGGAGAGGTGCGGCATGTGGGCCTATGAAAGTGTGTTTTATCAAATATATCCCTTGGGATTTTGCGGCGCGCCCTTTGAAAATGACGGCATCCAGGAACACCGGATCCTGAAGGTTTTGGAGTGGACAGAACATTTGCAGCGCCTGGGGGTAAACGCCATATATTTTTCGCCGGTCTTTGAATCTGATACCCACGGCTATAATACCCGGGATTTTGGAAAAATCGATGTGCGCCTGGGCACAACAGAAGATTTTCAGCGTGTGTGCACCACGCTGCATGCGGCGGGCATCCGCGTGGTGCTCGATGGCGTATTCAACCATGTGGGGCGCGGGTTCTGGGCCTTTCAGGATGTGCTGGCCAATCGGGAGCGTTCGCCCTATCTCGACTGGTTTCACATTGATCTGGGCGGCGACTCCTGCTATCATGACGGACTGTGGTATGAAGGCTGGGAGGGCAACTACGATCTGGTGAAACTCAACCTGCGCAATGAAGCGGTTGTGGAGCATTTGCTGCAAAATGTGCGCGGCTGGGTGGAGCAATTTGACATCGATGGGCTGCGGCTGGACGTGGCTTATTGCCTTGAGCATGATTTTATCCGCCGCCTGCGTGCGTTCTGCGATGGACTAAAGAATGATTTTTTCCTGGTGGGAGAGATGCTCCACGGAGATTATAACCAACTGATGCACCATGACATGCTGCATTCTGTGACCAATTACGAGTGCTACAAAGGTCTGTATTCCAGTTTTAACAGCATGAATTTGTTTGAAATCAACCATTCGCTGCAGAGGCAGTTTGGACCGGAGGACTGGTGCCTTTACCGTGGAAAGCATCTGCTGAGCTTCGTGGACAACCACGATGTGACCCGGGTGGCCAGTATTTTGCAGAATCCGGCGCATTTGCCGCTGATTTATGCGATGTGTTTTGGTATGCCGGGGATTCCCTGTGTCTACTACGGCAGTGAATGGGGGGCACAGGGACGCAAGGAAGAGGGCGACAATGCCCTGCGCGCCTGTTTTGATTGCCCGGAATGGAACGATCTGGCGGAGTGGATTGCCAAGCTTTCCGCTGTAAAAAAATCGGAAAAAGCGCTGAACTGGGGCGGCTTTCGCTCAGTGGTGCTGACCAACAGACAATGCATTTTTGAGCGCCGCTGCGATGATGCATGCATTTGGGTGGCCATCAATGCAGACGGTGAGGATTACCGGGCGAATTTCAACGCACCCTGCGCAAGCGCGGTGGATTTGCTGAGCGGCAGCAGCGTTTCCTTTGACGGCGGGGCTGTGCTCCCGCCCTGCAGCGCTGCATTTTGGAAGCTGCAGCAGTGATCCTAAAAAAGAAAAGCAGGGCGCGCGCTCCCGGGAGCGCGCGCCCTGCTTTTACCATTTTAGCCGAGAAT
>CAJFVV010000009.1 GCA_904420565.1 Candidatus Pseudoscillospira faecavium
CAACGGGTATTGCTCCGGGTTCTCACCGGATTCCCTCATCCCCGCCTCTGCCGCGGGGCAGACACGAGGTCATGATGCTGTTTGGACTTTCCCATTATAAGAGAGGGAAGGGGGATTGTCAATTTTTCCCTTTTGCGCTTTCCCGCCTTTGGGAAAAACCACGCCGCGCCTCGGGGCCCGGCAACAACGCAGCAGAAAAGCAAGGGGTGCTCCCGCGGGAGCCCCCCTTGCTGCACATGATTTTATTTACGCAGGATTCTGCGCTCAGGGCATCACGTTCTGGCCGAAGTTCATCAGCACCTGCGCCACTTCTGCGCGGGTGGCTGTGCCCTGCGGGTCAAGACGGTTGCCGTCCTTGCCGTTGATGACGCCGGCGTTTACCGCCCAGATCATCCCTTCGCTGGCCCAGGAGCACACGCTCTCCGCATCCGCAAAGCCCGTCAGGCCCGCGCCGCTCTGGGTCGTGTCATACCCCTTCAGCGCCGCATAGCGGTACAGCATCAGCGCCATCTGCTCCCGGGTGATGGAATCATTCGGGCCGTAGTTGCCGTTGTCGTAACCGGTGATCACGCTGTTGGCGGAAGCCCAGATCACAGCGTTGGCATACCATGCGCTGCTGCTGACATCGCCGAAGGCGCTGCCGCCGCTGACAGCCGGGTTGTCCTCCAGATTGTACAGAATCTGTGCCATCATGGCGCGGTCCAGATTGTCATTGGGCATGAAGCGGCCGGCGTTGCCCTGCATCATGCCGTTGTCGGTGACATAGGCCACGGCATCGGCATACCAGGCGCTGGCAGACACATCGCTGTAGCCGGTGTCCTTGTCGGTGAGGGTGATTCTGTCGCCATCGTTGTCGGTGACGGTGCTGCCAACGGTGGCGTTGTCCGCGATGGCTTCCAAAGCGTCCCCATTGATGGTGAGAGTGCCTACATTGGTCTCAACGGCCAGCTTGGAAGCAGCGTCTTTGACCGCAGTCAGCGCTCCGCCGCCTACGGTGACATTGGCGGCGGTAACATCACTCGCACTAGCTACCTTCGCGTCTACGGTGACGCTCTGATCACTGGTGACAACATCGCCCGCCGGTATCGGTGGGGACACGCCACCCACAGTGGCGGAGACGGTACCGTCACTTACGGAAGGCGGCTTGTCCACCCTGATGGTTTGATTCTTGGTCTCAGTGTAAGTGGTGATATTCTCCTTTGAAGTAAATGTACGCGTGCAGTCCGCCGACACGAAGGAGGTTCCTGCGCCCTCCGCCTGGCAGTTGTTGGGGCGAAATTTGTAAACGTACTGCCGGTAACGAGGATCGACGCGGAGCCGTTCCTGTAATGGTCGTCATAGCAGTTCAGAACAAATTTGTCCGCTTTGTCAGGGTCAGAATACTTCTGCTGAACAGAGAACGCCCCGCCGTTTACCACAAGCGTTCCTTCCAGGACATAGACAGCATGAATGTTGTTAACGAAGGTGCCATCTTCGATGATGCAGATACCGCCGTCCATCACATCCACTGCGTAGCAGTCGTTTTCTTCCGCCTGAAGCGTACCAGCGCCTGTGATGGTGAGGTTGCCGCCCGCTCTCATGCTGAACAACAACCAGTCATATTCCGCTTCATTCCAGATGCTCTCGGAGTTGAAGATCTTATTGCCGTTCAGATTCAACGTGAGTTTCTTGGTGATGACGATCGGCGCCGTCACATCGATATCGTCAGTCAACGTTACAGTGTCCCCTGGTTGGGCGGCTGCAATCACCTCTATCAAAGTTGCCTCCGTTGCAATTTCAGTGCTTCCAGCGGTTTCATGCGCCGCAAAAGCGGTGGCAGGAAGTAGTGTCAGCATCATAGCAAGCGCCATGATAGTTGACAAAAATTTTCGTTTCATAGTTCTTCTCTCCTTTTCCATAAAAATGATTCCTGCTGATTTTGAACATGTACCATTTTCATTGAAATGAAAAGCTTTTTCCAGCACTTTACAGGATTTTCCACAGTCCTTTCCAAACCAGCAGGAGCCGGTGACGCCGGGCCCGGGGAAGCATCCTTCCCCGCAGCACCGGCCACCGGAATGCAAAAAACGCAGTGTACGAGTGATCAACTCCTACACTGCGCATGAAAAAACGCCAAGCACAGCCACAAAAACACCGCGCTTCTCCCATCCCCGGCGCGGGCAATCCCCTTGCCAAAGTTGGGCAAACACAGTATAATGTGTTTGTGGTACAGCTTTGCTGTTGTGTACGAGTGCTTTCTCACTCCGCACAGGGCTGTGGGGCGGTAGTGCGCCCTGCGGCCTGCCGCATTTTATGCTTCCGGTTATCCATATTTTTGGAAAAATCAATAGGCAAATCAAAAAGTGCCTGTTCCCCGGCTCCGCCGGGGAACAGGCACTCTTCTCTTTTTCTGTAAAAATCAGGTGCGCTTCAGTGCTCATCCTCGTCCGCAGCCTGGTTCTGGGCGCTTTTGCCCCGCAGCGCTTCCTGCATCCGGGTGCGGGAAAGCTCAGTGAACTGCCGGTGCGAAGTGCGCACTTCCTCCAAGGCGGCCTGCAGCGCATCCTCCGTGCGCTTGAGGGCGTCCTCCGTGTATTCATTGGCCACGCGGTACATTTCGCGGCTGCGCTCCTCGGCCTTGCGCATCATATCGTTGGCCTGCTGGCGGGCGGTGTGGAGGGTTTCGCTCTCGGAAACGATGTGCTTTGCATCGCTCTGGGCGCGCTGGCGGAGATTCTCCGCCTCCTTTTTCGCATTGGCCACATATTCCGCCCGGGCCGCCATGAGCTTTTTGGCCTCTTCCACTTCGGCGGGCATCTGGGCGCGGATTTCATCGAGGTAGTCCAGGGCGCGGTTGCGCTCGATGATGCACTTGTCGTTGCCCAGAGGCACGCCTTTGGCGTTGTCGATCATGTCATATAGCAAATCGATCAGCTGCTGCACATCATTTTCCATGGGTTTACCTCCTGACAATATTTTTCTGCCGGGCAATGGCCGCCACATCGCCGACGATTTCCGCCGGAAGATAGCGCTCCAGCGGCTGGTGATAGCGGATCATTTCCCGCGCCATAGACGAACTGAAGTGAATATAAGCAGAGCTGGCCGGCAGAATCACCGTTTCCAGGTCCGGCTTGATGCCCTTGTTGATCAGGGACATCTGGTATTCCGCGTCAAAATCGCACACATTGCGCGCGCCCTTCACCAGCACAGTGGCCTCTTTCTGCTGGGCATAATCCGTCAGCAAACCGCTCCAGGCCTCGGCCTGCACATTGCGGTATTTTTTCACGGCTTTTTTGACAAATTCCATGCGCTCCTCCGGGGTGAACATGGGGTTTTTCTTGTCTGCATTGATCATCACACAGACATGCAAATTGTCAAAACATTTGGCGGCGCGCTCAATAATATCAATATGTCCCAGGGTGATGGGGTCAAAACTACCAGGGTAGATGGCTGTGATCACAGTGATGTTACCTCTCTCATTCGTGAGTTCAATCGCGGTGATACACAGTGATTTTAATCTTGCCGTATCGATACTCACGGTACTTGCTGTAAGGGGATGAAAGGGCCGGCAATTCCTTTTCCAGCGAACTTTCGCACACAATTATACCATGTTCGCGGAGAATGTCAAACTGAGAAATCATTTGCAGGGAGCGCTCCAGCAATTTGCTTTCATATGGCGGATCCAGAAAAATCAAATCATACTGCTCGCCCGCCGACAGGGCGGCGGCATAATCCGCCAGAAGCACGGCGGCGCGCTCTTCCAGCTGCGTCAGTCTCAGATTCTCGCGGATCAGATGCACCGCATCGCTGCGCTGATCCACAAATGTGGCGCTGCGCGCTCCGCGGCTGAGACATTCGATGCCCAGCTGCCCTGTACCTGCAAACAAATCCAGCACCCGCCGGCCCTCGATATCAAATTGAATGATATTGAACATTCCCTCTTTCACCCGGTCGGTGGTGGGGCGGGTATCGCTGCCCTTCAGTTCGTTCAGTCTGCGGCCCCGGGCCGTTCCTGTGATGACGCGCATATTGCATCCTCCGTTCGCTCTTCTGATTTTTCGTGAAAATGGGCATACACCGCCCGGGCCGCCGAAGCCGGTACCACGCGGGCCAGAGCTTCCTCCTCCGCCTCCCGCACAGCCTTGACCGTGCCGAACGCCTTGAGCAGCTGCTTTTTGCGCACCGTCCCCACGCCGGGGATGCCGTCCAAAGCGCTGCGGTAGCTGCTTTTTGTGTGGCGCTGATGGTGATAAGCCACGGCAAAGCGGTGGGTCTCCTCCTGAATTTGCCCGATCAGGGCAAACACCGGCTCGCTGGCCTGAATGCCGATTTCATGGCCGGCGGCAGTGATCAGGGCACGGGTGCGATGACGGTCGTCCTTCACCATGCCGAATACAGGCACAGACAGGCCAAAGGCCGCCAGCACCCGCTCGGCCACCTTGGCATGGTTTGCGCCGCCGTCGATCAAAAACACATCCGGCAGCGGAGCAAATTTTTCATCGCCGTCCACATAGCGCTGCAGGCGGCGCGTGAGCACCTCTTCCATGGAGCGGTAATCATCCGGCGCCGAAAGGGATTTGATGTGAAATTTGCGGTAAGCGCTTTTGCGCGGCCGCGTGCCTTCATAAACCACCATGGAGGCCACAATATCGCTGCTGCCGGTATTGGAAATGTCATAGGATTCCATGCGCCGGGGCGGCGCGCTCAGGCCGGTCATTTTGGCCAAAAGCTCCAGGGTTTTGCTGGCGCGCTCGGCCTCGGACGTCACCCGTTCCGCCTCTTCCCGGGCATTGCGGTTGGCCAGGCGAATCAAATCCGCTTTTTCTCCCCGCCGGGGAATCCGCACCAGCACACGCCCGCCGCAGTGCTGGCTCAGGGCCTGCTCCATCACATCGGGATCCTCAATGGGCATCGGCAGCCAGATTTCCCGCGGGAGCACACTGCGCCGCAGATAATACTGGGCCAAAAGCAGCGGAAGCATCTCTTCCGCCTGCTCGTCCATCCGGGCGGAAAACACCTCTGTTTCCCGGTCCGTCAGCTGGCCGTCGCGGTAATGGAGCACCGCGTAGCAGGACTTGACTTCGCCGCGGTACAGCCCCCAGATATCCGTCTGGGGCATAGCGCCGGCGATAACCTTCTGCTTTTTGCTCAAAACGTCAATGGCGGAAATCTGATCCCGCAGGGCGGCTGCCCGTTCAAACTGCAGCGCTTCGGCCGCCGCCGTCATTTCCTCACTCAAAGAGGCTGTGACCTGCTTCACCTTGCCCGTCAACAGCAGCACCGCCTGCTCGATGCGGCTGCGGTACTCCTCTTTGCCCGGCGTGCCGCGGCAGAAGCCGTCGCATTTGCCCATGTGGAAATTCAGGCAGGGGCGCTCTTTTCCGATGTCCCGGGGAAAGCGGCGGTGACAGGTGGGCAGCCGCAGGGCGCTGCAGATCGCCGCAATGGCCGCTTTTGTCTCTGTCCGCCCGCCGAAGGGCCCAAAATATTTTGCCCCATCTTCCGCCGCGGTATTGGACAGGGAAAAGGTGGGATACTCCGCCTCCAGAGAGAGGCGCACAAAGGGATAGCCCTTGTCGTCTTTTAATAAAATATTGTAGCGGGGCATGTATTGTTTGATCAGCGCATTCTCCAGAATGAGCGCCTCAAACTCGCTGGAGGCAATGATGGTGTCGAAATGATCCACTTTGGAAACCATGCGCCGCGTTTTTTCATTATGGCCGGAAGTTTCCTGAAAATACTGGCTGACCCGATTTTTCAGCTTTTTCGCCTTTCCCACATAAATCACGGTGCCCTGAGCATCCATCATAATATAAACACCGGGACTCAGAGGCAGGCCATTGGCCTTTTCCTTCAATTCCTGTTTTGTCAAAGCGGCAACTCCTTTACCTCGGCTGCTTTTTTCCAGTGTAGCAAAAAAAGGCCGCCGCGTCCATAGACGCGGCGGCTTTTGCAGGAAAAAAACAGCTTACTCAGCAAAATTGGTGGAAACCAAGTCCGCCAAGGCAGCAACCGCTTCCTTCTCGTCGCTGCCATCCGCAATCAGATTGATCGCAGTACCCTGCACAATGCCCAAAGACAGCACACCCAAAAGGCTTTTGGCATTGACCCGGCGCTCATCCTTTTCCACCCAGATGCCGCTTTTGAATTCGTTGGCTTTCTGAATGAAGAAGGTTGCAGGTCTGGCGTGCAGGCCAACCTCATTATTGACTGTGACCTCCTGCATATACATGTAACAGCACCCCTTCAAATCATATCTTTTCAGATAGCTATACTTTAGCAAATTTATCTGTCTCACGTCAATGTCGATTTGCACAAACTTATGCAGACAAAAAAACTTTCCCGGTCATTTTATCCAAAATTTGCGATTTCTATCCCGCAATCAAACATTTTCTGCAAGGCAGAATGCACCTGGCAACGCCATCCTATGCAGCGGCGCGCGCAGGTGTGCACTGTCCCACTCACTTCAGCTCCACTACGGTGACGCCGTCTTCTCCTTCGCCAAAAGCCCCCAAACGATAGGCTTTGACATAAGGATGCCGCCGCAGCTGCTGATGCACCGCTTTGCGCAGCGCGCCGGTGCCTTTGCCATGAATAATGGTCACCTGGTTCAATCGGCCCAGTACCGCATCATCCAGGAAACGGTCCACAACGCCCTCCGCCTCATCGGTCATCATACCGCGGATATCCAGTTCCATGGATGCTGCGGCACGCACCGGCGCGCTGCTGCCGCCTTTGCGCTGCTGCGGCGCTTTTTTCGCTTTCTGAGCACCCTCCACCAAATAGACCTCATCAGCCCTGGCGTTGATTTTCAGCATTCCTGCCTGCAGCTGCAGCGAACCGTCCTTATTGACCGCCGTCACCGTGGCCCGGGTTTTCACCCCCGCCAGCTCCACCGTATCGCCCACAGCGACAGGCCGGCTGTTTCTGCGCATCGGCTCTTCCTCCGGCTGGCTGTGCAGCTTATCTTCCGCGGCATTCAGTTTCCGGAGCAGCGCTGCGCGCTTTTCATTTTCTTCCTGAAGATCCTTTTGCTGCTCCGCAATCCGGCGCATCCGGTTCAGCTCGGCAAAGGTCCGCTCCGCTTCGGCGCGGGCTTCCTCCAAAATCCGCCGGCCTTCTTTCTCCGCCTTGGTGCGGACGTTCTGCCGTGCGCGCTCCATCTGCTCACGAAATTCCCGGGCCTTCTTGGCGTCGGTTTCCGCTTTCAGCCTCAGCCGAGCCGCTTCGGCGCGGTCCTTCTCCATGCTCTGGCGCTGCTGCTCCAATTGTGACAAAATGTCCTCAAACCGGACGCTGTCGCTGTTGATCTGCGCTTTTGCCCGGGCAATCACCCCATCATCCAGGCCAAGCCGCTTGGAAATGGCAAAGGCATTGGACTTCCCCGGCACACCGATCAGCAGCCGGTATGTGGGCCGCAGCGTCTCCACATCAAATTCACAGGAAGCGTTTTCCACCCCCGGCGTCGTCATGGCAAATGTCTTCAACTCAGCATAATGGGTGGTCGCCGCAATTTTCGCCCCCCGGTCCCGGGCTTCCCCAATCACGGCAATGGCCAGTGCGGCGCCTTCCACCGGGTCGGTCCCTGCCCCCAGCTCATCAAACAAAATCAAGGAGTGTTCATCCGCCTGCTGCAAAATGTTCACAATATTGACCATGTGGGAGGAAAAGGTGGACAGGCTCTGCTCAATACTCTGCTCATCGCCGATATCCGCCATCACATGGGAAAAAACTGCCGTGCAGCTGCCGCTGTCGGCCGGAATATGAAGGCCGCACTGGGCCATCAGGGTCAAAAGGCCGATGGTTTTCAGCGTCACTGTTTTTCCGCCGGTATTCGGGCCGGTAATCACCAGGGTGTCAAACCGCCCGCCCAGCTCCACATCGATGGGCACCGCTTTCTCCTTTTCCAGCAGCGGATGGCGGGCATGCCGCAGCAGCACCCTGCCATCCGCTCCGATTTTCGGGCTGACCCCCTCCATGCGATAGGACAGCTGCCCTTTGGCAAAAATCAGGTCCAGATGCACCAAAAGGTCATAGTCCCAGCGGATATCTTCGCTCAGTGCCGCCGCCTCCTGGGAAAGGCCCAGCAAAATGCGGTCAATTTCCTTCTTTTCCTTTGCCTCCAGCTCTTTAAGCTCGTTGTTGGCCTGCACAACACCCATGGGCTCCACAAACACCGTGGCCCCGGAGGAGGAGACATCATGCACCAGGCCGGGAATCTCCGAGCGGAATTCCGCCTTTACCGGCACAACAAACCGCCCGTCGCGCTGGGTAATCAGATTTTCCTGCAGCGCCCGGGAATAAGTGGCGGAAGATACGATTTTCTGCAGAATCTGGCGGGATTTTGCGCTGGCAGCCCGCATATGGCGGCGAATATCCGCCAACTCTGCACTGGCATTGTCGGCAATTTCATTTTCCTCAGGAATGGCCCGGGTGATTTTTTCCTCCAAAAAGCGGCCGCCGCGCAGCGCATCGAACATCCCGTCCAAAACTGTATCCCGGTCGCTCTCCTCCCCGCGGTAAGCCTTGACGCGGCGCGCGGCGCGCAGCAGGAAAGCGATGTCCAGCAACTCGCGGGTATTCAGCATACCGCCCCGCTCTGCGCGCAAAAGAGATGCCGACACATCTTTCACCCCAGCGAAGGAAGGGCTGCCCTGCAGCCCCAGCAAAAGGCAGGCTGCGCTGGTTTCCTCCTGCAGGCGGCGCACATCTTCCGCATCTGTTGCCGGCTGCAGCGCCAGCGCCCGCTCCTTGGCCGCCGAAGACGTTGCCCGGTCAGCCAGCAATGCAAGCACCTGGGGCAGCTCCAGTGTGCGAATCGACTTTTCAAACAATTCATCCATCGGATTTTCTATCCTCCTGTGCCATATGGCTGCATTTTCAGATTGCAGCATAGAAAGGGACTGCATCCGCAGAGCGGATGCAGCACCAACCTGTTATCGAACTGACATAAAGGCAAGGAAAATCAACACCAGCCCTACCACATATGCAATCACATTGTTGCGGTAAGAGCGAAATTCCTCGCTGCCTCCCTCACCATTTTTCCGCAGGGAGAGCATTTGCCCAATAGCGGAGCCTGCCCAAACCAAGCCAAAAATGAGCCAAGCCCCCAGGGCAGTAAACAGCACGCGCTCGGGCAGATTTTCCACCTGCGCCATCATGCTGTTGCGCACCTCCAGGCCGCCCAAAATGAGTGTTGCACCCACGGTAACCACGCGAAAACTTCTGCAGGCCCAGGCCAGCATAGATTCATTGGCCCGCTGTGCCCGTCTGTCTTTGCGCTGGTCAGCCATCTGTTGGCGCATCGCTTTTTTGCGGCGCTCTTTTTCCTGCTTCTCCGCCATTCTCTGCGCCGCTTTATCCGGCCCGGAGTGGTTCAGCGTTCCCATAAGTAGTTCATCCTTTCTTTTTGCTAAAGCCGCCTGTTCAGAGCCCCTTTGATGTTCCAGTTTGCCAGGAGGCTTCTTCCTGCCTGCATAGTGTTTTATAAAAATCCAACGTGCGAAAGCCCCGCTCCAGCTGCGCGGCAGAAAATGCCTCTGCCGCGTCCGCCATGCGCCGCTGTGCCTCTTCCGGCAATGAAAAGGCATACAGCTTTTTGGGCGGGCAGGTCACCACATGGCGCATGGCTTCCAGCGAGGCAGCGCAAAGGGGCATCGAAAGCCCCCGCCGCCCTGACAGCACGCAGTTTCCGCAGTGAAGCACACCCTGCACCACATCCAGCATAGGCGCCTCCGGCTCCTTCCGTCCACAAACAGCGCAGTGTTCCAAAAACGGTTCAAATCCCGCCAAAGTGAGCAGCCGCAGCTCAAAGGCAGCTTTCACCTGCTTTTGCTCTTTATGCAGCGTTCCCAATGCATAAAGAGCATTGAGCAGCAGCGAGAGCACCTGCGGCACCGGCACTTCTTCCTCAGTCAAAAGCTCCGTCATCTCTGCAAAATAGGAGCCCAAAGCCAGCAGTTCAATATCCTGCCGCACGCCGGGGAACAGTTCCAGCGTGGACGCTTCGTCCAGTATACTCCAATTCCCCCGCTGAAACAAGGTCATTTCCGAATAAACCAGTAATTGAGACGCGGCAGCAATGCGGCTGTTTTTGCGTCTGGCCCCCCGGGCAATCACTGCAAGCTTGCCCTCGGTTTTGGTCAAAACCGTGAGGATTTTGTCGGTTTCCTTTGTGTCCGTCTCCCGGAGCACCACGCCTTCAACAATCCTGCGCATCCTGCTCCCGCTTTTCCGCTTCCCGCTTATCTCTGCGCCACCCCAGCGCCATGCCCGCGGCGGCGCCCGCCACGGCCCCCAGCAGCGGCAGGAGCTGCATCTGTGCAGCCCCCATTGCCGCCGCGCCGATCAGCAGCCCGGCAATGCACCCGATGTTCCCGTTTCTGCGGGTATAGCGGTACTTTTGTTCTTCCATTGTATAGTTCCTCTCCTTGCCGGAAGCTCTGCTCCCCGACAGTATGTACGGGAGCACCTTACACAAGCTGCTCCCCATCACGATTGATGCAATAGGTCAGATAAAAAGCCGGCACGCCAGTGCGACAAAACAGCTTCCAATAGCCTTGATACTGCTGCACAACGCATCACCTCAACCATAGGGTTGACGGCTTTCAGGGCGCCCATGCCTGACAAATTTTGCGCCGCTTTCCTATTTTCATTCCGTTTGGCCGCAGGCCGGCAGCGCCGCTGCGTCCTTTTGCTCAATTTTCGCTGCGATAGCCAAAGCCACGGATTGCGCTCAGCTGATCCCGCCAGTTTTCTTTCACTTTTACCCAGGTCTGCAGATATACCTTCGCCCCCATAAAGCGTTCGATATCCGCTCGGGCCATGGTGCTGATTTTTTTCAGCATCTCGCCGCCCTTGCCAATCAAAATTCCTTTGTGGCTCGCTTTTTCGCAATAAATGGTCACATCCAAATCAATGATGTCATTTGCGCGCTGGCTGAATTTTGTCACCTCAATGGCCACGCCGTGGGGCACTTCCCGCTGCAGGCAATAGAGAATTTTTTCCCGCACAATTTCCGCGCACACCTGGCTGTCGCTCTGGTCGGTGGTCATGTCGTCGGGAAACAGCTGCGGTCCTTCCTGCGCGTAGCCCTTCAGCGTGTGCAGCAGATCCTCCAATCCCTCGCCAGTGCGGGCAGAGACGGGAATAACCGCGTCGAAGGCATATTCGTTCTGATAAGCTGCCATCACTGCCAGCAGCGCCTCTTTTTTGACCGTGTCGATTTTATTGATCACCAAAACAGCCCGTTCTTTTCTTTTCCTCAGGCGTTCCAGCAGAATCTGCTCGGGTTTTCCCACATGGGCGATGGGCTCCACCAGCATCATCACGGCATCCACATCGCTCAGGCTCTCCTCCACCACCTGAACCATATAATCGCCCAGGCGATTCTGTGCCTTGTGCAGCCCCGGCGTATCCATCAGCACCAGTTGGGTATCCCCGCTGTTGACCACGCCGAAAATGCGGTTGCGCGTGGTCTGCGGCTTGCTGGAAACAATGGCAATTTTCTCTCCCACCAGGGCATTGGTCAGGGAAGATTTGCCCACATTGGGCCGTCCGCAGACGGTAATCATCGCTTCTTTTGTAATTGGCATATTATAAGCATCCTCAACTTTCCTGCATCATTTCTATTTCACTTTTTGCAGCCTGAAACTCCCCGCCTTTTCCACAAGGCGGGACACCAGCATCTGAACCCGTATGGCGGCGCTGCCAAAAAGCCAGTGCTGCAAAAGGGGGCACTGCGCCGCAGAGCCGGGCCAGCTCTTCTCCAGCCAAGGGCAAACACCGGCGCCGCGCACATACCACCGCGAAACGGCACAGCGCAGACGCGGACCATTCCGATTTCATCAGAGTGGTTTCTGCTCATCCATCCCCTGCCGGTTCCTTTATCTTGCGATGCCCAGTGCTTCCATCACTGCATCCTCCCGGGCGCGCATCTGCTTTTTCTGCACTCCCTCGTCCAAATGATCGTAGCCCAGCAGGTGCAGCACTGAATGCGTCACAAGATAGGCAAGCTCCCGGCGGTTGCTGTGGCCAAATTCTTTGGCCTGGGCCCGCACCCGCTCCATGGACAGCACCATGTCCCCCAAAGGCAGCAGCCCCGTGGCAACATCGCACAATTCCGCATCCGCCTCCGTGGGCGGGTTGCCGGGAAAAAATTCAAATTCCGGAAAACTCAGCACGTCGGTGGGCCTGTCCACGCCGCGCATCTCCCGGTTGATGGCATGGATGCCCGCGTCATTGGTCAGCAGCACGTCCACTTCGCAGGGGAGCGTTACGCCTTCCAGCTGCAGTGCTGTGCGGATCACCTTGCGGATCAGGGCGCAGTTGTCCGCGCTGGCAGCGCCGGGCACATCGGCCGTCACCGGGATATAATGGCGCTTTGCCATCTCAGCGCCGCCCCCTTCCTTTTTCGCCGCGGCGCTGCTCATACTCCTCATAGGCTTTGATGATGCGCTGCACCATCATATGGCGCACCACGTCCTGTCCCGTCAGCTCACAAATGCCGATTCCTTCCACGCCCTGGAGCACCCGAATGGCCTCCCGCAGTCCGCTGACCTTATCCGCCGGCAGGTCAATCTGCGTCACATCGCCGGTAATGACCACCTTGGAGCCAAAGCCCATGCGGGTGAGAAACATTTTCATCTGTTCCCGGGAGGTATTCTGGGCCTCATCCAGAATGATAAAGGAGTTATCCAGCGTCCGGCCGCGCATGTAGGCCAGCGGCGCCACCTCGATATTGCCCCGCTCCAGATATTTGTTATAGGTATCCGGCCCCAGCATATCAAACAGCGCGTCATACAGCGGGCGCAGATAAGGGTCCACTTTGCTCTGCAAATCGCCCGGCAGAAATCCCAGGCGCTCACCGGCCTCCACCGCAGGGCGGGTGAGAATGATGCGGTCAATGGTCTTTTCCCGGAACGCCGCCACTGCCGCAGCCACCGCCAGATAAGTTTTTCCTGTACCCGCAGGCCCCACGCCGATGGTGACGGTGTTCTTCTGAATCGACTCAATATAGCGCCGCTGGCCAATGGTTTTTGCCTTGACAGGCCGGCCCTTGGCCGTGATGCATACCACGTCCTGGGCCAGCTCCGCCGCCTTTTCCTCCTGTCCGGCCCGGGCCAGGCCAATCACATAGCGTACATTCTGCTCGTGAATCGGTTCCCCCTTGGCCGACAGCGCCAGCAGCGCTTTCAGCGCCCGAACAGCCAGAGAGACCTCTTCCGCTTCGCCGCTCACCTTCAGCTCTCCATCCCGGTTGGTCACTGTCACATGCAGTTCTTTCTCCAGTAAACGGATATTTTCATCGAAGGAACCAAAGACATTGATCGCCTCTTCCATTCTTTCGATGCTCATCCTTTGTTCTATCATGCTGTTGCTTCTCCTTCGTTCTCTTCCTCAATATAAGCCACGGTTTTGCCGATCTGTTCTTCACATTCGGCATGCAGCGTCACTTCGTACACAGCGCCGGCATCGCGCACGGTCAGCGAGCTCTCCTGCACTGTGCCATCCTCGTGCATGCGGTCGCGCAGCTGCTGGCGCAGCGCATCCTCGGCCCGGGTTTTTGCCTCCTCTTCCCCAAGGGTACGCTCCACTGCCTGGTATTCCCGCACTGCAGCGCATTCCAGCGTCACCGGCAGTGAAACGCCGCCGGGCAGGCGCAGCCTTGTTTTGTTTGTTATTTTATCATAATCTGCATAGGAAATGCTACTGCCTGGCGTAATTTTTATGCGCTGTTTTCCCAAAATCAGCGTGTAAATCCGCTTTTCCCGTCCTGTGTAGGACTTCTCCTGCACGGTCTTAGGCAATTTTGCCGTCAAATCATACCAGGTGCGCGCCCAGACTTTGCCCTCGCCCCGGGTGAAATAAGCCCCGCGGTCGTCAATATCCGCCACGCCGCTGATCAGCAGCTGCCCCTCTGTCACCGTGGACCCCTTCATCACCTCCGCATGCCCGCCATACAGCTGCACCAGCGTCACCAGGCCGTCCTTTTCCGCCACAATGTTGGCCTTTGTATGCTCATCGCGCAGTTCCGGCGGCGCAACCCGCTCGCGCACGATAACGGTGGCCCGAAAGCCTGTCACATTCACTGTCATCCAGGAAAGCTCCGGAATTTCCATCAAAATATGGTTTTTCAACGTTTCCGGATGGATGCCCAGGCCAAATGTGCCATAAGTAACGCCCTCGGCCTCCAATGCCCGCAGAATGCGCTCATCGGAGACCGTTTCGTTGCCCTCAATTTCAAAATCCCAGACAAAGAAGGAGCCGAACAGCACCAGCCCCACCGCCAGGGCAAGGCCAACCAGCAGCGCATAGCGCCGGCGAAACCGGCCCACAAAAAAAGGCACCCCGCTCTTGCGCTCCACCGTGATTTCACAATCCAGCTTTTTGGCCAGACGGCGCAGCTGCAGAAAACTTTTCCGGGAAAGCTTGATGGAAAAGCTGGTGGGCGAATGCCACTCCATATCCCAAAAGGCAATGTCATGGGCCGAGCACAAATTCAGCACGCGCTCAGGAAAGCCGCTTTCCACCGTAATCTTCACAGTTCCCTGCAGCAAATTGATAAAATCCAGAAACATGGCTCACCTCGCAAGCTCAATGCTTTCAATGATACCGCCGATGCGCATTTCATCGGCGGTCATGGACAAAAGCTGCAATCCCTGCCCCCGCACGCGCACCAGCAGCGTGCCGCAGTTGACATCAATGGCGGTATCACTGTAGGCCAAAAGGCCCCTGTGCTGGGATAAAAACAGCTGCCGGTTGCCGAGCAGTTCCAAATTCGGCAGTCCTGCCACCACATCCATGGGCAGATCCAGCAGCTGTGCAGTTTTTGTCAAAATATCGCGGTCTTCAAATTGGTTCATTTGTCCCACTCCTTTTTTCAGAACTACTCTATGTCCAGCGCCCTGCGCACTTGCCTGTCCCGCACATTTTTTTGCAGCATCCCGCATAAACATGGCCCAGGTGATTTTCATGTGCACTTCTATTTTCCGCATTGGAGCACGGCGGTGTCTTCTGATTTTGTGCATCGCCTGCGCCGCACTGCTCTTAGCGCGCCCCGCGCCGGCCATGGAGGCCGTGCGGGAGGCCATCCGGCTGTGTGCGCAGACCATCGTCCCCTCTTTATTTCCTTTTTTGGTATGCTCCGCCCTCTTGACAGCCCTTTTGCCCGCGCAGCAGCTTAACCATTGGCTCTCCCCCATAACCATGCCGCTGTTTCGTTTGGGCGGCAGCAGCGCTGCTGTACTGGCACTGGGCTTCACCGGCGGCTATCCCGTGGGGGTGCGCACAGCAACAACCCTTTATCAGCAAGGGCAGCTGACAAAATCTGAAGCGGAACGCCTGCTGTCCTTTTGCAACAACTCCGGTCCCGGCTTCCTGCTGGGCGTGGTGGGCATCGGTGTGTTCGACAGTGCCGACGCCGGGCTGCGGCTCTATGCCGTTCATATTACAGCTGCCCTTTTGGTGGGGCTGTGCTTTCGCCGCTGCTGTGCAAACGGGCCATCTGTTTTCGTCCATACCGCTTCCCGTAATACAGATGCAAAGAACCTGCCGCAGGTGTTCACAGACGCGGTGAGCAGCTCTTTTTTTGCCGTGCTGAATATCTGTGCGTTCGTCTTCTTTTTTATGATTTTCCTGCGGCTGCTGTCCATCACGGGGCTTTTGCAGATTGCCGCGGCGGCGCTGGAATGGATCTTGTCCCCCTTTGGCATGACAGAGCATTTGGCTACCGCCCTGCTGGCGGGTATTCTGGAGCTCTCCACCGGCAGCGCCTGCCTGCAGGGCGCTGCGCTGACGCCCGGCACCGCCGCCCTGGCCGCTTTTCTGCTGGGGTGGGGCGGGCTGTCTGTGCACTGCCAAAGCCTGCTGTTTGTGCTGGAAACCGATCTCTCCTGCACGCCATATTTTCTCGGCAAATTTCTGCAGGGCGTCTTTTCCGCCCTGCTCGCCTTTGTCCTCTTTTCCCTGTAAATCAAAAAGGGATGGAGCACTGTTGTGCTCCATCCCTTTTACCCTGTTGTATAAAAAGTTTCCATTACAATCGGTCCCTGGACAGCCCATCCGTCATCGCTGCTGTCCTGCGTCTGCGGCGGCGTCTGTGCCCCCTCAGCAGCGGCTCTGCGGTCCGTTTCCAGCAGCTGCACCGTATCCTGCACAGCAGGCGTGCAGCTGCGCAGAACTTCTGCAGATGCCATCGCTTCCCCGGTGTCGTGCGCCGTATTCCACGCCTGGGCCAGCCGCCAGCAGGCCTCTGTGCGGTCCGCGGTTCCCAGGGCCGTCAGCTCCCGCAGGATATCTTTCGGCGCTTCTTCAAACCGCATGCAGACCTCTGCGGCCATTTCCTGTGCAAAGGCGCCCTCAGCCCCTGGCAGCGCCCAGACAAGCTGTTCATCGCTCCAATGCTCCAGCGGCGTCCCTGCCGGAGATTGGCCCGCCGCCCGCAGCGGCGCAAATGTGCCCTCTCTGTTTTCGCCCAGCGCAGCAAAATGCCACTGCCCATCCGGCAGAATCAACAGGGCGCCATAGGGCAGTTCGGTTACATAGGGCTGATAAACCCGGCAGCCATACCACAGCTCCGCCTGGCGGCACAGCGTTTTCACAACAGAGGCAAGGCCCGTGTCCGTCTCTTCCATACATTGTATGGCCTCCTGAGAAAAGCCGCTCACATCCAGCTCCCTATCGCCGCTCTGCACTGTTTCTCCCACCGCTTCTATATTGATGAGGGAAAAGGCTTCGCCATCCCACTGCAGCGTTTCCCGGCAGGCCATGGGGATGCCGAAGGTCCAGGCCGCCGTTCCGTTTTCCCGCCCTGTTCCATGCAGCATCCAGGAAAACAGGGCGCTGCCTTCCAGCACCTCCATAGTGTAAACAGAACCATCCACACGGACGCTCAAAATCTCCAGGGCGGAAAAACTCCGGGTATTGACCCATTCCAACTCCGTATCCGCGCCCATCAGCGCCCAGGAACGCCCCTCCAGCGCATCAATCTGCTGCCGGGACAAGGTGCCGGTGTGGTCGATCACCGTCGCCACTGCGTTCTCCTGCGTCTGCCGGGCGCCGCCGGTACTGCACAGCAACGCCAGCGCCACCGCCGCCGCTGCCGCCCCGGCCAGCAAAGCCGGCGTTGCCCTGCGGAAGCGCAGCACATGGGTCACACGCTCTTTCGTGCCGCCCTCGGCAAACGCCACAGGGTTGAGCCAGGTGAAGCGCCGGTTATAGGACAGATGCAGCAGCGTGCGGCTATAGGCTTTGCGCTCCTCCACATCCGCCGCGCGTACCACCCGTTCATCGCAGGCCTGCTCCAAATCGCTGCAGTAGGTGCGGTACACGCCCCAGAGATAAAAATTAAACCAATGCACGCCCAGCGCCATCCAGGCAATCAATTTGGCCCAATGGTCTCCGGCGCGCAAGTGGGCGCGCTCATGGGCCAGAATATGCGCCTGTTCCTCTTCATTCAGCCCCGGCACCAGATAGATGCGCGGGCGGAAATAGCCCACCACGCAGGGGGATGGAATGCAGTCGCATACATAGACATTTTCCGAAAGCTTCACCGCAAAGCGCAGCCTGCGCCGCAGCAGAAAATAGGACAGCAGCGTCAGCGCGTAAAATACCGCGACCCCCGCGAGCCAGACAGCCGCCAACACAGACACCCAGGTTTCCATGGCTGTCTTTGCCGGCAAAAAAGCGCCGCTGCCATCGGTACGGTAGGGAACATAGAGCAGGGACTGGGGAGAATCTTCTATGGCGCGCTCCGGCGTCAGTCCCGCCGCGATGGCAGCCTCATATTCCGTGCTGCCCTCGATAGCCACTTCATAATCGCCGGCATAGCCGCTGAAATCCACAGTTTCCTGCTGCACGGTCTGGATCAGCGGAAGGCTGAACAGCCCCCAGTCTCCCGGCAGCGCCACCGGACAGATCATGCGCAGCAGCACCAACGCATACAGCAGACAGGCAATTTTTTTCGGCACTCTGGCCCGCTCAAAGACAATTTCCAGCACCATCACCGGCACAGCAACAATGGTAGCTGCAACTGACATCCAGCAGACCGCCGCGAAAATCGTAGCCAGTGTCATCGCGCTTCCTCCTGATAATCGTCAATCAGCCGCCGGATGGCCTCCGCTTCCTCGTCCTTGAGCTTTCTGTCGCCCATGAAAGCCGCCAAAAAGGCCGGCAGAGAGCCGCCGAAGGTCCGCTCCACAAAAGCGGCGCTCTCCTCAGCCTGCACCGCCTGTCGCGGAACAAGCACGGTGATGGTTGCATTTTCATTTTTCAGCAGGCCCTTTTCCGCCAGTTTTTTCACCATGGTGTAAGTCGTGGATTTTTTCCATCCCAGCTCTTTTGCACACAGGGCCACCAGCTCTCCCGACGGCAGCGGCGCATGATCCCACACAACGCACATAAAGCGGTATTCACTGTCGCACAGTTTCCAGCTTCCCATGAAAATTCACCTTCTTTCTTCTCGTCTTATCCATAAAGAGATTTCCCCGCATCCGGGGCACAGGGCCGCCTGAATGTCTTTGCGGCGGACAGGCCCCCGCTCCAGGCGGATATTCCCATAAGTATCGCCCCGCAGACAATATCCCTCTTCCATTTCACAGTGGCAATGCGGACAAATGGGCACAATTGCTTCTCCCCTCTCCGTAACGGCAAAATCGGTCGATTATTATAGACCCCTTCATTTGAAGTCTATAATAATCGACCGATTTTGTCAAGAGACTTTTCTCAGCTTTTTCCGTTTATCAAAAGGCGCTGCCGCAGGGGCCGGTATACGATGCAGTACATGGTGCCGAAACATGCCAGGCCGCCCACCAGCTGAGAAACCGCCTCTGCCACAAACACACCCGTAGTGCCCAGTCCCCACAGGGGCAGCAGCACGGTCAGCGGCGCGCAGACAAAGGCTTTGCGCAGCAGAGAGAAAAAGACCGTCTGCTTTGCCTTTCCCAGCGCAACAAAGATCGACTGGGCCGACACATGCAGCGACATAAACAAAAACAGGCTGAAGTAAATCCGCAGCGCCGACACACCGTAATACACCGTGGCCGGGTCATTGTTGAACAGCCGGATCAGCGGTCCCGGCAAAGCCATCAGCAGCAGCCAGACCACCATGGTATAGCCGACCGTCGCCCCGATGGAAAAGCGAATGGCCCGGTACTCCCGCCGCTCTTCTCCTGCGCCGAAATTATAGCCGATCACCGGCTGCGCGCCGTTGTTTAACCCAGTGACCGCCATCATGAACACCTCGCGCAGGGAATTGAGGATGGTCATAATCCCCACATACAGGTCGCCGCCGTAAATCTGCAGCGTCTTATTGCACACCACCTGCACCAGACTGTTGGTCAGCGACATGAAAAATCCTGAAAGGCCCAAAGCCAAAATTTTTCGCACGCGCGCCGCCTGCAGGCGCAGCGTAACACGCCGCAGCCGCAAGGGCGCCTTCTTCCCTGTTAAAAACGCCAGCACCCACGCGGCGGAACAGGCCTGGGAGAGCACCGTGGCAAAAGCTGCGCCCCGCACGCCCCAGCCCAGCAGGAAAATAAACACCGGATCCAAAATCAGATTGAGCACCGCCCCCAGCACCACGGTCATCATGCCAACCCGGCCAAATCCCTGGGCATTGATAAAGGGATTCATCCCCAGGCTGATCATGACAAAGAGCGTGCCGCACAAATAGATGCTCAAATAGGCGTCGGCATAGGGAAACGTCTCTGCACTGGCTCCGAAAAGGTAAAGCATGGGCTCTTTCAGCAAAAGGAACACCGCTGTGGCGCCAACGCCCAGCAACAGCAGCAGCGTAAAGGAATTTCCCATAACATACTCTGCCTCCTGGTTGTCTCCCTTGCCCCGATAAATGGAGCACAACGGCCCGCCGCCCATGCCGCAGAGGTTGGCAAAGGCCATCAAAACCGAAAGAATGGGCAGCGTCAGTCCCAAGCCCGTCAGCGCCAGGTGTCCGGTTCCAGGGATGTGGCCCAGATAGATGCGGTCCACCACGCTGTATAAAATATTGACCAGCTGAGCCGCTGTCATGGGCAGCGCCAGGCGCATAATGGCCTTTGGAATACTGCCCTTGGAAAAATCGGTCTGCACCGGCGTCATACCGCGTCTCCTCCCTTCCCGGCAAACCGCGCCGTCCGTCACCCCCATCATAGTCCCTTCCCGCAAAAAA